>CAYHLQ010000072.1:1185-2556 GCA_964357485.1 uncultured Candidatus Saccharibacteria bacterium | reverse complement strand
TTACCTGTGGGAGGCGGCTAAATTAATTTCCGAATATGGATGGGGAGGGAAGTTGCCTGGGATCGGGCCTTACACCGCCGCTGCCATAGAGGCCTTCGCCCACAACAAACCGACGGTGTTTATAGAAACCAATATAAGAACCGTCTTTTTCCATCATTGTTATTCCAATGTTCTGCAGAACACTAGAATAGAGGACAAAGAGTTGTTGCCGTTGGTGGAGGAGGCTTTACGCAAGTCCAAGATGCAGCCGCGCGACTTTTATGCCGCGCTCATGGACTACGGGTCCCACTTAAAGAAACAGGGAGTAAAGCTTAATACCAAAAGCAAACATTATCAAAAGCAATCCAAGTTCGAGGGCAGTGCCCGCCAGAAGCGGGCAGCAAAACTCCGCGACCTTTTGGCCAAAGGCGCCACTGAGGCGCAAATAAGAAAAGTGTTGGACTCAAAATAGCAATCAAGCGTTACCTCTTGCATTTTAAACCCTACGATATATCGTAGGGTTCATGCCGCATATTTCGAGACAGTTTTTGAAGGGCGACACAGAGAAAAAGCTCATCCAAGCGATGATGGATACCTTAAGCACAAAAGGAATCCCAAAGCAGAGGTCGGATATACATTGGGAGCTGTTTACCGGAGTCGAGAGGCTTATGCTGGCCAAAAGGCTGGCTATTATTGTTATGCTCGCCCGCGACGTGCCCGTTGATGCTATAGCGGAGAAGCTTATGGTAAGCCCCTCGACGGTATCCAGACTGCGGGCCGGGGTTGAGGCGGGGAAGTTTGCCACAACCATTGAGGCGGCGCGCAAAAATAAATTTGAGGAGATAGTGGTGACGATACTAAAGACCCTGATACTCGGGCCGCGGCAGAGGACCGAGCCTCGCTGGAAATGGCTTGATGAGTTTTAATCCTACGATATATCGTAGGATTTGTTGTAGGGTTAGGGAAAACGAAAGGGCGCGGCTGATGCCGCACCCTTCGGGTGTGTAAGGAGGTAAAGATAAGCTCCGCATCGAGCTTCGACGGGTCGCTCACAAAGCCGATGTGTTTGCGGCCGAGCTTGCGCTGCTCCTGGAACCGCTGCATCGTAATAAGGCCTCGTGCAAGCAATATGTCTACAGACACACCCTCCTTGCGCGCCATTTATTGGAAGTAAGTTGCCATGGACTTCTCCATGGTTACTGACAGCCGTACGCCCATATTCGCCTCCGTTTGTACGCGTTTGTAGCTGGCACGACTGTACCACTGTTTATACAAACAAGAAAGGGGGGGGCGGTTGGCCCGCCCCGGGGTTTTTTTTTTTTGGGGGGACCAAACGACCCCCCCCACCCCGGGGGGCAAAGGGGGGGGTGTGGTGGTGTGGGGAAAGGACCC
>CAYHLQ010000072.1:0-1175 GCA_964357485.1 uncultured Candidatus Saccharibacteria bacterium | reverse complement strand
GTCCCCCCATTTTCGCCTCGGTTTGTCCGGTTTTGTAGCGGGCCCGACTGTACCACTTTTTAAACAAACAAGAACGGGCGGGGCTTTCGCCGCGCCCTTCTTTTGGTTCTTGTCGGGAGAACTAGACTCCGAGCACTACCGGGATGACTATCGGGCGCTTGTTGGTCTTCTCGAAGAGGAAGCGTGCCAAGCTGTCGGTAACCTCGTTCTTAACAAAGTCGAAGTTGACCGGCTGCTGGCCCGCGGCCGCGGTCTCGATGGACTTTTTAACCAGTATGCGCGCCTGGTTTAAGAGCTCCTGAGACTCGCGCAGGTACACGAAGCCGCGCGAGATAATGTCGGGCGATTTGCGCAGCTTGCCGGTCTTGGGGTTGACTGTGGCGATGATGACAAACATACCCTCTTGCGCCAAGACAGTGCGGTCGCGGATAACAACCTCTTGGATGTCACCTATAGCAAATCCGTCTACCAAGCGCAGGGAATTGGGGGCGCTCTCCTTGAGGCGTACTATTTTTGCACCCTCATCCTGAATCTCCATTATTGTGCCGTTGTCGGGGATGATAATCTCGTCCTCCTGGCGGCCGCACGCCTTGGCGATGTCGGCGTGCACGCGCAACATATAGTGGTAGCCATGCATCGGCATGAAGAATTTCGGATTTATCTTCTGGTGGATCCAGAAGGTCTCGTCGCGGTTGGCGTGGCCGGAGGCGTGCACGTCCATCTGCTCGCGATGGATGATGCGCGCGCCCTGGCGCGACAGGTTGTCCTTGAGCTTCTGCACCGAGCGCTCGTTGCCCGGCACGACCGACGAGGAGAGCACGACCGTGTCGCCCTTTTTCAGCTTGACGTATTTATGCGTCTTCATGGCGATACGCATGAGTGCTGCAAACTCGTCGCCCTGCGCGCCCGTGGCGAGTATGAGGACCTTAGGGTCGGGGAAGTTCTCCAGCTGTGCGGAGTCTATAAACGTCTTGTCAGAAACCTTTAAGAGCCCGAGCTGCTTTACTATCTCGATGTTTACCTTCATGGAGCGGCCCTCTACTAGGATCTTGCGGCCTACGCGCTCGGCCTGCTCAATCATGCGCATGAGGCGCTCGAGCTGAGATGAGAATGTACCGATGATAAGGCGGCCCGGCGTGGTCGCGATGATGTCGTCCATGGTCTTTGTAACCACG
>CAYHLQ010000071.1:0-2571 GCA_964357485.1 uncultured Candidatus Saccharibacteria bacterium | reverse complement strand
AAAAACCCCCGCGTTGGGGGGGTTTTTGGGGGGGGGCGCGAGCCGCAGCGATGTTTTGCACTGGCAAAACCGCGAGGCGGGGTCGTGCGGCAATTTGCGCGACGGCGCAAATTGAACGCCTGACCACAAGACACAACACCTGCCTCAAGGCGGGTTTCTGCGTATTTGGTATACTTCCTGCATGAACAGGTGGGCTATAGGATTTTTTATACTTCTTGGAGTAATCGCCATTATGGGCGTTTTCTTTGTCTATCACCACAAGTTCGACGCGGCGTGGGGGAGCGAGTACCCGCTTATAGACCCGGCGCGCAGCTTTATTCCGCAGGAGGACTTTATCGTCAACATCCAGCCCCTGCGCAACAAGCTCGTAGACCTGGCCGCCGCGGCCGAGCGCGGCGGCCTCAAGGTGTCGTTGTACTTCGAGTTTCTCAACACGGGCGCCAACGTCTCCATCAACAAAGAGCTCAAAGTCTGGCCGGCATCCCTGCCCAAGGTCCCCATGGCCATGATAGTTATGAGTAAAGTCGAGCAGGGCCTATGGTCGCTCGATAAGGAATTTGTCTTGGAGGAATCGGACAAGGAGGACAAGCGCTACGGCTCGCTGTGGCGGCGGCCGACTGGCACGCGCTTTGCCGCCGAGGAGCTCATGCGCCTGATGCTTGTCGAGTCCGACAATACGGCCTACCGCATCTTATTGCGCAACACTGTTATAGACGACCATTTGGCGGTGGTGGGCGAGATAGGCTTGGAGGACATGTTTGGCGCCGGGGGTCGCATCAGCGCCAAGGAATACTCCCGCATTCTGCGCGCGCTGTACACCTCGAGCTATCTCAAGCGCGAAAGTTCGCAGTACATACTCAGCCTTATGTCGCAGAGCATATTTAAAGACTACTTGGCAGCACCTATCCCCAAGGACATACTGGTTGCCCATAAATTCGGCCAGCAGATTGAGCACAATGCCCACCTTGATGCCGGCATAGTCTATGTGCCCAGCCGCCCGTACATGCTCGTGGTGGCTATAGAGGGCACGGGTGCCGAGGGCGAGCAGGAGCGCGTCGAGGCTCTCATGCACGATGTCTCTAAAGCAGCCTACGACTACATCTCTGCCTACTAAAAGTAGTCATAAGTATAAAGGAAAGCCCAAAGACAAGAGTATAAAGGGGCCAGTATAAGGTATAAGGGGATAAGGCAGCGAAACCTTTATACTTTATACCCACCCCTTTATACTGTCTTTGTAGTCCGCAACTTCTGGTATGATAGATGCATGAAGATAAGGCGGTCAGCTGGGTTCACACTCTTGGAAATTCTCTTGGTCGTGGCGGCCATAGCCATACTGGCGGGCATTATTATCGTGGCTATAAACCCCGCCCAGCAGCTGGCCGAGACGCGCGACGCTCAGCGCCACTCCGACGTGCAGGCGCTCTCCAACGCGATAACCCAATATGTTATAAAAAACCCCACCGGCACTCTCTTAAACCAACTTGCTTCCGGCGATGGCACGTGCGCGCAAACTGTTGATGATAACGATGTACGTATTTGTAAAGAGGATGAGTCGTGTGGCGGAGCCGAGATAGACGACTATTTAGTCCCCGATTATATTGCAGCCCTTCCGATAGACCCTGTTGCAGAAGATAGCGATGAAGATACGGGGTATGTTGCCTACCAACTTAGCAACGGTCGTATCTACGTATGTGCTCCGTATGCAGAGGAGGCAGACTCAGGTATATCCATCACCCGGTAGTTTTATTATTTAGTTTTAGCCATTTTTATATGAAAATAGTACAAAAGTATTAAACAGCGGTGGAGGGGTGAAAGGTGTTTGGTTGGTAGGGAATTAAAGATGGTAGAGTTGAAGAAGGAGATAGAGGTGCTAAAATCCCGCTGCACACTATGAAGTCGCTGCTGTATATCATAATTGCGGTTATTGCAGCGGCGCTTACGGCCGGCTCGGCCTTTTTTTTATTTTATGCGCGCACCCCAGAACGGGGCAGCGCCACTGCCGTATTTTGCCTATACGCAAGCGCAGATGAGCACCCTTGCGGGACTTAGCTCAGATCGGTATATATCAGCAGGAGATATATACCGCTTTGACCAGACCGCCTTCGACCTGGTGGCGAAATACACCCAGAAAAAGGACTTTACTGAAGAGACGTCGAAAATCTACGCCTACTTGGCGGTGGCCCAGCATGATTTCGCGGCTCTCTCATACAGCTTAAGCGGCGCATTTGCGGGTACGATAGAGCCGGCCTCAAAAGGAGTGCTATGCATATACTTTACAGATGATTGCGCCAGCATCCTCCTGTATGCGGACAAGGACCCATATTCAGAAGCTATTGCCGCTGTAGTCCTGACAAAAATAAAAGAGCGCATGGCACAAGATGCCGCCGGCCTCAAGGCATATCCTATACCGCTAGGCGAGCAGTATTGGGACGGGCCCCAGCCAAGTATCGGCATTAGCAGCGGCTCTAGCTTAGGCTGGTTTATTGCTTCCGGGAGCCAGTTTAGGATCCCTCCTCCGCCCGCCTACGACTCGGAAGAGTTTAAGGATCAGGTAACGTTTACCCAACACGC
>CAYHLQ010000070.1:0-2752 GCA_964357485.1 uncultured Candidatus Saccharibacteria bacterium | reverse complement strand
GAGGGCAGAGCGGAGCTATTGCCTAACGCGCTAACATGTAGCATAGCATATCCACAGGGCTTATGCCATGTCCAGCCGCAAAGGGGCTATACTGACAAAGGTTCGTATTAATAGGGGAGCATATCGTATGCTTCTTAATCATTTATAGTTATGTACTCACGACTCCATGCGTGGTCGCGAGGCTTGTATCTGGCAGGTATTGTTCTTGCTTTGGTACTCGTCATCCCGGCTGCGTGGTTCCCGTTCCAATTAGCAAAGGTTGCCGTTTTTGCCGTGCTCCTCGCGGCCGCAGCAGTGCTGTTCGTCTTGGGTGGCGGCATGCGCGAGTTTCTACGCTCTCCTGGCGTGAAGCTCACACTAGCAGCGCTCTTGCTACCGGCAGCGTATCTTATTTCCGCATGGGCATCGCTTGACGGCTCGGTTGCTTGGACCGGTTACGCCATTGAGTGGGACACAGTCATGTTCGCGAGCCTGGCCGCGCTGAGCTTCATGCTCGCATCCATGTTCTTCCGTACCCAGCGCTCGGCGCGCCTGCTGTACACCAGCCTGTTCTGGGCTATCGCCGCTGCGGCGCTCTTCCAGTGCATCACTATCATCATGGGTCCCTCGATACCGGGCGGTACCTTTGCCGACCGTTCCGTCAACCTGGTAGGCAAGTGGAACGACCTAGGTCTTCTTGCAAGCATTCTTGGTTTGTTTATCTTGGTCGAGCTTGAGATGCGCCGCCCGTCCAACCTTATGCGTATGGGCTCTATGGTTCTTGGCGTGCTCGCGCTAGCGCTCCTGGGCTTCGTCAACTTCTCGCTTGCATGGATACTCTTGTTGGCGGGTGCGGTTGTGGTCGGTGTTTTCTCGTTTATCAAAGGCAGGTCAGAAGAGGGCGAGGCGCATCTGCGTCAGGGTATTGTGTCGCGTGTCCCGTGGTTTGCTACAGGCATAGCCGCACTTTCCATCATCTTTATGATGTGGGGACCGTTCTTTAACACGAGCCTCACGTCGGTCTTTCCGGTTAGTTCGCTCGAGGTCCGTCCGTCGTACCAGACAACCACACAGGTTCTCACAGCAGTCCGCGAAGGCAGCTTTAGTCGCGCAGTCGTGGGTATGGGCCCCAACACTTTCGGCGAGATATGGCTCGCCCAGAAGCCGGCCGAGGTTAATCAGTCCGCATTCTGGAGTCTCGACTTTAACGTCGGATACTCGACACTTGCTACTGCGTTAGGCACAGTAGGATTCTTGGGCGCTTTGGCTTGGGTGTTGCCGTTCCTATTTGTACTTGCGGCTGTCATGCGGCTTATGCGCATGTCGGTCCTCAACCGCGAGGACCGCGCCCTGGGCCTAGCGCTCGGCGGAGGCAGTCTTATTCTCTTGGCTGCTATGGCGTTCTATGTCCCAAGCCAAAACCTGATACTGTTGGCGCTTGTCCTTGCCGGTGCGGCGTTTGGCTTCCTTTGGAGGCAGGGCCGCCCTGCACATCCTGCAGAGGAGATACCGTCACGCATGATCCAAGCGGGGGCGCTCGCACTTGGTGTAGTGCTGGTAGTTGCGTCGCTATGGGTGGGCGCCAAGATCTCGCAGCGCACGCTTGCAGAGACCTATATAGGTAAGGCAACTGTTGCGCTACAGGCAGGCAGGGTAGACGACGCAGTCAGTCTCGCACTTAAAGCTGTCTCCATCGAAGAGACTGGCGATACCCTGCGCATGCAGATAAATGCAGGCGGCTCCAAGTTGGCGCAGTTGGCACAAGTTACCGACGGCGACCAGAACGCGCTGCAGACTGAGTTCCAAAACACCCTGCAGACCACAATCGTAGCAGGGCAGAAGGCTGTTGCGCTCAATACCGCGGACTACCGCCCGTTCTTCTTGATGGGCCAGGTGTACGACCTCTTGGCAGGACTCAAGATTGAGGGCGCATACGACCAAGCAAGCAGCACCTATCAGGGCGCCATGGTGCGCAACCCGAACAACCCGGCTATTACGCTGGCCCTGTCGCGCCTGGCAGCACGCCAAGGCGATGGCGCTGCAACCGAGGCGTTCCTCCGCGCGTCGCTCACCCAGAAGCCTAACTACACCGACGCAATACTCTTCCTGGTGCAGCTTAATGTTGCCAACAACGACATAGTGTCTGCTGTGCAGGCAGCACAGGCCGCTGTGCAGTCGGCACCCGGCGTGGCGCCAATCTGGTTCCAACTTGGTCTCTTGTACTATGCAGGAGGCGACACCAAGAGCGCTATCCCGGCTCTTGAGGAGGCGCTTAAGATCCAGAGCGACTACGCAAACGCAAAATACTTCTTGGGTCTGAGCTACTACGCACAGAACCGGCAGGTTGAGGCGCTCTCGCTCTTTGAGGACCTGGCTCGCACTAATCCCGACAATGCCGAGCTCAAGACTATTATTGCCAACATCCAGGCAGGCAAGCCGGCGCTCGACACTATCGCGCCGTCGGCTACGGAGGATGTCAAAACCCGCCCTGCCGCTCCAGTAGAGCAGTAGCCTCAAGGTCTAATTAGCAGAAGAAAAAGCCGCCTGCGTCTCGGGCGGCTTTTTTCTTTGCAAAATAAGGTAAAATGGGGAGGTGGTACGACAGTTTTTGACCGTCATTGGCCGGGAGGTGCGTGGCATGCACCAAGCGGCATATTTGCTGGCGGCTTTTGCCCTGCTCTCCCAGCTCCTAGCCCTCGTGCGCGACAGGCTCATGGCGGCCGAGTTTGGCGCGGGGCATACGCTCGACATATACTCTGCCGCATTCCGCATC
>CAYHLQ010000069.1:0-2770 GCA_964357485.1 uncultured Candidatus Saccharibacteria bacterium | reverse complement strand
GCTTACTTTAAGGCCGCCTACACGGAGGCCACAAACAAAGCCGAGGAAGCCCTTAAGAACGCAGTTGATGCGTATGAGGACGCTGGTGGCGAGAGCGAGGAAGACGAGATTGACGAGCTCATAGACGAGGTGGAGGACAGGCTTGACGCTGTGGAAGACGAGATAAACGCGGCTGACGACGACGGCAAGGATGTTGACGAGGCCGAAGATATCTTCGCCGATGCGCAGAATCTGCTTGAGAAGGCCAAGGCCGCTGCCAAAGACGAGGATTGGGAAGAGGCTGAGGACCTAGCTAAAGATGCGCGCGGCCTTGCCAACGATGCGCTCGATGAGATAGACGAAGACAGTGACCAGAGCGACAAGGAAAAAGCAGCCGATGCTATAGACGATGCGCAGGACGCGTACAACGATGCTAAAGAGGAGATAGATGAGGCTGAGGACGATGGAGACAATGTAGCCGATGCGCGCGATGTCCTTAAAGACGCCAAGAACAAGCTTGATGATGCGGAGGATGCATATGATGACAAAGACTACGACGACGCCAAAGACCTGGCCGACGATGCCGAGGATTTGGCCAAGGACGCAGTAGACGAACTTTAATCAAGTAATTCCAGTCTCTATATATGGCAAAAGGGAACAACGCGTACAAAAAGGACAAGAAGAAGCCAAAGAAAGAGAAGCCAAAATAGGCTTATCTAGGAGGTGGAGCGGCAGCACATTGATTTTTTCAAAATCAGTGTTATATTTAGGATATGAAAGAGTTCAAGAAGGGCCATCGCAAGGGCTCGTATAACCCCATTACGCCTAAAAGCGCCGCTCCGCGCGCGGGTTTTAGGAGCGCCAAAAGCGAGCCGCGCCCCTTGGAAATGCATCAGGCCACGTGCGTGCGCTGCCACAAGTTCTGCGAGGTGCCCTTCAAGCCTAATGGCAAAAAGCCGGTATACTGCCGCGACTGCTTTGGTTTGCAGGACAGCGAGCCGGCCCGCGCGCGCTCCTACGCCAAACCTTTGCATAGTGAGCGTACTGTCGTGCGCACTAGTGTTGTCCCTCCCGCTCCCAACTTTAAGCACGAGATAGAGGCCCTTAATATAAAAATAGACACGCTTACTCGCATGGTACAGGCGCTCGCTAAAGCGCAGGCAGCTCAATGAGCAGGGGCGAGGTCATAGTCCGGTTCCAGCGTGTGCAGTACGACTTCGGAATCAAAAAGCCCATCCTGGATGAGGTGGACTTTCTTATCCGCCGCGGCCAGAAGATTACGCTCATGGGCCAGAACGGCGCGGGCAAGAGCACTATCTTTAGTCTCATCACCGGCGCGGCACAGCCCAACGACGGGAAGATAGAGCTGCAGCCTGGGCTCAGTATTGCGATAGGTCGGCAGGTTATCCCGCGCGACCAGCTGGACTTTACGGTGCGCGAGTTTTTTCAAAAAGTATTTCCTAAAAAAGTCTACGACATAGACCCTCGCATTGATGAGATCTTGGAGGTTGTTAATCTTGTTGCTCCGCACGATAAAGTTATCCGCACGTTCTCGGGCGGTCAGCAGGCTAGATTGCTACTGGCGTCCGCACTGATACAGGACCCAGACCTCCTGCTGTTGGACGAGCCGACCAACAATCTCGACCATGAGGGTATTGCCCACTTGACCCGCTTTTTGATTGATTACAAAAAGACTGTGGTCGTTATATCCCACGACGCCGAGTTTCTTAATGCGTTTACGCAGGGCGTGCTGTACCTCGATGCGCGCACGCGCCATGTTGAGCAGTACGTGGGCAACTACGACGACGTACTTGAGGAGATTGCGGTCCGTATCGAGAAGGAGAACCGTGCCAACGCACTCTTGGCCAAGGAGATACAGGCCAACAAAGACAAGGCCAACTTCTTCGCCAACAAGGGAGGTCAGATGCGCATGGTCGCCAAGCGTATGCGCGAGAAGGCCGAGGAATTAGAGGAGGAGAAGGTAGACGTGCGCAAAGAAGACAAGGCTATACGCCCGTTCCGCATCCCGTTCCAAGACGGCCTCATCGGGGAGATACTCACGATCTCGTCTCTGACTACTATTGTTAAGCACAAGCCTGTCGAGCGCAAAATGAAAGCGTCGCTGCGCAAGAACTTCCATCTGCTTCTGTCCGGCCCCAACGGCATCGGCAAGTCCACGCTTTTGCAATCATTGGCCGACGGCACAGCTAAGGGCGCCGAGCTCCAAAAGGGTACTCGCGTAGGTTACTATCGCCAGGATTTTTCCAACCTCGACTTTGACAAGACGGTGTACCAGGAGCTCTCTGCTGTGCTCAGTCGCCCGGTAGAAGAGGAGGTGCGTCGCGTGGCCGCCGGGTTTCTCATATCAGGCGAGCTGTTTCACTCTAAAATAGGCACGCTCTCAGAGGGACAGAAGGGGCTCGTAGCGTTTGCGCGCCTGGTGCTGCTTAAGCCGGGTCTCTTGATACTCGACGAACCGACCAACCACATTAACTTCCGCCACTTGCCGGTTATTGCCGAGGCGCTCTCAAACTTTGAGGGCCCGATGATACTCGTCTCCCACGTACCCGACTTTGTCGAGAAAGTCCGTATAGATGAGGTCTTGGACCTGTCCAAATAGTCATCCAGGCTCTACTTGTGTAAACGCGGTTTTGGCGTATACTATATATACGAGAGCGCGGGATTCGCCCGCCGTTTTTGTTTGAAACCCCCGGTTTCAAACCAATAAAAAAGAATTTAACTAATATGGAAATTCGAAACATCGCCATTATCGCCCACGTAGACCACGGCA
>CAYHLQ010000068.1:0-2836 GCA_964357485.1 uncultured Candidatus Saccharibacteria bacterium | reverse complement strand
TATTTTTGACCAAGCCGCGCCGGGCAATTTCCTCGTTTAAAAAGTTGCGTACCGAGTAGTGCTTAAAGCCCTTGGTCTTGACCAAATACTCGACAACCGTACCCTTCCCCGCCCCGTTGGTACCGGTAATGCCAATAATCATCCTGCTATTTTAGCTTTTTTTGGAGAACTTTTCCCAGGCTACCAGGAGAGGGCTTGCGAGGAAGATAGACGAGTAGGTGCCCGCAACCATACCCACAATGAGGGTAAGCGCGAAGTCCTTGGTGGCCTCGGGGCCCACCAGCCACAAGCAGACAAGCACGATAATGACGGTCAGCGAGGTGTTGATAGAGCGTGAGATAGTCTGTTTGATGCTCTTGCCCACTACGTGCTCGAAGGACTCGTGGTGACGGCCCTCATTAAGAGTGAGGTTCTCGCGGATGCGGTCGAATATGACGATAGTGTCGTTAATGGAGATGCCGAGGATAGTCAGGAGCGCCACAATAAAGAGTGCGTCTACCTCGGCACCGTGGGTGTAGCCCAGCAAGGCAAAGAGGCCTACCGGCAGGATAATGTCGTGCAAGAGCGTAATAATAGCGACAACGCCGTACTTCCACGAGGCGACGCCGGTACGCTTGGAAGAGGACTCGTCTACAGATGAGACCTTGCGGAAGGCAAAGGCGATAAAGAGGACAGTACACAAAACAACTAGTGCAATGGCAATCCAGGCCTTGCGCAAAAGCTCAGCGCCCAAGGACGGTCCTATGGAGGTAAACTGGTCCTCGCGTACTTCGCCCAAGGTTGCAAGAGCACCCACAAGCGTGGTGCGCTCCTCGGTCGAGAGATCGCGCTGGCGCAGAATGTAGCCCTGTGTACCCGAAGGCTGCACGCGTACCTCGCCCAGACCCAGGGTCTCCACAACGTCGCGTACGGCCTCCTGTGCCGGGCGCTCCGCGAGATACGTTACCTGCAATGACGAGCCGCCAATGAGGTCAATACCGGGCTTGAGCCCCCATGTGGCGAGCGCAGCCAAGGACAGCACGGTAAGTACCGCCGGAATGATAAAGAAATATTTGAGGTTTTTTGCGATATCCATATAAATTTTATTTCCTCAATCCTGAGCGCATCAGGAAGTGACCCAAGGGCTTGTCGGTATTAACGCCCAGGGCTAGCAGGAATGTGCGCGAAATGGTGATTGCCGAGAACATCGAGACAATAACGCCCAGGCCGAACACCAGCGCAAAGCCTTTGATGAGCGCAGTACCGAACCAAAACAGGACAATAGCCGCGATAATATGTGCAACGTTGGAGTCGCGGATAGCGAGCCATGCGCGCAAGAAGCCCTCGCGGATAGCGGGCTCTGTGCGCTTGCCTGCGGCCAACTCTTCCTTGATGCGCTCGGCAATAAGCACGTTGGCATCCACAGCCAAGCCAACCGAGAGTATAAAGCCCGCAATGCCCGCGGCAGTAAGCACCACCGGTATGAGCTTGAAGAGCGCGAGCATGAGTATCACGTATATAAGCAGAGAGACTGCGGCGACCAGGCCCGGCAGGCGGTACCAGAGAATCATAAAGATAGAGAGCAGTACAAACCCCGCAATGCCCGCTACAAGTCCCGCGTGCAATGCCTCGTCGCCGAGCGTGGCGCCAATGGTCTCTGTAGAGGCAAGCTCGACAGGCACGGGCAGGGCGCCCAGGTTTAGGTTGCGGACCATCTCGCGGGCGGTCTCTGCGGTAAACGTCGAGCCGCTAATAATAGCGATGCCGTCTGTAATGGGGACTTGTATGACGGGCGCCGAAAGCAGCTTGTCGTCGAGGAATATTGCGAGCAGGCGGCCTGTGTTTGCGGTGGTAATGGTGCCGAAGAGCTCGGCACCTTCGGTATTAAAGTCTACGCGGATAACCGGCGCGGTGGCCAAGGCACCCTGCCCGTTGCCAAACTGCAGCGTCGCGCGGGAGAGATATGCGCCGGTCAAGCCAGTGTCTACAAAGACGGCTGCGTTGGTCGAGGACGCAGTGTTGTAGACCGTTGGATCTATACCCTCACGCACCAGCTTAAACTCCAAGACAGGCGTCTGGCCGATGAGCCGCACAGCCTCGTCAACATCAGTAATGCCCGGAAGCTCGACCACCAAGCGGTGTTCACCTCCACCCAATGCCCCTCCCTGCTCGACCTGCACCAGAGGTTCGCCCACACCAAAGGCGTTGACGCGACGCTCTACAACCTCGCGCAGAGATGAAAGAGAGTCGGGGATGTCTGCCGGGGCAATGCCGGAAGTATCGGCGTTATAAACCAGGTGCGTACCGCCCGACAGGTCGAGCCCCAGCTTGAAGTCAAAGCGGCTGCCGCTGCCGGTAGTAGTCCAGACAAAAAAGCCTACCGCTGCTGCGGCAATAAGAATGACCACTGACCAGTACCGTATGGCGAACATGGTAGTAGAGTACCAAACAAGCGGGGCTTTTTACAGGGGTTGACGAGACACTACTTAGTTAGTGTAGAAAGATTCTTGAAAAGCATCGCGACAGCTATGGGGCCTATGCCTCCTGGAGTTGGTGTAAATACTGAAGCCACATCGGCGCAAGCCGGGTCGCAGTCGCCCACTACTTTGCCGCCGCTCCCTGCCTCGCCGGCAGGCAGGTCGGAGGTGCCAGCGTCTATAAGCACGACACCACGTTTAAGCATCTCGGGTTTTATAAAATGCGGACTGCCGGCGCCGCTCACTACAATGTCGGCGTCTTTTAATTGCTCGAGAGAACCTTGCTCGAGCGTTAGTACCTGCAGATGGGCACCGTCTGCACGAAGCATATTGGCAACTGGCCTGCCTACCAGTATCCCCTCGACCACCACGAGAACCTT
>CAYHLQ010000067.1:0-2886 GCA_964357485.1 uncultured Candidatus Saccharibacteria bacterium | reverse complement strand
ATGAAACATATACGCAACTTTTCCATCATCGCGCACATCGATCATGGCAAGTCCACGCTTGCCGACAGGTTTTTGGAAGTCACTAAGACTATAGAGCCCAGGCGCATGCGCGAGCAGGTGCTCGACAGTATGGACCTCGAGCGCGAGCGCGGCATCACCATAAAGATGCAGCCGGTTAAAATGACATACAAGTGTGAATGGGCACCATTCACACCTGATGTGAATGGTGCCCATTCACAAGTCTATGAACTTAACCTCATAGACACCCCGGGGCACATAGACTTTTCCTACGAGGTGTCCCGCGCGCTCACGGCTGTGGAGGGCGCGATATTGCTTGTAGACGCAACGCAGGGCGTGCAGGCGCAGACGCTAACCGTGCTGCGCGCCGCCCAGCAGTTGGGTCTCGCCATTGTTCCTGCACTCTCCAAAATAGACTCGCCCCTTGCACGCCTGGAGGATGTGCAGGAGCAGGTAATGAAGCTTCTGGGCGTCGAGGCCAAGGATATCCATTTGTGTTCGGGTAAGACCGGAGAGGGGGTCGAGGCGCTTTTAGCGGCGGTTATAGAACAAGTACCGCCGCCTAAAGAAGAGACCCAGAAGGAGCCAAAGGGCCTTATTTTTGACTTTCAGTATTCCGACCATCAGGGGATTATCATCTTCTTGCGCAATTTTGCTGGCGCTATCAAGAAAGGCGACGCGCTGGAGTTTGCCGCGAGCGGCCGCACGTTTAACGCGCTTGAGGTCGGCGTATTTTCGCCACAGCCGACCCCAGTGCAGGAAATAGGCGCAGGCGCTATTGGCTATATCGTAACTGGCATCAAGGAGTCTGGCTTTGCGCGCGTGGGCGACACGGTGCGCGCTCGCGGGAGCAAAGTGCCCCCTCTGGAGGGTTATGCCGAGCCCAGACCGGTGGTATGGGCCTCTGTCTACCCGGAGAGCCAGGACGACTTTGTGGCGCTTAGGCAGGCTTTGGGACGCCTGAGGCTCAGCGACTCCTCTCTGTCATTTGAGGAGGAGTCGTCTGGAGTATTGGGTCGCGGCTTTCGCTGCGGGCTCTTAGGTATGCTCCATCTGGAGATTGTTACCGAGCGTCTGCGCCGCGAGTCGGGCATTAGCTTAATAGTCACGACGCCCACTATTACCTACGAGGTAGAGAACAAGGCGGGCAAGCGCGTGGTTGTGTACTCGCCGCCGCTGTTTCCGGACTATGGCGACGTGGTGAAGGTGTGGGAACCGTACGTAGAGGCAGAGATACTCGTGCCGTCGGAGTACTTGGGCGCCCTGTTGCCGCTTTTGTACGAGCACGAGGCTACAACACAGTCTACCGACCGCTTTTCCGAGGATCGCATGATGGTAAAAGTGACGATGCCTCTGCGCGAACTTATGCGCAACTTTTTTGACAAGGTCAAGTCGGCGTCATCCGGCTATGCCTCTATTTCCTACGAGATAGGGGAACTTAGGCTGGCCGAGGTAACCCGGCTCGACATTTTGGTAGCCGACGAGCCTGTGCCGGCGTTTACACGCATTGTGGCAACGCACCGCGCCTATGAGGAGGCTGTGGCCGCAGTCGAGAAGTTGTATAAAATCCTGCCGCGCCAGATGTTTACAACGAAGATCCAGGGCGTGGCAACAGGCCGCATACTCTCCTCCAAGACACTCTCTGCCATGAGTAAAGACGTAACACAGCACATGTATGGAGGCGATATAACCCGCAAAATGAAGCTCCGCGAGAAGCAGAAGAAGGGCAAGTCTAAAATGAAGGAGCGCGGGAGGGTGAATATTCCCGAAGACGTATTCCTTAAGATGGTCAAGTCGGACTAGTTCTGGGAGGCTATACTATAACGCTGCCGGCGAAGAAGGCGAGTATCATCGAGGCAATGACGACGATGGCGAGCACGTAGCCGCCTATTTTGACGACTTTGCTGTGGTGTTTTCCGTACATACCAGGGAGTATAAAGTATTTTGTATAAAGTATAAAGGGGAGGAAAATGCGTTACCATGGAGGCATGCAGGACTATAGGCGACGGCGCGCAGGCAGGCAGGACGGTACCCGGGTGGCACTTGGCGCCCTGGGGGTTATACTCCTGGCACTTATCGCGTTTGTGGCCGTACGCGGCGCGTGGGGGATGTATGCCAAGTTTGCGGCTGCTAGCGAGGCTGACGCGGCTGCACAGGCTGAGCTTGAGACCCTGAAGGGTCAGGTGAGTCTGGTCGGCGCGTCGGCAGAGGCGCTGGCCTCTATGCGGGGAGTTGAGGCCGGTGTGCGCGAGCGCTATGGGGTGGCAAGGCCCGGCGAGGGGCAGATAGACATAATAAGGCGCGAGGCCACGAGCACGATCCCAAGGAACGAGCAGCCCAATGTGTTCGTCAAGATTTTCCGCGCTATCTTTGTATGGTAAATTAGGGCGTGCTGCGGGATTAGTTCAGTGGTAGAACTTACGGTCAGGGGTCTTGTGTGCGGGATTAGTTCAGTGGCAGAACTTCTGCTTCCCAAGCAGGTGGCGCGAGTTCGATTCTCGCATCCCGCACACAGTACCCCTGTACCGATGAATGGGTCCCATATCCCATTCATTTCCCAAGCAGGTGGCGCGAGTTCGATTCTCGCATCCCGCACAGATTTGACAGAGATGATATAGTGGAAGTACTAGTAAATAAGATGAGAGACCTATGCAAAAACAAGTAACAATCTACAGCACCCCGACCTGCCACTTCTGCGAGATGGCTAAGGAGTTCTTTGCCGAGAAGGGCGTTCAGTACACCGGCTATGATGTTTCGACCGACGCTGCCCGGCGCGAGGAGATGATACAGCTTACGGGCCAGCTGGGCGTGCCGGTCATACAAATAGGCGATGAGCTTATGGTGGGGTTTGACCGCGCCAAAATCGCC
>CAYHLQ010000066.1:0-2903 GCA_964357485.1 uncultured Candidatus Saccharibacteria bacterium | reverse complement strand
TCCGACGTCAACGACCTGTACCGCCGCGTCATCAACCGCAACAACCGCCTCAAGAAGCTTATCGAGATCCACGCGCCGGACGTAATCTTGCGCAACGAGAAGCGCATTCTGCAGGAGGCAATCGACGCCCTGGTAGACAACTCTATCCGCCACGGCGGCGCCGCATACTCGGCAACAACCCAGGCGCGCACTAGGCCGCTTAAGTCGCTTTCCGACAACCTCAAGGGCAAGCACGGCCTCTTCCGCCAGAACCTGCTCGGCAAGCGCGTAGATTACTCGGGCCGCTCCGTTATCGTCGTTGGCCCCGAGCTCAAGCTCAACCAGTGCGGTCTGCCTAAGCACATGGCGCTCGAGCTCTTACGCCCGTTCGTTATCGGCAAGCTCTTGGAGAAGGAGCTCGCCTACAACATCCGCGGTGCCGGCCGCCTTATAGACGAGGGTGTGCCGGAGGTGTGGGCAATCCTCGAGGATGTCATTGCGACTAAGTACGTGCTGCTTAACCGCGCGCCTACGCTCCATCGCTTGGGTATCCAGGCCTTCCAGCCTATCCTCATCGAGGGTAACGCTATCCAGCTGCACCCGATGGTCTGCCCGGCGTTCAACGCGGACTTTGACGGCGACCAGATGGCCGTGCACGTGCCGCTCTCCCCTGAGGCTCAGGCCGAGGCGCGCGAGATTATGGCAGCGTCCAAAAATATCCTCAAGCCGGGCAACGGAGAGCCGGTTGTGGCATCCAAGCTGCTCGACATCCTCCTGGGTGCCTACTGGATGACCAAGGAGGTAGAGGGGATGAAGGGCGAGGCGCTCGCGTTCCCGTCGCCTAATGCCGCAATCCTCGCGTACGACTATGGTCAGGTAGGCTTCCAGGCAAAGATAAAGGTCCTGCCGAGCGAGAAGGAGAAGTATGCGCAATTCGGCGGACAGCTCTTCGAGACTACGGTGGGCCGTCTCTTGTTCAACACCGTCTTCCCGTCGGACTACCCATTCATCAACTACAGCATAGACAAGAAGACCTTGGCTAAGCTCGTCAACGACCTTATTACC
Organism: uncultured Candidatus Saccharibacteria bacterium; assembly: GCA_964357485.1. Classification (GTDB taxonomy): domain Bacteria; phylum Patescibacteriota; class Minisyncoccia; order Phycocordibacterales; family SBAW01; genus GWA1-54-10. The sequence goes on along the minus strand of CAYHLQ010000066.1, from coordinate 1,859 downwards.
CGCTACGGACTCGAAAAGATTCCGGAGATTATGGACAAGGTTAAGACCTTCGGCTTCCGCTACGTAACGCAGTCGGGCATTACGTGGTCCCTGGACGACATCCGTATCCCGGCCGAGAAGCAGTCTATCGTAGACGAGGCGCAGAAGAAGTCCGAGGAGATAGTGCGCCACTGGCAGGACGGACTTTTGTCTGAGGAGGAGCGCTACCATATGAACCTCGAGATCTGGCACGATGCCAAGGCCCAGGTCGAGAAGCTCATCCCAGCCTCGCTCCCGCGCAACGGCTCTGTGGAGGACATGCTCCGCTCCGGAGCCCGCGGGTCCCCGGCCCAGCTCACTCAGATGGCCGGTATGAAAGGCCTCATTGCATCTCCCTCCGGCGAGACGCTCGAGCTCCCGGTTACCAAGTCTATGAAGGAGGGCCTAAGCCCTATAGAGTACTTCATCACCACGCACGGCTCGCGTTCGGGTCTGGCTGCTACGGCGCTTTCAACCGCTAAGGCCGGCTACCTCACGCGCCGCCTCTTCGACGTCGCGCAGGACATTGTGGTCACCATGGATGAGTGTGGCACCAAGGAGGGTATCACTATCCAGCGCGAATCCGCATCCGGCATAGGTACCTTCCTCGCTAAGAATATCGAGGGCCGTTTCCTGGCACAGGATGTAGAGGGCTTCAAGAAGGGTCACTTCATCACGCAGGCCGACGCCAAGCATATAGAGGACTCCGGCGCTCAGTCGGTCTATGTACGCAGCCCTATCGGCTGTCAGGCAGCCCAGGGCATTTGTGCGCAGTGCTACGGCGCCGACTTGGGCCAGATGAAGCCGGTTAGCCTGGGCGAGGCCGTAGGCACCATTGCCGCACAGGCCATAGGCGAGCCGGGCACCCAGCTGACCATGAACGTCAAGCACGCCGGCGGCGCAGCCTCTCAGGGCGGCGACGTGACCCAGGGCTTGCCGCGCGTCGAGGAGATCTTCGAGCGCCGTGCGCCCCGCAACCCTGCTACCGTGGCTTCCGTCTCGGGCGAGGTGCTAGAGATTAAGGACGATGGCAAAGACAAGGTGATTGTTGTCACTCCGGACCTTGAGTTCAAGTCAAAGACCAAGAAGGGCAGCGAGGTCATGGAATACGAGCTTGCTCCGCGCCGCGTGCCGGTAGTCAAAGTTGGCGACAGGATAACGAAGGGCCAGCTTATAACCGACGGCTCGGCCGACCTGCAGGAGCTCTTCAAATACGCGGGCAAGGAGCGCACCCAGGAGTACATGATCACCGAGGTCATCAAGATCTACGAGCTCCAGGGTGCATCTATCTCGGTTAAGCACCTCGAGGTCATCATCCGCCAGATGTTCAGCCGCGTTAAGATATCGAACTCCGGCGTAACCGAGCTCTCGGTTGGCGACGTGATGTCTCAGATGGACTTCGACGCCGTCAATGCTGCTCCGAAGGCCGAGGGCAATGAGCCAGCCAAGGCAGACGGCCTGGTCATGGGCATCCTTGATGTCTCGCTGTCGCGCGCGTCCTTCCTCTCTGCGGCATCGTTCCAGAACACGACGCGCATGCTCATCAAGGCGTCTATGTACGGCTCTGTAGCCAAGCTCGAGGGTCTCAAGGAGAACGTCATCATCGGCCGGCTTATCCCGGCGGGTACGGGCTTCAAGGGATCTCCGAAGGAGAAGCTGGTCAACCGCTACGCTCCGTCTGCGGACCAGGTAGCCGAGGACAAAGTCCGCGTCTCGTAACATTCAAACTATTTAAAAGAATTAGGCCGCGCATCCCGGGAGGGAAGCGCGGCCTTGTTCGATGGGGGCTAGTCATTAGGCGACCAGCGTGATGTAAACAAAGAGAGCGGGAACCGAAGGGA
>CAYHLQ010000065.1:0-2996 GCA_964357485.1 uncultured Candidatus Saccharibacteria bacterium | reverse complement strand
TTCTCTCAATACTAATACCGGAGGAGCTGGCAACGTCTCGCTTAACTATGTGCAGGAGGCCAATAATCTCTTCCAGCAGTACAACTACACGGCAGGAAGAGAGGTACTTACTCAGGGTATCAATGCAGGACAGCGTACCGCTATCATGCATAGTTACCGGGGATACGCCTGGTTCCAGGACGGCCTCAATAAGTCCAACCCAAGCGAATCTCTTGCTATGTACCGCGCAGGCTTCGAGGATTTCGATGCGGCGATCAATCTTGAGCGTACGTATCCGAGCTCCTACCGCCATCGCGGAAACATGATCGTTGCGACCTGGAAGGCTCTCAAGCGGTCAAGCCAACGGACTAACAACATTCTGGATAATGCTATTGACGACCTCCAGAATGCCGTAAAGCTCGACCCAACCTCAATGACCAGTGCATATTTCCTCGGAGAGGCATATAACCTCCGTGGGAAGTCTGGCGATTACCAGACAGCTATCAACTGGTTCAATAAGGCGCTTGAGATAAACCCGAAGTTTGTGGCGCCTCACTCCGGACTATGCTTCGCCAAACGTATGCTGGGCGACATGAGCGCCGCCCAGCAGGAAGCTGATTACGCCGCAAAGCGTGACAGCGAACAAGCAGATCGCAATTGCTTGAACAAGGTCGCATGGGAGAGGTACGTCCCCAAGTTCTAAAAGAGCGTGCAACAGCCCCGTCAGAATTTGACGGGGCTGTTTTTTTGTGTAGAATAGGTGCACTATGGATGAATTAGAAGAGGAATTTATCCCCGAAGACGAAGAGGGTACAGGTCCGGGAGCACTCAAGAAACTCCGCGAGAAGCTAGCCAAGGCCGTAGAGGAAAAGCAGGAGTATTTGGAGGGCTGGCAGAGGTCTCGCGCCGACTTTGCCAACTATAAGAGCCAAGAGGCTTCGCTTCTTGTAGGGAAAGAAGGCAGTCTTAAGGCAGAACTTATTGAAGCCCTGATTCCAGCCTTAGACACCTTGGAACTTTCACTGAAGCACCATCCTGATGATAAAAACTTACAGATGATAGAAAAGCAGTTCTTAAACTCATTACAACAGGTAGGAGTAGAGAGGTTCGGCGCAAAGGGTGATGATTTCAATCCCCACGAACATGAAGCACTCGCGATGCAAGGGGATGAGCATATAATCCAGTCAGTAGAACGTTCAGGATATAAAATCGGAAATAAAATTATCAGGCCTGCACAAGTGATAATTTAAGTTTACTTAAATTAAATATAACAAGAAGATAATAATTATATGGGAAAAATCTTAGGGATAGACCTCGGTACCACCAACTCGGCGATGGCCGTCATGCGCGGCGGCGAGCCCCAGATACTCGAGAACAGCGAGGGCGCGCGCACCACGCCGTCCGTTGTAGCCATTTCTAAAACAGGCGAGCGCTTGGTAGGGCTCATTGCCCGCCGCCAGGCCGTTACTAACCCACAGAACACTGTCTATCAGATAAAGCGCTTTATCGGGCACACATTTGATGAGGAGAACGTGCAGCGCGACTCCAAGGCAGTGCCCTTTGCAATGCAGAAGTCCGCTAACGGCGGCATCGAGGTAAAGATGGGCGATGCCTGGATGCGCCCCGAGGAAGTCTCGGCAATGATACTGGGTAAGCTGAAAAGCGATGCCGAGAAGCGCCTGGGTGAGCCTATAACCGAGGCGGTTATTACCGTGCCAGCCTACTTTAACGACGCCCAGCGCGCGGCGACGCGCGACGCGGGCAAAATAGCCGGCCTCGACGTTAAGCGCATTATCAACGAGCCTACTGCGGCCGCGCTTGCATACGGATTTAACAAGAAGAAGGATGAGAAGGTGGTGGTGTTCGACTTTGGCGGCGGCACCTTCGACATCTCGGTACTTGAGGTGGTCATGGCCGGCGGCGAGGAGGGCTCTATAGAGGTGCGCTCTACCGACGGCGACGCGCACTTGGGTGGAAAGGATATAGACCAAAAGATAATAGACTGGCTTGCGACCGAGTTCCAGAAGGAGTCCGGCATAGACGTCCGGAACGACCCGCTGGCCCGCCAGCGCTTGGACGAGGCCGCCGAGAAGGCCAAGATTGAGTTGTCCACTGCAACAGAAACTGAAGTAAACATTCCATTTATTACTTCAGATGCTTCAGGACCGCGCCATCTTCTTGTAAAAATTTCGCGAGCGAAATTGGAGGAGCTGACCGCCGAGTTTATCGAGCGCGCTATGGCTATAACCAAGCGTGCCATGGAGGCCAGCCCGTTTAAGAACGCAGACATAAACGAGGTGATACTCGTGGGCGGCCAGACCCGCATGCCCGCCATGCAGGCTGCTGTGGAGGCCTACTTTGGCAAAAAGCCGAACATGTCGGTTAACCCCGACGAGGTAGTAGCTTTGGGCGCGGCCATACAGGGTGGCATATTGGGCGGCGAGGTGCGCGACGTGCTCTTACTCGACGTTATTCCGCTCTCGCTCGGCATTGAGACCATGGGTAATGTTGCTACCAAGCTTATCGAGCGCAACACTACCATCCCCACCAGCCGCTCGCAGACCTTTAGTACCGCGGCCGACAATCAGACCAGTGTGGAGATACATATTACGCAGGGCGAGCGTGCCATGGCTGCCGACAACAAGTCCTTGGGCCGCTTTGTGCTCGACGGTATCCCGCCGGCACCCCGCGGCTTGCCGCAGATTGAGGTAACCTTCGATGTGGATGCAAACGGCATCTTAAGTGTTAAGGCAAAGGACAAGGCCACCAACAAGGAACAGTCTATACGCATTGAGGCCAGCTCGGGCCTCTCCGACACCGATATTGAGAAGATGCGCAAAGACGCAGAGGCTAATGCCGCGACCGACAAGACCAAAATGGAGTTGGCCGAGGCACGCAACGTGGCCGAGCAGTCTGTGTACGCCGCCAAGAAGGCGCTCGACGACAACAAAGACAAGATCCCGATGGAACTCGCGACCGGCATAACGGAGAAAATTGCCGCAGTGGAGAATAAGAAA
>CAYHLQ010000064.1:0-3089 GCA_964357485.1 uncultured Candidatus Saccharibacteria bacterium | reverse complement strand
TTGCAAAGCTCTTTAGTATCCCGGTGCGCGAGGTGGTGATGCCGCACATCATAGACAAAAACAACCCGCCCTCGCCCGGAAAACCGAGCAAGACACGGCGCAATGTGCACGCCGTGGTGCGCGACCCAAAGACCGGCTTATTTTTGATACTACGCTCGCAGACCTTTGGCTGGGACACGGTCGTCATTGGCGGGATTGAGGCGGGCGAGAGCGCCGAGGATGCAGCGCGGCGCGAGATACGCGAAGAGACGGGCTACACCGATCTAACTTACAAGGGTACATTGGGCGGTACGGTCATGGCCGAGTACTTTGCCAAACACAAGGATGAGAACCGCGTGTCGCTCACCGAGGGCTTGTACTTTGAACTGGCAAGTGACGCCAAGGTAGAGCGCACCGACCCTGATGTGGGCGAGGTGCTGTGGGTCCCGGCCTCTGAGTTTGTGCCAGGTGTCATGGTAAACGCCGAGCTCCCGCTGTGGCTTGAGCGCTTAAAGGACCCGCAAGCGCTCTACACAGGCGATGGCGTGCTTGTTAACTCAGGTGAGTTTAGCGGCTTAAGTATCATTGAGGCGAAGCAGAAGCTAACTGAGCACGCGGGAGGCAGGGTAGTCACCAACTACAAGATCAAGGACTTGGTGTTTAGCCGCCAGCGGTACTGGGGCGAGCCTATCCCTATCATCCACTGCGCCAAAGACGGCGCCGTTGCCGTGCCCGAGGATCAGTTGCCGGTCCTCCTGCCCGAGGTAGAGAGCTACGAGCCCTCCGGCACCGGCGAGTCTCCTTTGGCCAATATTGCAGAGTGGGTCAACACGACGTGCCCAACCTGCGGCGGCCCGGCCCGGCGCGAGACAAACACCATGCCGCAGTGGGCGGGCAGCAGCTGGTACTACCTGCGCTTTATGGACCCGCATAATGCCAATGCATTAGTTGCTCCTGACAAAGAAAAATATTGGGCGCCAGTAGACGTGTACGTAGGCGGCGACCACGCGGTGCGCCACCTTATATATGCGCGTTTCTGGCACAAGTTTTTGTACGACATTGGCACCGTATCCACTATCGAGCCGTTTGCTCGGCTGGAGTTCCTGGGCTTTATTCTAGCGGAGGACGGCCGCAAGATGAGCAAGCGCTACGGCAACGTTATAAATCCCGACGATGTCGTTGCCGAGCACGGAGCGGATGCGTTCCGCATCTACGAGATGTTTATGGGCCCGTTTGAGAACACTATTGCCTGGAATACTAAGAATATGGCTGGCTCGCGCCGGTTTGTAGAGCGCGTATGGAAGCTCCAGGACTTGGTCCAGGACGCGCCGGTGGATGCATTGGAGACTGATCTGCATAAAACTGTCGCTAAGGTGGGCGGAGACATACAGTCGTTTAAGTTCAACACAGCGGTAAGTGCGATGATGATATTTCTCAATGCCGCAGAGGAGGCGAAAGCCATAGGCCGCGGGCAGTGGGAGATGTTTTTGAAAGTGCTTGCGCCTTTTGCTCCGCATGTAACCGAAGAGCTTTGGCAGGTAGGAAGCTTTGAGGGCTCGGTGCACGCAAGTACATGGCCCAAGGCTGATGCATCTAAACTTGTAGTTTCAAGCTCGACCATTGCCGTGCAGGTTAACGGCAAGGTGCGCGGCACTATAACGGTCGCCGCGAATACTTCAGAATCAGAAGTTTTGGAGGCTGCCAGAGTATCGGTCTGGAAGTGGCTCGAGGGCAGGGTAGAGCAGAAAGCACTCTATATTCCGGGCAAAATCGTCACAATAGTAGCGGCCTAGGCCTACAAAACACAGTTTCTTTGCGGTCTTGACCCTGTTTGACCTATTTAGTAGGCTGTGATATATTAGACCACACAAACACTTATTTACATGGCACCCACCCAATCTTCCTCGGCGGACAAAACAGGCTTTAAGCCTAAAGCGATAGTAAAGAAGCTCCTCGTGGCGCTTCCTGAGCGCTCCCGTGTGGTCCTTGAGGCCCGTTTTGGCCTCGGTGCCTCTGCAGAGCGCATAACGCTCGAAGCTATAGGTAAGCGCTACGGCATTACCCGCGAGCGCGTCCGCCAGATCGAGAATCACGCTCTTGCCGCGCTCAAGAAGTCTCCGAGCTTTGCCCAAGCGCAGGACGCCTTCGAGGAACTTGAGCGCATCATAGACGGCCTGGGTGGCATTGTCTGCGAGGACGATCTCCTTAACTTTATGACCAAGGACAAGTCCATGCAGAACCACATCTACTTCCTTTTGGTACTCGGCGACCCGTTCAAATTCCGCAAAGAGGACAACGAGGTTAACCGTTGCTGGTACGTAGACCCGGAACTTGCGCAAAAGGTAGACGGCGCGCTCAAGTCGCTGTACTCCGGCCTCTCCGACGAGGATTTGATACCCGAGGGCGAAATGATAGACCGCTTCCTTAAGGAACTTCAGACTATAAACGACAAGCACCGCAACGAGGAGGTGTTGCGCCGCTGGCTTGCAATCTCCAAAGGTATCGGCAAGAACCCGCTGGGCGAGTGGGGCCCTGCCAGCTCTCCGAACGTCAAGACCAAGGGTGTGCGCGACTACGCGTACCTAGCGGTAAAAAAGCACGGCTCTCCCCTGCACTTCCGCGAGGTGTCTACCCTTATCGAGAAGATGTTCAACCGCGCAGCACACGTCGCTACCACCCACAACGAGCTTATTAAGGACGACCGCTTCGTACTTGTTGGCCGCGGCATGTACGCTCTTAAGGAGTGGGGCTACACGCAGGGTGTTGTGCGCGACGTTATCCGCGAGGCCCTGCGCAAGAGTGGCCCCATGACCAAGGACCAGATAATCGCCTCGGTCTTAAAGGAGCGCCATGTTAAGCCGGGCACTATCGTGGTCAACCTCCAGAACCAGAAGTATTTCAAGCGCGGCAAGGACGGAACCTTCACACTAGTTAAATAACCTTACAAAAACTCCCCTCAGGGGAGTTTTTTAATGCCCAAACAAAGTGAGTACTCCGCCTAGGACCCAGCGCACTATCTCCCAGGCAATAAAGAGGTACACGAGCATGAGGAAGCCTTGTGTGACGCGCACGCGGAAATGTTCCTGGTGCTCCTCGTGTGCATCCATCGC
>CAYHLQ010000063.1:0-3141 GCA_964357485.1 uncultured Candidatus Saccharibacteria bacterium | reverse complement strand
TCCTGGTTCTCCTCGTGTGCATCCATCGTAAACACCTTGGGGAGTCCTTCGGCAAATCCAGCAAGGAATTTTATAAAGGCGTAGGCGGCCAAGAGGGCAAAAAGATACCCTATGTAGAGCATCGGGTTGGCGAACACGAGGTCCCAAAAGCCCGCGCCTGCCGCGGCATTAAGGGCGTCTATATTGCGCTCGAGCGTATCAAAGTTATGCAATTCGTTCGGCTGCATATTTGTCAGGTATAATAGTAGCATGGCACACGGAGGGGGCGGGGTACCTTTTGATAAGCAGCCCTGGTACAAAAAGATATTTTTGCTATGGACCCACGATGGGGCTCATCACGTCTCTGAAAAGTGGATATACGGATGGGCGCTTGAGCCCCTGGCAATTATTCCTCTCTTGTTTGCCGTACTTCTTATTATTGTCGCCGCTGTAGACCCGGCCGCAATCTCCGGCACGCTCGCCATGGTCATAGCGCTCTCGCCGATATGGCTCCCCATAGGTCTTTCCATTTTCTTTTGGATTACATGGATGCACTACATCAACTACGCGTTCTGGTTCAAGCAGGAGCATATCCTGCTCGAGATCCAGCTCCCGCCGGAGGTAGAGAAGTCGCCGCTATCTATGGAGCTCTTCTTGACCTCGATGTATAACTCCGGCGGCGAGGGTACGTTTATCGCACGTATATGGAAGGGGCAGTTCCGCCCGATATTTACCCTCGAAATTGCCTCCAATGAGGGTCAGGTCAAGTTTTATCTGCACTGCCGCAAGAGCTGGAAGAATGTGCTTGAGGCTAGGATGTACGGGCAGTTCCCCGAGGCGAGGATTATGGAGGTCCAGGACTATGTCGCGCCCATAGCTTTTAATACTGAAGACTACGGCTTGTGGGGTGCCGAGTTTATGAAAACGGCAAAGGCTGAAGGTCATCCGGTAGATGCGATGCCAATAAAGACCTACATAGACTACGGACTCGATAAAAGCCCGGACAAGCCTGAGACGCAGATTGACCCACTCTCAAACCTTGTTGAGTTTCTGGGTCAAATAGGGCAAGGGGAATATCTATGGATGCAGATTGTCATGAGGGCCCCTAAGGGTGACCGCCAATGGTACGGATTCTTCTTGGATGGCAACAACCCATGGAAGGAGCCCGCCAAGGCGAAGATAAAAGAGATAACCAAGGGTGCTATAGAGCGCGCCAAGGGGTTTGTTGATGATGAAGACGAGAAGAAGAAGGTCGGCCAGCGTGGCTCGACACTCCTCTCCGGTGGCGAGAAGCTGCAGGTAGAGGCTATAGAGCGTTCGCTGTCCAAGCTTTACTTTGACTGTGGTATCCGCGTGCTGTATATGGCTCGCAACGACAAATTTAACGGGGTTAATATAGGAAACGTGGTCAAGTTCTTTGACGCGTACAATCAGCCCAACTACAACTCAATAATGCCGGCGCGCGGCAGCAGCGACTTTGACTACCCGTGGCAGGACTGGAGGAGCATCCGCGAGAACCGGGTGCGGCACAACCTCTTCTTCCGCTACAAACACCGCGCGTACTTCAATGTGCCGTACGACCAGGTACCCACTCTGCTCAACACCGAGGAGTTGGCGACCATATGGCACTTCCCATCGTCTGTGGTGCAGACCCCGGCGCTGGACCGTGTGCCCAGTCGCCGCTCCGAGGCTCCTCTCAATTTACCTATCTAACCACTTTCTATGCTTAAACCCCATCATGTAGAGAAGCTCCACTTCCATTTTCCGACGTTCATGCATTGGGGGCTCCGCGGCTGGAGCTGGTATCGCGGCCTGCGGGTTGTTGAGCATGCGCTAGTGACAGTTGGAGCCGTACTCCTAGCGCTGTGGGGCCTCTACACCATGACGCTCGCGCCAGTCTCGTACTTTCCATCTGGCTCGTACGTCTCTATCCCCAAGGGCACCTCGCTTAAAGAAATCGGAGAGATATTCGAGGAGCGGGGTATCGTGCGCAGCGCGTGGACGTTCCGGCAGGTGGCCCGCGTCCTGGGCGACGACCGTGGGGTGCCTTCCGGCGTGTACTACTTCGGCCATCGGGAGAACCTGCTCCAGATAGCGGTGCGTGCTGTCTCAGGCGACTTTGAGACCACGCCGGTGCGCGTGACGATACCCGAGGGCTCCAGCACCAAAGAGATTGCAAAGATCCTGCTGGAGAAGATACCAAACTTCGACCAGCGCGCGTTCCTCCGGGCGGCTGAGGGCAAGGAGGGGTACCTCTTCCCGGACACATACTTCTTTATGCCGTCGGATAACACCGAGGCGATACTCTCGGTCTTTAACAACGCATTCCATACCAAACTCACCAAACTTGCAAAGCAGATTGATGCCTCAGGCCATACCGAGCTTGAGATTTTGACTATGGCCTCGATCCTGGAGAAGGAGGCTAACAAGAGCGTGGATAGGCAGAAAATCGCGGGCGTGCTGTGGCATCGCATTAAGATAGGTATGCCGCTGCAGGTGGATGCGGTCTTTCCCTACATCATCAGTAAAAATACCTTCGAGGTGACGCTGGCCGACCTCAAGATTGACTCGCCCTACAATACCTACAAGTACAAAGGCCTGCCGCCCGGTCCCATAAACAACCCAGGGCTGGACTCTATAACCGCAGCACTCAATCCTATTAAAAGCAATTACATCTTTTTCCTCTCGGACCTGGATGGGAACTTCCATTACACGACCACGTACGAGGCGCACTTGGCCAACAAGAAGAAATACCTCGACCCGTATTTTGACTAGGCTGCAGGTTGAGTTTATCCGCCTGGTCAACTAAGGTACAAAGGTGGCTATGGCAAAGAGACAAAAAGTATTTGTAGGGCTCTCGGGCGGGGTAGATTCTGCTACCTCGGCGGCTCTTTTGGTGAGCCAAGGCTACGAGGTTGTGGGCGTGTTTATAACAATCACCGTCGAGGGTTACCCATGTACCGCGGGTGCAGATCGTCTGGATGCCATGCGTGCAGCCGCGCATTTGAAGATACCCTTTATTGATATTGATTTGTCTCACGAGTATCAAGAGCGCGTATTTGCAGAGTCTATTAAAGAATTTGAACGGGGACACACCCCAAACCCCGACGCGTTGTGCAACCGCGAGATAAAGTTCGGGCTGTTTTACGAGTGGGTGCGCGC
>CAYHLQ010000062.1:0-3165 GCA_964357485.1 uncultured Candidatus Saccharibacteria bacterium | reverse complement strand
GACACATTCCTCTTCCCGACCTTGGACAATATTATCCAGAAATAGCTCTGGCTCGACGCCAAGTCGTCCCTGCAGGAAAAGGTACAGGATGCGGATGGAGTAACCCCTTCGTATGCTGTGCTCAAGGAATGGGGCCCGGACCACGACAAGCACTTTGTGGTGGGTGTGCATGTTAGGGACAGGCTCTTGGCCCAAGGAGAGGGCAAGAGCAAGCAGGAGGCCGAACAGGATGCGGCGCGTGCGGCGCTCCTGGTGCGCGGGTGGTAGCAGTGGTGTTGTATTTTCCGTTTAAAGTGGTTTAGTGGATACAGACGTACTGCGTTTCACTCAAGCCTTAGGGGGATGCCATGGATCTGTCTGCTTTGTTAGTGGTGGCAAGTTTGTGCGGGCCGCCGAGTAGTGCACAGCGCATTACTCGCGTTGAGGTGGCTCTTGTGGAAGTCGTCGGCACATCTTCTGCGATTGCCGGTGCTAGCTTTAGTCCCGCGCCCTTGCGGCATCTGCACATAGTGTTCCGCTACAAGACCAAGCCTCTGGATGGGTGGAAGTACGATGACTTTCATGTATATGAGTATCAGGTTGAGACGCTCATGAAGAGGCGCTTTACTCCTCCGGAGTGTGTCACCTTAGGATGAACAAGGTTCGGTATTTTTTAAAAACATCGGCACCCCGCGTGGGTGCCGATTTTTTTGCTACAATCAAGGGCATATGCGGCTGAGGTCCATAGAACTTGCGGGGTTTAAGTCTTTTGCCAAGAAGACGCCTCTTGCCTTTGAGTCGTCCATTACGGCTATTGTCGGCCCCAACGGCTCGGGCAAGAGCAATGTCGCCGAGGCGTTCCGCTTTGCGCTTGGCGAGCAGTCTATGAAGAGCATGCGCGGCAAGCGCGGCGAGGACCTCATATGGAACGGTTCCGCGCAGGTGCCACGCGGAGGTCGTGCGTCGGTTAGGCTCGTGTTTGACAATAGCGACCGTACGCTTAACCTAGACTTTGATGAGGTTACTATCGAGCGCGTAGTGCACCGCGACGGCGGCAACGACTACCTATTAAACGGCTCGCATGTGCGCCTGCGCGATGTCGCCGAACTTTTGGCCGGCGCCAACATCGGCGCCTCGGGGCACCACATAATTTCCCAGGGCGAGGCCGACCGCATACTCTCGGCCGGCGTACGCGAGCGCCGCGAGATGGTAGAGGATGCACTAGGGCTTACCGCGTTCTTGTATAAGCGCGAGGAGGCGCAGCGCAAGCTTGAGAAGACAGGGGAAAATATGCGCGAGGTCGAGGCTTTGCGCCGCGAGCTGGCCCCGCATCTTAAGTTTTTAAATAGCCAGATTAAAAGAATAGAGGAGGCGCAGACTCTGCGCGACTCACTGCTTAGCCTCTATCTCGAGTACCTCAAGCGCGAGAGTGTATACCTAAAGTTTGCCGAGGCTGAGCTTGCAGGCTCGCTTGAGGCACCGGAGCGCGAGCACAAGGAGCTTAATGCCCGTGTTGAGCACCTGCGTGCCGACCTTTCTCGCCAGCATGGCGACGACAAGGAGACGCAGGAGCTGATGCGGCTGGAGGAGGAAGGCCGCTCTACGGTCCGCCGCCGCCAAGAGATAAGCCGCGAGCTGGGGCGCCTGGAGGGCTCCATAGCCGCGCATGAGGCCCTGGGGCAAGTGGAGGTCTCCATACCGGCTAGCGAGGCGCGGGCCTTTGGCGAGCGGGTCTTGGCCGAGCTCGAGCTCCCGTACCAGGATGTAGAGGCGTTCAAGAAGCGCGTATCGGCGCTCATTATACTTACAAGCGAGTTCCTGCGCCGCTTGTCGCAGGATGCAGAAAAGAAGGGCGAGAGCGTCGCTGAGTTGAAGTCAAAGAAAGCAACGCTCGAAACTGAACTGAAGTCGCTCGACGCGGGCGAGGAGCACACTGCCAAAGCGATAGCGGCACTGCGTAAGGCTATAGAGAGCGAGAAGGACGCTAGTCGCGATGCCGAGCGCGAATTGTTCCAGGCGATGGCGCGCAGGAGCGAATTGGAGACCGAGCTTGGGCGTCTGCGTAGCCGCCAGGACATCCTCATGCGCGACCGCCAGGCCCTGGTGCGCGAGTTGGGTGAGGCGGCGGCGCTCGTTGGCCGCGAGATCGCTGACTACGAGAGCTATGCGCTTGAGGACTCTGATACGGATGTAGCACAGGAGGAGCGATCAAGGCAGGACGAGCGCCGCCGCAAGCTAGAGCGAATGAAGATCAAGCTCGAGGAGTCGGGCCTCGGACAATCGAGCGACGTGCTCCGGGAGCATAAGGAGACTACCGAGCGCGACGAATTCTTGGCGCGCGAGCTTGCCGACCTCGAGGCGAGCCGCACTTCGCTCGAGCATTTGATAGAGGAGCTGACAAAGACTTTGGAGGTGCGCTTTGGCGAGGGGATAGAAAAGATAAATAAGGAGTTTGATGCGTTCTTCAAGCTGATGTTCGACGGCGGCTCGGCCAGTCTCCAGATTGTTAAGGAGAAGAAGCTCAGGCGCGGTGCGGCCGAGCCGGAGGGCGACGATGACATTGCCGACGCCGATGCCGAGGTGGAGCAGGGGATAGACCTCACGGTCTCTCTGCCGCATAAGCGGCTCAAGGGCATACAAATGCTGAGCGGCGGCGAGCGCGCGCTTACCTCAATCGCGCTTATATTTGCGATGAGCCAGGTAAACCCGCCGCCATTTTTGATATTGGACGAAACCGAAGCGGCTTTGGACGAAGCCAACAGCAAACGCTACGGCGACATGATAGAGACGCTGGCCCGCCATTCCCAGCTTATTGTGATAACCCATAACCGCGAGACCATGAGCCGCGCCGGTATCCTCTACGGCATAACGATGGGTAGCGACGGCGGGTCCAAACTCCTGAGTGTAAAGTTCGACGAAGCAGTCGCAGTAGCCAAGTAAAAATTAAGTGGTATAGTCTAGTTTGGATTGCACAAGGAGATGCCTAATGGGACGTCCACTAGCAGTAGTTGATGCAGGCGACTTTCATTTTGAACTTCATAAGAAAGAAGGTGGCGAGCATCAAATTTTGCGCAGTGATATATCAGATCCTGCGCATATTCCGGAAGAAGTGAAGAGTGAAGAGCTTCCGTTGCAGGTTTCCAATATATTTAACAGGTTTATGTACTAACGTACGAGTTCGAAGTC
>CAYHLQ010000061.1:0-3227 GCA_964357485.1 uncultured Candidatus Saccharibacteria bacterium | reverse complement strand
CCTTGTGTCGCCCCACCAAAAAACACCCCCGCGCGTGTTGGTTTTTTTTTTTTTGGCCCCCCCTCCTGGATTCGAACCAGGGACCATCTCCTTAAGAGGGAGTTGCTCTACCAACTGAGCTATAGGCGCGAGTGATTACCCGAGAGCCGGGTAGCGATACTTTATCAGAAAATCTTCCCCCAAACAAACTTGTACAGGGTAGGGGGATACGCGACAAAGGAGAAGCCGAAATGCGACTTGAACTCGGAGAACCCCTTCCATTTTTTGGGTTTTCCTTTAAACCAGAAGTTAAGCGTCAGGGCGTACCGACAGCCTCGCTCGCGCGAGCGGCCAAGCCAATAATCTACAAGTCCGGTCGCGGCGTATATACTGCGCCCTCTCTCCAGTATGAACGGCGCCATATGCGTCGAGCTCTTGTAAGTAAGCGAGTAGATAATGCCCGTACCTGCGCACAGTTCGCCCGTGACCGCATCGCGTACGCCCCAGAACTCAATATTGTCGCGGAACTCTTTGTGGGCAAGACGATACCGCACATCGTCGAGCATGGTGAGATCTATGCGTCTGGCAACAAGACTCTTTTTATAGGCATCCTCAAACTTTTCCCATGACAAAGGCTCGATAGTATAGTGTCCTGCTTCCAATCCTTTCTTAAAGAGCCGCAGGTCGCGCCGCGCGCTCTTATGCCAGCCTTTGGTATAGTCTGCGTGCTTGTGCAGCGATATGACGCCGTCCACGCGCGACGGCTTAGAGGAGAGTTGCAGCCATCCGCGCGGCGCTTCTGCCGGACGTATGCGCTCCCAGGTTATGGCGCGGCTCCGTGCCAGGCGGCCTTGCCGAGAGGCTCGCATGTCAGGCTCCTCGTCGCTTACATAATCCTCAAAGGTAAATGGCCATAGGCTCCAGCGGATACCTCGCGGGTTTGACCCTACCTTCTCGCGTGCACAAACTTCAACAGGCTGGGCGATATAAGCGTATTCGGGCCACATCTCAGGCGGGCAGAACCCCTCCGGCGCCTGCTCCAGCTCGCCGTATATAAACTCCATGTGCCGGGGGTGGGACTCGAACCCACACGACTGTTAAGGTCTGGGGATTTTAAGTCCCCTATGTCTACCATTCCATCACCCCGGCAACACCCTATGAGGCCGCTCGGCCCCAGGCAGGGTGTGTCCTATTTCTACCATAAATGCTAGATTGTTTAATACGGCCACGTAGCCAAGTAGTAAGGCGCGGGACTGCAAATCCTGTATGCGCGGGTGCGATTCCCGCCGTGGCCTCCAGTTAAGAGAGTTCGTCTAAGCGCTGGCGCATCTTTTCGCCCTTATCAATCATAAACTCCAGCTTGGGGATGCGCATGCCGCGCACCTTCTTAAGTAGGTACATACCAAACTCTTTCTTGTTGCGGTTGGCAAACTCCAGGGCCTTAGTCTCTGCCGAGTCGGGGAGCACGGTTATAAAAATTATCGCGCGCTGGCCGCGCTCGTCTATCTGGGCGGCGGTTACGGTAATGAGCGACTGCCCGTTGGACTCGCGGCTGAGAAACTCGGCCGCCACCTCGCGTATGCGCTCCTGCATCTGTTCTTGACGCTGTGACATATGTTTATTTGGTAACGAGCACGACAGACTCGATGCGGTCGCCTGCAGCTATCATAACCTCGGTCTTAAGCATCGCGCCAAACTCCACGCCGGCCTCCACCTTCTTGGTCGGGGTCTTGCCGGTTTGCAGGGACACTATCTTGCCGCGGCCTATTTCCTCGTCGCGGCGCATCACGCGCACCTCGGTACCCTCGCTCAGCGCTCCCTCCTCGACGCGTCCGCCCATAACCGTGCGGCCCGACTGCGCGCTGAAGAACTTCAGCACCTTAGCGGCTCCCTTTATCTCCTCTACCTCCGCACGCGGACGGCGCTCCTCCAAGAGCACCTCCAACCACTCGGTGAGCTTGTAGATAATATCGAAGGTATTCACTGTAACTCCCTGGCGCTCCGCGAGCTCGCGCGCGGCGCTCTCGACTTTGACGTTAAAGCCAACAACCAGCCCTGGGGTCGTGCTACCTGCGAGCATCTTGATGTCGCTCTCGGTTATAGCGCCCACGCCGCGCGCAACAACACGCACCTCGAGGCCCTCAAGCTGTGGCATTTTCTCCAGCTCGTGCACGACGGCCTCGCCGGTACCAGCAACGTCGGTCTTGACGATAAGCGGTATAACAAGCTTCTGGCCTTCGGGAACAAGAGCAGCAGTCTGGTCTTGCAAAGGACCGGCCTTTGTATCCACTACAAAGGCCGGTCCTTTGCGTGGTGCTACGCGGTTCTCCGCTGCTTTTGCTTCGGCTTCTTTTTTATTGGCTACGACCTCCCACGATGTGCCTACCGGCGGCAGGGGAGTAAAGCCCACGATGCGGATAGGAGCAGAAGGACCGGCCTCTTTTATAGGTTTACCTAGGAAATTCTCCATAATCCGTACGGGTGCCACGCACTCGCCGGCAACTACGTACTTGCCCGATGCTACTGTGCCGTCCAACACGACAAGCGTTGCGGTATTGCCACGCTTGGACTCCGTGTGCGCCTCAATAACAAGCCCGCGGCCGGGGAGCGATGCGTCGGCCACAATCTCCTCGAGCTCGGCGGCAAGCAGTATTAAATCAAGCAGCTCGGGGATGCCCTCGCCGCTCTTGCCCGAGACCCCGACCCACGGGATGTCGCCGCCCATACCCTCTATAAATACCTGGTGCTCAAGCATGGAGAGTTTGGCGCGCTCGATGTTGGCGCCCGGCTTGTCTATTTTTGTAAAAGCGATGACATACGGTATCTCGGCACTCTTTATAAGGTCGAGCGCCTCGACAGTCTGGGGCTTGATGCCCTCCTCGGAGGAAACCACGAGTATAGCTACGTCGGCTACCTCGAGCCCGCGCGAGCGCATACCGACAAACGCCGCATGGCCCGGCGTGTCGAGGAAGGTTATCGTGTGCGCTCCGGTGGCATTCTCGTGCACGGCTTGGTAGGCGCTGAGGTGCTGGGTGATGCCGCCGGCCTCGCCCTCTACAACATTAGTCTTGCGGATGTAGTCAAGCAGCGTGGACTTGCCGTGGTCTATGTGGCCCACAACAGCAACTATGGGAGGGCGCGTGCCCGTTGTCGGAGTTTTGTTTGGCATGGGATGGTATTGGGCTCACGATTTGCGATGCTTCTGTATCTCTTCGCGCGCTCGCTCGATAGCCTGCTTCTCCTCGTCG
>CAYHLQ010000060.1:0-3345 GCA_964357485.1 uncultured Candidatus Saccharibacteria bacterium | reverse complement strand
ATGATACTGGATTTCCTCCTCCAGTTCCTGACGCTTATTATTACGTTCTTTATCTCTATCCTTAACCTTATACTCGACTTTGCTCGCAGCCTAGTGAGCTCGGTATAGTATCTGGGGCGGCGCGCACGCGCCTCAAAGTTTGAAAAAGTAGCCAAAATGGGCTACTCTGCAGGAGTTCGCAAAAGCCGAAGTAGCTCAGTTGGTAGAGCAACTCCATGGTAAGGAGTAGGTCGCCGGTTCGATTCCGGCCTTCGGCTCACGTTAGTGAGCAGCTAGCGCGTGCCAAGGTAGCTCAGTTGGTAGAGCAGCGGTATCGTAAACCGCAGGTCGCGAGTTCGATCCTCGCCCTTGGCTCCAATGGATAATGAGGCACGCGACATGCGCATACGGGAGCTCGAGGCCGCAATGGCGGCGCCGGATTTTTGGTCCAACCCGGCGGAGGCCCAGGCGTTTATAAAAGAACTGCAGGATTTAAAGACAGAAGCCGAGGGTGGCAGCGCGTATGATCGCGGGTCAGCGATACTCTCATTTGTTGCAGGCGCCGGGGGAGATGACGCCGAGGACTTTGCCCAGATGCTCGTGGAGATGTATCGAAAATTTTCCGAAAAAAGAGGCTGGTCAATGCGCGAACTGCATAAGAACGAGAACGACCATGGCGGCTATCGCAACGCGAGCTACGAGATAGAGGGTAAGGGTGTCTACGGCATCATCAAGAACGAGTACGGCGTGCATCGCTTGGTGCGGCAGTCGCCCTTTAACGCAAGTCAGAAGCGCCAAACCTCGTTTGTGCTGGTGGAGGTCCTGCCAGTGATAGAGAAAGTCGCAAATTTTGAGCTGGACGAAAAAGATCTGGACATTACCGTTGCACGCTCGTCCGGCCCGGGCGGGCAGAATGTTAACAAGCGCGAGACTGCTGTGCGCATTGTACACACACCCACCGGCACCTCGGCGCATGTGGATGGTGAGCGTACACAGGGCGCCAACAAGGAGAAGGCCCTCGCGATTGTAAAGGCCAAGCTCATGCGCCTGCTTGAAGAGGAGCGCAAAGAAACGATAAGCGACCTGGCGACTGCCACGCAAAAGATCGAGTGGGGCAGCCAAATCCGCTCGTATGTGCTGCATCCGTATAAGCTCGTCAAGGACCATCGGACAGGGGTAGAGGTCCACGATGCCGAGGGAGTGCTAGACGGCGCATTAGAGCCCTTTCTGGAAAAGGAAAAAGTAGGGTAAAATAGCAGGGTTAGTATGATCTATTACGACCGCGTATCCAAAATATACGCCGATAGCTCCGTTGCTTTGGAGGATGTATCCTTCTCGGTCGAGCCGGGAGAGTTTATCTCCATAGTCGGCCACTCGGGCGCAGGCAAGACCACGCTGGTCAAGATGCTGCTCGCCGAGGAGCGGCCCTCTACTGGCTCGGTATTTTTCGAGTCTATAAATATCCATGATCTGCCGCTGCACCGCATGGGCGAGATGCGCCGCAAGATTGGCACCGTGTTCCAGGATTTTCGGCTTTTGCCTAACAAGACCGCGTACGAGAATATCGCTTTTGCCATGGAGGCTGCTGGCCGCAGTGAGCAAGACATCCGCTCCGATGTGCCGCATGTGCTCGAGTTGGTGGACCTGGGCGCCAAGATGAACAACTTTCCAGACGAGCTCTCCGGCGGCGAGCAGCAGCGCGTGGCTATTGCGCGTGCCATCGTCAACCAGCCCGACGTCATTGTTGCCGACGAGCCCACCGGCAACCTCGACCCAGTCAACACATTCGAGGTGGTGCAGATCTTAAAGAAGATAAACGACCTAGGTACCACCATTATCCTCACCACTCACAACAAGGGCGTTATAGACAGCCTCAAGAAGCGCGTCATCACCATGGACCGGGGCCGCGTCATCCGCGACGACAGGGAAGGGAAATATATCTTGTAAAATAAGGAGTGAAACGACTATATTTTGCTAGATGCCG
Organism: uncultured Candidatus Saccharibacteria bacterium; assembly: GCA_964357485.1. Classification (GTDB taxonomy): domain Bacteria; phylum Patescibacteriota; class Minisyncoccia; order Phycocordibacterales; family SBAW01; genus GWA1-54-10. The sequence continues at coordinate 1,382 of CAYHLQ010000060.1, read as the reverse complement.
CTTTTAGTTGGCGACTCTAATACAAAAAAACATATGAATTGGGTAACAATAAAAAGAATATTCCGCGCAGGGTTTCTGGACTTCTGGCGCAACGCGTTCGTCTCCTTTGCCTCGATACTTGTCATGACCGTGACGCTCTTTGTCCTGGGTATGACCATATTTGCGGGAGTGATGCTCAACTTCACTATCGCCGAGCTGCGCAACAAGGTAGACGTCAGCGTTTACTTCCTCACGACTACCCCCGAGGACCGTATCCTCTCGCTCAAGTCGGCTCTTGAGGCGCGCCCTGAGGTGGTCGAGGTGGGCTACATATCGCGCGACGAGGCGCTGGCCCAGTTCCGCGAGCGCTACAAAGACGACCAATTGGCGCTCCAGGCGCTTGAGGAGCTGGGGCAGAACCCGCTCGAGGCGTCGCTCCAGGTGCGCGCCCGCGACATTTCGCAATACGAGGTCATAGCCGAATTTGCCCAGAGCCAGGATACGCAGAGCGGCACGGCAACCTCGATAGACAAGATAAGCTTCTACGATGCCAAGTACCGCGTTGCACTCGACCGCCTGGAGAGCATAACCAACTCGGCCCAGCGCCTGGGGCTCATTGTCATAGCTATACTTGTGCTTACAACCATAGCAATTTCCTTTAACACCCTGCGCTTGGCTATATACAGCTCCCGCGACGAAATACAGGTTATGCGTCTCGTGGGCGCCGGCAGCTTCTTTATCCGCGCACCGTTTATGATAGAGGGCATGCTCTACGGCTTGGTGGCGGGCGTCATAACGCTCTTGCTGTTCTATCCGCTTACTTGGTGGCTGGGGAGCGCTACGGCCAGCTTCTTTGGCGGGGTCAACGTATTCAACTACTATCTATCGCACTTCCTGCCCTTCTTTGCCATTATCGTCGGGACCGGCGTCGTCTTGGGTGCTATAGCATCGTTCCTTGCTGTCCGCAGATACCTCAAGATATAAGCCGTGGGTACACGGCTTTTCGCCGTCCCTCGCTCGCAAAGTAAAAATAAATCTTTACTTTTTTCACTCGCTAGGCGATAGTTATCCCAATGGCGAATCCCAAATATATCTTCGTGGTTGGGGGTGTAATGTCGGGGATAGGAAAAGGAGTCGCTACGTCCTCTATAGGACGGATACTCAAGTCTAAGGGCTACAAGGTAACCGCGCTTAAGATTGACCCGTACATAAACGTGGATGCCGGCACCATGAACCCGACCGAGCACGGCGAGGTGTTCGTGATGGAGGATGGCTACGAGACCGACCAGGACATGGGCAACTACGAGCGCTTCTTGGGCGAGACTCTGCCGAGCATCAACTACATGACGACCGGCCGCGTGTACCAGGAGGTGATACGCCGCGAGCGCAACCTGGAGAGATCG
>CAYHLQ010000059.1:0-3425 GCA_964357485.1 uncultured Candidatus Saccharibacteria bacterium | reverse complement strand
AAGAAGACTTGGGCAAACTGTGGCCCGTACTTGAAAGCGCCGACCTCTTAGTGGGCTACAACAGCGACCATTTCGACATCCCGATACTCAATAAGTACTACGCCGGCGACCTTACCCGCTTTAAGAGCGTGGACCTGCTCAAGGAGATTAAAGCGGTGCTGGGCCGCCGCTTAAAGCTTGACGGCGTGGCCGAGGCCACCCTCGGCAAGAAAAAGTCCGGCCATGGCCTGGAGGCCGTCGAGTGGTGGAAGCAGGGATTGAAGGAAAAGGTTATGGCCTACTGCCTGGACGACGTAGCCATAACCGACGAGCTATACCGCTACGCCCTCAAGCACGGCAAGTTAAAATTTAAGGACTACGACGGCGTGCGCGAGATTAAACTCGACACCTCTGCCTGGGAGGCCGAAGGTGGCTCCCCCGCCCTGACCCACACCTTGCCCTTCTAGGCTAAGACGGTAAAATAGACGCATATGAATAGAAATTACGCGCTGCCTATTACTATCGTCGTTGCAGGTCTTATTATTGCGGGCGCGGTCTTCTGGTCCGGTAAGTCGAGTACGGCTGCGCCGGGCAGCACCGACAATCCGCAGGATGTCCGCGCCTACACGCCGGGCCAAGACTACATCCTGGGCAACCCAGACGCCCCCGTTAAGATTGTGGAGTACTACGACCTCGAGTGCTCTCACTGCAAGCTCTTTAACACCACCATGCACCAGATAATGGACTACTACGGCACTTCCGGCCAGGTGGCGTGGGTAGCACGCCCCTTCCCGCTCGCATCCATCCACTCCAAGGCCCCCAAAGAGGCCGAGGCAGCTGAGTGCGCCGGCGAGCTAGGCGGCGATGCGGCATACTACAAGTATGTAGACGCGATATTCCAGGTAACACCAAGTGACAACGGCCTGGACCTCGCCCAGCTCCCCGTTATTGCCGGCGAGGTTGGACTTAATGTAGATGCCTTCAATGCATGCCTCTCCTCTGGCAAGTACACCAAGAAGATTGCTGACTCTTACCAAGAAGCCATAAAGGCTGGCGCACAGGGCACACCCTACACGCTTCTTATGGTCGGTACCGACTCGGTTGTACTCTCGGGCGCCCAGCCGTACAGCAGCATGCGCGCCGCAATAGACGCAGTACTCTCCGGCCTGCCAGGTAGTTCGACAGGCTCACCGGCCGGCGGCGCCGAGGTGCCCTCGGCAGCAACGACCCCTGCAGCCTCAACCGCCACGCAGTAAATAAAATATAGAAAAGAGAAAGGACGGAGGGGTACTCAACCCTCCGTCCTTTGTGATACAGGTAGCGCATGGCTGCCCCTCATATTAATGACTCTTTATGAGTCCATGTATAGTGGGCTCTTTTTTACAGGTTTGTCAACTGTTTGATATATCAAACAGTCTTATGTAGGATATCTGACATGAAAGTCCGGATGCGGGAGCTAAGTAGCAAGGAGCGGATAGAGATATTGGATACGCTCTATACCGCGGCAGGCACAGTTCGTGGCCGCGACGCCATGAAGCTCTTCTTGCGCGACCTGCTTACACCGAGCGAGCGGGTCATGCTTGGGCGCAGGCTCATGATTGCGCGCCGCTTACTCGCCGGCGAGTCTACGGTCAAGATAGCTGCCAAGCTTAAGGTCGGCAGGGACACCATATGGCGCGTGCAGAAGTGGCTCGACGACGAACTACAGGGATACGAGAAAGCTGTCGCAAATCTCGAAAAAGAGCTTGATGTCCGGTATTTTAAGGGCCATTTCAGGCAGCGTAATTCCCTCCTTAACTTCCTCCTGCCAAAATAAAGACAGTTAGTAGGCTGTTTGATATATCAAACAGCCCGGGGAATGTGAAAAGCGAAAGGGCGGAGGGTTACCCAACCCTCCGCCCTTTTATGTCACACTTCTATTATCTCGAGTCCGGATACATCTATCGGACCCTTGTAGAGGATGTGTGGTATGTGCATCCAAAGGAACGGGCGATTGTTACCCGACGCCTTCTCACTCTCCCAGTACACGTAGGTCTCGCGCGGGATGGATGCGTAAGAAGGCAGGTCTGCATGCCGATACAGAGCGTACCCTCTTGGCTCATTGACGCGCATGCGGGTCAGCACCATAAAGTTGCGATCATCCAACGCCTGAGGGTCGATGCGAAAGAAACGCATCGGCCTTAACCGGGGAAAACCTGCGCCGTAATACGCCTTACAGAACTCCTGCGGAGGTACCGCGCTCGTAAAAAGCACGTCGTTCCATAAGCACCCAAGGCGCGGGATCAGCTCCCGCATAAGCCTCTCTCTCCCGGCGTATTTTTGGACATGCGTCTCAAACGCCTCTGGATGGAGTGTCTTGAGCGTGTTGAGCGGATACAACTTTGTCCCGACCATGGTTGGCGGGACTCGGTGATAAAGATACGACACGATTACCTCCTGTGATGAACGGTTCTTTTATATTATATGCTAATTAAACACACTTGTCAATTTCTACTCATCCGGCCTGAAGTGGTCGTCGGACTCCTCGTGCGAAACGTTTATGCGGTAAATGTCGAAGCTGTTTTCGCCCTCAAAAATGTCGCTGGGGTTGGGCAAGAATACGCGCATACCCTCCAAGGCAGTGGTGGCGTCGCGCAGGAGTCTGTTAAAGACGATAAACTCGCGGCGGAATGTGCGGAAGTCTATGATGTAGCGGCGGACCTGGCGAGAGCCGTCCGCGTTGCGGGTAATCTTGACCTCGTGGATGATAAAGCGCCGCACCGGCTTGCCAAACGTCTTCTTGACTGTGTAGTAGTTAAATATCGCCTGCATCACAAACAGGGACTTGTCGCCCTTAGCAGGACTGAATGAGGCCACAAACTTGTAGTCCACAATATCGAGCCCTTTCTTGTCTACCCCGCTCTGCACCACCAAGTCTGACACTGCTTTAATAGGCAGCTGCAGACCCGTGACCTGCACCGTCGCCTTGCTTTCAACCGCCACCACCTTGTACTTGGGCGGCCGCTCTAGGAAAAAGCCAGTTGCCTGCAGGTACTCGCGCTCCATGCTCTCGCGCTTTTTGCGACGCGCTAGCTTGCTCACTACCCCTTTGCCAAAGTTAATCTCAAAGTCGGCCACTTGGCGCAGGCTCTCCAGCCCCAACTCAATTGCGGCCTCTTTGGGGAGGCCGCTGTAATAGTGCTCCAAGGCCTTATGCGCCGCGCGACCCACTACCCCAGCCGGACCCGAGGGCGTGTCGTACACCAGCTCGACATAGCGCTTGTACCAGGCCAGCGGGTTACGCAGGAATGCCATAAGGCTCGAGTGGCTCCAATGCTTAATAGGCAGCCGCGCCGTCTTTGTAGCCTTTTTTGCCGCCATTACCTCCAGTATACCAAGTTGCTTGATGAAGGAATCAGGACGAAAAAACCCGCCTTAAGGCGGGTTTTTTATTAGTAGCTGAGATC
>CAYHLQ010000058.1:0-3556 GCA_964357485.1 uncultured Candidatus Saccharibacteria bacterium | reverse complement strand
GTTTGAGGGCACGGAGTACGAAACGAGCGGGACGTTTACTGATAGCTCCATTTCAGCCGTAGGCGATCCACCAGCGCTTGCCGCACTTAACTCAACAGATGTCGCGTTTATTGATGGCAACAACCGCAAGCTCCGCACCTACCGCTTTAACGGCTCCACCTGGTCGCAAGTAGGTACGGATACTACTATCTCAGGTGCAGGTGCCCCAGCACTTGCAGCACTCAACGCCACCGATGTCGCGTTTATTGATAATACCAACGACCAGCTCCGCACCTATCGCTTTGACGGCTCCACGTGGTCGCAAGTAGGTTCGGGTACGACTATTTCGGGGATGGACGTCCCAGCACTTGCGGCACTCAACTCCACCGATGTCGCATTTATTGACAGTGTCAACGACAAGCTCGCCACCTATCGCTTTAACGGGTCAACGTGGTCAGAGGTAGGTGCGAGCACCACTATCTCACTTACAGTCTATTCAGCACTTGCAGCACTCAACTCGACCGATGTCGCGTTTATAGAGGGTAACAACGACAAGCTCCGCACCTACCGCTTTGACGGCTCCACCTGGTCGCAAGTAGGTTCGGATACGACTGTCCCAATTGCAAGTTTTCCAGCACTTGCGGCACTCAGCTCAACCTCTGTCGCGTTTATTGATGATACCAACCAGAAGCTCCGCACCTACCGCTTTAACGGCTCCACCTGGTCGCAAGTAGGTTCGGATACGGCTGTCTCAGGTGCAGTCTTGTCAGCGCTTACAACACTCAACGCCACCGATGTCGCGTTTATTGATAATACCAACGACTCTCTCCGCACCTACCGTTTTGACAGCATGAACTGGACGCAGAACAAGAACGTGGTCGCGAGCTCGACGGTGGTGTGCGTAACCTCCGGTACCTCGTGCACCGACTCCACTGCAGTAAACGGTACGGCGTACCACTATAAAATATTTACCCGCGACACACGCGGTAACTACTCGGCCGGGGTCGTACCTACCGGCAGTCCGGTAACACCCGCCAGTACTCCTCCTACTGTCACGACAAGCGCTGCGACCAACGTTACTGCAACTACCTCGACAATAGGGGGGAATATAACAGTTGGTACGGCAAACTCGCGCGGCTTTGCCACCTCCACCAACTCCACGCTCTCAAGCTCTGTCTCGACCTCGACAGAGTCCGGCTCGTTCTCGACCGGCGCATGGACGGCCCCCTTCAGCAACAGCAATCTAGTGGGCAACACCACCTACTACTACCGCGCGTATGCTACTAATGACGGTGGCACCGGGTATGGCAGCATTACCTCGGTACTCACCGTGCCCGACGTACCCACAGGCGTCAGCATTACCAACACCACCGCAACCACGACGGACATCAGCTGGAGTGCGCCCACCGGAGGAGCCACCACCTACAAGCTCCTGTGGTGCACCAGCGGCGGCAGCTGCTCTACCTCCACCGGCATATCCGGCGTCTCTACAACCACATACAGCCTGACTGGCAACACGGCCTACACGTTTAAGGTGCTAGGCACCAATGCTACGGGCGATGGCTACTACACTGCATCGAGCTCTGTCACAACGCCTCCTGGTCCGCCAACCGGGCTGGGCCTCTCCGCAGTTACCGCTACCACCACGCTCGCCAGCTGGAGTGCGCCCTCGGGCGGAGCAACAAGCTACAAGCTCACCGTCTGTGAGGGAGTCGCCTGCAATGTTTACACAAACATCTCCGGCGTCTCCACTACTACCTACAATCTTGTAGGTAACACCAGCTACACGTACTCGGTCTTAGGTACCAACGCCACGGGCGACGGCCTGCGCACAGCCACATCCACCCAGCTGACGGTGCCCAATGTGCCGGGTACGCCCACCTTCAGCAACATCACTTCTTCTGCCATGCGAGTATCGTGGACTGCGCCCACGGGCGGGGCCACAAGCTACAAAGTAGAGCGTTGCACTGGTGCCGCTTGCAGCGACTATGCTTCGCTAGCTACAGGAGTTACCGATCTTTTTTATGACGACTCGGGGCTGTCGCAGGGCACCACCTATCGCTATCGCGTGCGCGCCACTAATGCTACAGGCGACGGCTTGTACTCCGGCGGGGCCGAGCAGGCGACAGCTGCCAACCCACCGACAGTTACTACCGATGCAGAGTCCTCGGTAACAGCGAGCACCGCAACGCTTAACGGAAACATTACCGCAACAGGCGGCGCGGACGCGACTGTGCGCGGGTTTGCCTACTCGACCAACTCCGCACTCTCGTCCGGAGTATCAACCACGACCAACAACGGCACCTTTAGCACGGGTACGTTTGGCGAGGGTGTGTCGTCGCTCACGGGCAACACGGTGTACTACTACCGCGCGTATGCTACCAACACCGGGGGCACCGGGTACGGCAGCATCGAGCTTTTCTTGACCTACCCGAGCGCGCCTGACAGTCCTGGGTACAGTGCAACTACTGCGACCACTACCGGCATCAGCTGGAGTGAAGCGAGTGGGGGTGCTAGCACCTACGAGCTTACCCAGTGCGTTGGTGTCTCGTGCTCGGTGTTTGGGTCTATAGGAAGCAACTCCACCACTACCTACAGCCTTGCGGGCAACACTACCTACAGCTATGCGGTGCGAGGCAACAATGCCACGGGCTTCGGCGCGTTTTCCGCAACTACCACAAGGCTCACGCTGCCTGACGTGCCAGGCACGCCCACCTTTAGCAGTGTTACTGCGAGCGCCATGCGCGTGAGCTGGAGTGCGCCCACGGGCGACGCTGCCACCTACAAGCTTGAGCGCTGTGCGGGCGCCTCCTGCAGCGACTATGCGTCGGTCGCAACCGGCATTGCCGCGCTGTTTTACGACGACTCGGGGCTCAGCGGCGGTACGGTCTACCGCTATCGCGTGCGCGCTACCAACGCCACAGGCGACGGCTTGTACTCCGGCGGGGCGGAGCAGACGACTGCGGTCGGGGCGCCGTCAGTTACCACAAGCGCGGCCAGCAGTGTCCTGCAACAGACTGCCACCTTAAACGGCTCGGTCTCCGCCACCGGCGGCGGCACGGTTACGAGCCGCGGCTTTGCGTGGGGCACAAGTGCCACGCTTGAGTCGGGTGCCGCCACAACTACTGAAACCGGCTCGTTTGGTACGGGCGCATTCATCTACGCACTCGACTCTCTCGCGCAGTCCACTACGCACTACTTCCGCGCGTACGCGACAAACAGTGCGGGTACCACACTGGGCAGCATCCTCTCGTTTATTACACAGTCGTACAGTGCGCGCGGCGGCGGCGCGGCCATTGGCAGCGATGCCCCGGAAGGAGACGGTGACCGCAGCCCCGACAGGGTTCACATTGAACCGCACATGGATGCCTTCGCGGTTTTTCTTCAGCTTTATAAAGCGACGAATGATATGAAATGGAAAACGGCTGCGGAAAAGGCCTGGCAATTTTTCATCAAAAGCGACGCTTATCATCCCCAGGATGGGGTCATTTGGCAAGGGATATGGGAATCCGGGACCAATAAGATTTTTGCAACTGATGCTTATTCCTGGACCATGGCCGGCCCGGGCGGCGAACGC
>CAYHLQ010000057.1:0-3698 GCA_964357485.1 uncultured Candidatus Saccharibacteria bacterium | reverse complement strand
TTGATTAGGGTCTTATGGCTGTGCGGGGGGCGGGGGCCTTCTCGCGGTCCTCCCACTATCGCAAAAAAAAGCCCGGAAGGGTTTTTTTTTGCACGCCGTCTTTTTTTTTGCTGCTTGCGGCTAGAGTTCTACCTGGACTGAGCCGTTGGTCTCTACCTTGGCACCTCCTTGGCCGGACGTGCTGGCCGAGTTCATGACACCGGTTGCAGAGCCCTGTGAATTTGAGTTTACGTTAGTGTTTGTATTTGCATTGGCGTTAACGCTCGGATTAACCGATGCCGATGCGGCTGCATCGAGTGCTGTTTGCAGCTTAGTCTCGAGGTTGGATACCGCCTGGGCGTCGCCGTTAGCCTTAACGTTAGCAAGCGCTGTGGTAAACGCCTTGGCATGTGCGTCAATGTTGGCATTGAGGCTTGCCTTGACCTCAGCATTGAGCTTGCCCTGCGCCTCGAGTTTCTTGCTCTCAGCATGGCGCTCGGATATAGCCTCGAGGTGCTCCTCGGCACGCGCTTCCTCGGAGAAGGCGAGTGCGGCCTCGATCTTTTCGTGGACCCCAATCTTGAGGCCGTACAGCATATCGCCGGGGGCGCTGCTGTTGGATGCTGCGGTAGCGCCTCCGCCGATGGCGAGTGCGGCTGCGATAGCTATTGCGATAAATGGCATATTGTTGTGTTGTATATTTGATTGCTAATTGCCCGAAGTGCTGCCAGCAGTGAAGACGACAGGCTGCGGCGGCGCTTACCGTCCCATAGTAGCACTCATACTAATACGACGATGTCGCCTTAGTGGGGCTGATGTGCTAAAATATTCCGTAATGGAAGAGGGTTTGCATATCGCCATAGCCGCAGAGCGGCTATGGTCCCCGTTTGGTATCCCTGTCACTAACGCCCTTTTGACTGCGTGGGTAGTTATGGGCCTCCTGGCTCTTTTTGCTGTGCTGGTGGGCAGGCGCCTGCGCGCAGTGCCGGGCAAGACACAGGCAGCCGTTGAGAGCTTGTTTGAGTACGTGCTTAGCTACTCTGGCAACATACTTGGCTCGGACTCTTTGGCGCGCCGCTACTTTCCGCTCCTCATGACCATATTCCTGTTTGTTCTGACCGCAAATCTCTTTCATTTCCTGCCGGTGGTAGGCTCGGTAGTAGTAGAGGACCATGGGCATACGACCTCGCTTTTCCGCGCGGCAACAACTGACCTTAACTTTACGCTTGCGCTCGCCATTATCGCAGTTGTTGCCATAGAGATAGCGGGTATAGTCGCGCTGGGTGCGCTGCGCTACGGTTCCAAGTTCATCAACTTTTCCTCGCCGGTCAACTTCGTGGTGGGGCTTATCGAGCTTATCAGCGAATTGTCGCGCTTTGTTTCCTTCTCATTCCGCCTCTTTGGTAATATTTTTGCCGGCGAAGTGCTTTTAGCTGTGGTGGCGCTCTTTGTGCCGTACTTCCTACCGGTGCCGCTTATGATGCTCGAGGTGTTCGTGGCGGTTATCCAGGCGGCGGTGTTCTCGATGCTGACTCTCTTTTTTATCAAGATGGCGGTGGCGATGCCTCATGGGCAAGGGAGCCATGCGCATTAAGGTGATTTAGGAGAGGCTTTGTGCTAAAGTGAGGCTACATTATTAAGTTAGTTTGGAGTACGTAGATTATGGATATTGAATCAGCGCGCCTTATCGGTATGGCGCTTGCAGCAGGACTGGGCGTGCTTGGTCCGGGTATCGGCATCGGCCTTATCGGCGGACGCGCTATGGACGCTATAGGACGCAACCCGGACGCATCGGACAAGATCGTTTCCAACATGATTTTGGCTATTGTCCTTACTGAGGCGCTCGGCATTCTCGCATTGGTAGTGGCATTCATTATTAAGTTCGTCTAAGTATCCTCTTGGTCCATGAGCGAGCTGTTTGCGGCATTTGGATTGGACTGGCGTCTGCTGGTTATTAACCTCGTGAACTTCGGGGTGCTTTTGGCCGTGTTGTGGTACTTCCTGTACGCGCCGGTCTTAAAGCTCCTTGAGGATCGCAAGCAAAAGATCGCCAAAGGTCTTGAGGATGCCGAGGCGGCCGGCGCGGCTCGGCTTGAGATTGAGCGCGAGCGCTCGGCAACCTTAGCCAAGGCGGCGCAGGAGGCTGATGAGTCGCTGGCCCGCGCCCGCCCCACCGCCGCCGCGCGCGAGCGCGAGCTGGTTGATGAGGCTGGTCGGCGCGCCGAGGCCATTGTGATACAGGCAGAGGCTCAGGCTCGCGAGGAGAAGGCCCGCGCAATTGCCGAGAGCCGCGATGAGGTCGCCAAACTGATTGTATTAGGTATGGAGAAAGTTCTGAAAAAATAAGAGTACTATGTTAGCCCGCGATTACGCACAAGGATTATACGAGTTGGGCGGCAAGGTAGAACACCTGGCTCCGCTCCGCCAGGTACTTGAGCGTCGCGGACATTTAAAATTACTCCCGCAGATCCTCGCCGAGTATCAAAAGATGGAGGAGTACGACGCAAGACTAACCAAGCATAAAGAGGAGACCCCCGAGCAGGCAGAAACGCGCATCTTGCTAGAGCTCTACCGAACACTCACCGTATGAACAACTGTTAAGTGCGAATTTTAATTCCGCACAAATACATATGAATAATTTTGTTGAACAATTCAAAAAAGAGATAGCGAACTTTGAGCCGTCCAAGCAATCCAAGGACGCGGGCACTGTCGTGCGCGTAGGCGACGGTGTGGCCGAGGTAGAGGGCCTCTCCGGCGTCATGATGTCTGAGATGGTGCGGTTTGATGTGGCGCACGGCAAAAAGCTCAAGGATGCTATCGAGACCAAAAAGGAGGTATACGGCCTGGTGCTTAACCTCGAGGAGGAGTCGGTGCGCGTCATTATATTGGGCGACACCAGCCTTGTTGCAGAGGGTATGGGTGTGTTTGCTACGGGCGAAGTGCTTTCGCTTCCGGTAGGTGAGGCGCTTCTGGGCCGCGTTGTCTCGCCGCTTGGCGAGGCGCTGGACGGCCAGGGTGCTATCAAAACCTCGGCCCGTAACCCGATAGAGCGCGAAGCCTACGGCGTCATTGAGCGTCAGTCGGTTAATGTGCCGCTGCATACCGGCACTAAGGCCATAGATTCTATGATCCCGATAGGCCGCGGCCAGCGCGAGCTTATCATTGGCGACCGCGGCACCGGCAAGACGACTCTTGCTATAGACACGATAATCAACCAGAAGTCCGAGCCCGCAGAATCGCGCCCTGTCTGCATTTATGTCTCAATAGGACAGAAGGAGTCTAAGACTGCCCGGCTTGTTCAAAAACTTAGGGACCGCGGCGCGCTCGAGTACACCGTGGTGGTAGACGCGGGTGCCTCGGCGCCGGCCGCCATGCAGTACCTCGCACCCTTCGCCGGTGCGGCAATAGGCGAGTACTTTATGCAGAAAGGCCAGGATGCACTTGTTATTTACGACGACCTGTCCAAGCACGCCGTGGCGTACCGCCAGCTCTCCTTGCTTTTGCGCCGCCCTCCGGGCCGCGAGGCATACCCTGGAGACATCTTCTACCTGCACTCCCGTTTGCTCGAGCGCGCAGCCAAGCTCAATAAAGAATTGGGTGGCGGCTCGCTGACTGCGCTCCCGATAATCGAGACGCAGGAGAACGATATCTCCGCCTACGTGCCGACCAACGTCATCTCTATTACCGACGGACAGATATTCCTCGAGACGGACCTCTTT
>CAYHLQ010000056.1:0-3705 GCA_964357485.1 uncultured Candidatus Saccharibacteria bacterium | reverse complement strand
GATGTAGTCGGCGTGGCCCGGCGCGTCAATGTGCGCGTAGTGGCGGTTAGGTGTCTCGTACTCGGAGTGGTGGAGCGCAATGGTAATGCCGCGCGCCTTCTCCTCAGGAGCATTGTCAATGCCGTCTACCCCCTCGAGGCGAGAGCTGTAGCCCTGTGCCTTTGCCATGTCGAGCGTGTGGAGGATAGACGCAGTAAGCGTTGTCTTGCCATGGTCAACGTGACCGATGGTGCCGACGTTCATGTGCGGCTTAGCCCTTTCAAATGTTGCCATATAAATAATCTCTAATTAATAACTACTAGCTGCGAAGCCCGGTCGAACAAACAGAAGCGCCCAACGCACACCAAAAGCACAGGAAAGCACGCCCTAGTGCATTGAGAATAAATATACCTCAGCGTAGTGTGGAGTGCAAACCTGCTCGCACTAGTACAGCCCGGCTTTAAATAGGGTGTCTGAGAGCGCGTCTGTAACTACATATATAGGAGCCATCTCGACCGCGGCCAAAAAGTCCGTAGTCCCAGCGGCAGTCTCGTAGAGGCTCTCCGGTATATAGGCGAGTGTAAGTGCAAGCGACTCGCCCACCGTGACCGGCTGAGGTGCAGGCGCAGTTGCAGCCGCTGCAGCTTGCGGTATAGCCTCCACAGAGAAGAGGTCTACGTAGGCCGAGAGCACGTAGGCCATAGCGTAGTTAACCTCGATAATCTGGTCGGCGACCAGATTAAGCGAGTTGGCGGTCAAAACAACCGGCACCTCGGCCACCGCAGCCATGAGCGACGAGTTGTTCGCATCGGACGCTGCCGTATGACTACTGGCGGGCGCAGGCGCGAGGGCAACTGTGCATAGTATCGCCAAAGCAAACAGGGGGCGCAGGTCGAGCGAAGCAGGGCTGATGGTGCGAGTGGTCATAATCGGGCAAGTAGTACTAATTTTTAATAAGCGGCGGGCCAAAACAAGGGAACAAGGGAACAAAACGAGAAGAACACCCAGCTTTCGCTGGGTGCCCTGATATAGCTAGTATAGCTTCTCTCGTCTGTCCCACAAGAGTGGGGTGTGTATAACTCTTAGTCCTCTATCTCGAAGGTAGCGCTCTTGTCGGTATCCAAGACCTCGCCGCTGGCACTGTCTCCGCGCACCAGGCTTATCTTGATGTAGTACTCGCCGTCGAGGTCGTGGCCACACAATCCGTTGGGATACTGCTGAGTGCAGATATCTCCCCCTTCAGGAATATCCCATTCAAAGTCGCCGTCCTCGTCATCTGTAATGGCGATGGTGCCCACGCGGTCATCATCCTCGTCGTACAAGTCAATGACAACAGTTACGTTGCTCGGCTCGTCGGTACTCTCCCACTCGATATCGAGCTCGTCGCCCTGCTCAAACTCCATGTTGTCGCGTACGGGCGCAGTGACCTCTATTTTCGCATCATCGTCGTCATTACTGTCGTCGTCCTCAGTAACGCGGAAGGTGGCCTTGCTCGAGGTTAGGGAGACAAGCTCAACCTCATAGTCCTCAAAGGAAACCGTATCATCCTCCTCGAGCGTAAAGGTGCGCGAAGGTGCGTAGAAGCAGTACGTACCCGAGCGGCAGCCCTCGGTCAGCGTAATGCGAACTGCGCGGGGCTCCTGGCTGTAGTAGCCGTAGCTCGAGACAATGACCTGGTCGAGCCTGAGCGTGAGCTCCTCATTGCGGAGCTCGCCGGTCTGGCCTACCGACAAAGAGAAGTTGCGGTCGAGACGGAAAACGGTCGAAGACTGCCCCAGATTTGGGGTCGGGTAGTATCCGCCGCATACGCGCTGGATAGCCTGGCGGGTTATGGGGCCCACGCCACCAGTTGTGGGATATACACCCTGCTCAGCCTGGAGACGGGACACATAGTAGCTGGTGAGCTGGCCGTAGTAGCCGCCCGTCAAGCGTGCGTCGCCGTAGCGGCTGCGCAAAAAGCTCTGCAGCTGACTTACCTGACCCTGGGTGGTGCGGTCAGAGGTGCCGAGCGTTAGGTTGTAGCTAAGCTGGGGGCAGTGGCCGTATGCGGTAGCACCATAAGAAGGCACCAGGTACTGCTGAGAGTAGTAGCTCTGATTAAAAGTCTGAGCCATTGCAGGAGCGGCGATCATAAAGCCGACGACTGCCGCAGTGCTAAAAACGATAGTTTTGAGGCGGTTTTGCATAGTAAAAACTTGACTTTGTGTGATTAATAACGCGCGCTTACAATACCATAAGACGTCTGAAACGCAACTGTATTACAAAAGCCCGGGGTCTCCCCCGAGCTTTGCCATTATGTCCATCAACACCGCCCAGCAGCCTGCTCCATTGGAGACGGCAAGAACAGGGTAGCTCCCCTATAAACGCTGCGCATACAGGAATCCTCTGTAGGCGGGTGCTGATCCTGACTCATGTCCCTTAAAATAGAGAGCACAAGCACCATGGCCCTACCACACTGGGCAAGCGCCGTTCCAAACGCATCAGAGTATTCCTCGTCAGTCATGGCCTCATACCGTATAGGCACGGCGTATTGCAGGCCCGCATGCCCATTCTTGCATTGGACAGGCACTACGTATCCGGGTAATGCCAGCTCATTATGCTCGAGCAATACGCTCAGACAACGGTCCGCAAGCCGCGCAAATGCTGTAAAGCCGCTGCCGGCAGCAAACATCTGCTGGTACTGCATCCCAACCACCACCGACTGCGACCTTAGCAGATGGCCAGCTATCGAAGAGTAGGCGCTACCATCATCGGTACACATGAGGAATTCGATTTCCTGCGAGGTTTCGCGGATGATGGAACAGGTTTTTGGAATTTTTATGAGAGTCTCGCGAGCGATAGAGAGCGGGAGGCTGCGGTCCATGGTCCTATCCCTTCTGTTTGAGACAACGTCTAGCCTTATTCAAGCACCGGTCGGCATAAATGCAAGCTCATGGCGCGGACATGCTGTTGATGAAAACGCCGCCCCAAGATGGGGCGGCGTTTTCATGTATGTCGTGCAGGCTTACTTGCTCTGGTGCAGGATGCTCTCGACGTTGTCTATCTCCACCTGCGGAACATTGAAGGCCGCAAGCAGGTTAAGTATTGCCTGTATCTGAGGCTCGGTCAGCGCCGCCGCATGTGCGCGCGGAGCCGCGACACCAAACATCATGGCGGCCGCCACCATAACACCCGCTATAAACAAGACTGTCTCTTTTGCCGTGTGTCCGCTAAGTACTGCCGTTTTCATACTAAGAATATTTTTAGAAGTAACTCCAATAGTTTACCTTACTTAGAATGCAAACAAAAAGGCCCGGGGTACCCCGGGCCTTTTTGTCTTTATGGATTTATTTGCGGGCGGCGACAATGGCTGCGGCAACCTGCGGCGGAACGACCTCGTAGTGGTCGAACTCCATCGTAAAGCTGGCGCGGCCCTCGGACATAGAGCGCAGGGCGGTCGTATAGCCGAACATCTCGCTCAGGGGCACTTTGGCCTTGATGGCGCGCGCAAGCCCACGCTCCTCCATACCCTCTATCTGTCCGCGCTTGGAGTTAAGGCTGCCGGTTACGTCACCCATGAACTTCTCCGGAGTGACGACCTCGACTTTCATAATAGGCTCGAGCAACACCGGCTTTGCACGGGTCAGGGCGTCCTGGAAGCCCATAGATGCGGCGATTTTGAAGGCGATTTCCGAAGAGTCCACGTCGTGATAGGAACCGTCGTACAACTCGATAGAGATGTCTACC
>CAYHLQ010000055.1:0-3734 GCA_964357485.1 uncultured Candidatus Saccharibacteria bacterium | reverse complement strand
GCCCGGGCGCGCCCCGACACCCCCACCTCCATATAATTCCGGCACACCCCACACCCCCCCCGGGGGGGGGCCCCCCCCCGCCCGCTTTTCTATATAGTGTGAAACTGCCAAAAAGTGTTGATAAATAAGTACTTGTGTAACACAAGTTTGTTATTGAGATACCTTACTATCCAGGAGTCGCCAAAGGTACATGCACGCAAGCGTACGGTGCCCCTCCCAAGAGCGGGCAAGCCTCTCCATACGCTCAGGGCTTGGCAAAGTCTTGAGCTTGAATAACATTTTAAAACCCTTCTGTATCCCCAGGTCGCCTGTGGGTAAGATGTCCGGGCGGTGCAGAGTAAACATCAGGAACATCTGTGCGGTCCACTCGCCTATCCCTTTGACAGCCACGACGTGCGCAATAATTTCCTCATCGCTCATTTTCTTAAACAGCTTAGGATTTATCGTGCCGTCCTCAAACTTGCTCGCCAAATCTTTAATGTAGCTTGCCTTCTGTCCGGAGAGCCCGGCTGCGCGCAGCTTTTCAGTTTTTATTTTTAAAACATCATCAGGTGTCGGAAACTTTTTGTCGGGGAACAATGCGACGAACCTTTTAAGTATGGTGTCCGCGGCCTTACCGGAGAGTTGCTGGTAGATAATAGCTTCGGCCAAGGACTGGAACGCGTAGCCGGCGTGCCGGCGACGATGCACAATAGGTCCGTGCTTTATGACAAACGCGCCCAGGCGGACATCCTTTTTTAAAAACTTGAGCGACTCTTGGAAGTGCAGCGTAGTCATATTAATTCTTGCGTTCGCGGTACTGGAGCGCTTCCAGGACATGGCTATCGTTGATGTCCGGCGCGTCGTCGAGGTCGGCAATAGTGCGCGCCACTTTTATTACGCGGTGGTACGCGCGGGGACTGAGTGCCAAGCGCGTCGCGGCGCGCTCAAGCGTGTTGCGCACACTTGTTGTCAGTGGCACCAGCTCATCGAGCTCGCGCGGACTAAGTTCGCTGTTGGTTTTGTTAGGATTTTTCGTGTGCACAAACCTACCCCTCTGTGCGGCGCGCGCCTTCAAGACTTTTTCGCGCGCACTCTTCGTCTCGGTCCCCTCACGGTTTCGCTTACTCAATTCGGTAAGCTCAACCGGGCCCATTGTGCACCATAGGTCTATCCGGTCCGCTATCGGACCGGATATTTTCTTTTTGTATTTTTCCAGAGTGACCGGTGTACAGGTGCATGCAAGCTCGGGGTGTCCATAGTTGCCGCATGGGCACGGATTCATCGCGGCGACCAGTGTAAAGCGCGCTGGAAACAAAGCAGTGCCGCGTGCACGCGCCACCGATATCGTGCGGTCCTCCATAGGCTGGCGCAGCGCCTCTATCACGCGTCGCTCAAACTCCGGGAACTCATCGAGGAATAACACACCCTTGTGCGCGAGCGTTGCCTCGCCCGGCCGCGGGTTGGCGCCGCCGCCCACAATAGATACGTAGCTGCTGGTGTGATGCGGCGCGCGAAACGGCGGCAAGGTCATAATGTTTCCACGCAAGGTTCCGGCGACCGAGTGTATGCCGTTGACCTCAAGCATGTCATCAAAGGTAAGTGGCGGCAAAATGGAGGCAAGTGCACGGGCAAGCATCGTCTTTCCGGTACCCGGCGGGCCAGATAATCCTAGGTTATGCCCGCCTGCGGCTGCAATAATTGCAGCGCGCTTAGCCGACTCCTGTCCGCGTATATCCTCAAAGGCAAACTGCGCCTCGCCAAACTCGGGTGCGAGCTTGGTCTGCGGCGCGGGCGCGAGCCTTACAAAGGACCGGCCTTGGGAGCTTTTTTTAAGGCCGGTCCTTTGTAGAGGCATTTTCTTCTCGTTTAAAAAGTCTACGACCTGGTGCAAACTTTCCGCACCAAATATTTTGATGCCGCCCACCAGAGCTGCCTCCTCTACATTTGCCTTGGGCACAAAGACGCCCTTCTTGCCGCGCCGCTTTGCTTCGGCCACCAGCGGCAAGACGCCGCGCACGGGCTGCAGCTGTCCGTCCAAGGATAGCTCGCCTACAAACAAGTACGGCTCGGGGTTAAAGCGTATCTCCCCCGCCGCCAACAGGTAGCTCAGAGCTATAGGCAGGTCAAACATCGGGCCCTCCTTTTTTAAATCGGCGGGCGACAGCGAGACGACAGTTTTTTCGTTTTTAACTTTTGGTGATTTAAAACCCGTATGTTTTATCGCCGAGGCAATCCTGTCAGACCCTTCTTCCACTGCCTTGTCTGGAAGACCCACTATGCTGAATTTATGCAGCTGTCCTCTGGAGATATCTGTCTCTACGGCCACTAGGTATGGATTTAGTAAGGAGGTCTGTGCTCCATGCACTTTGGCATACTGCATGTCGCGAGCTTACCACTACCTCCCCTACTTACAATGCCAAAATACACAAATTCAAAACCCTGCAACATTTGCAGGGTTTTGAAAACACATATTGCTCCTTTAACTACAGGTGTGCCATGCAGGTGCGGGCTGCCGGGTTTGCCTCTAGGCGCTCTTCCTCTATAGGTGCGTTGCAGACTTCGCATATGCCGTAGCTCCCTTGCTCGATATTCTGTAGTGCGAGGCGCACGTCAGCCAGGCGGGCTGATAAGCCGGTAATCTCCTCGCTACGCTCGTCCAGCTCCTCCAGTTTGTCGGCAGCCTCGTTGGGCTCGGCAATAGGGCTCATTACATCCATCTGCGGGTCCTTGGCGGACCACAAGCCGTCCTCTCCCTCGACAGCTATGTCGCCCAGCTGCTTGATAAGCAAATCCCGCTCCTCTGCCAACTTGTCCTTAAAATGCTCGATATTCATGTCCTAGCGAGTGAGTGAATAAAAGCTTGCTTTTATATCCGAGCGAGCGACGGACATATGAGACGCCTAGTGCTCATATATGGCTCCAAGTATACCCCAAGGACTACTCCGACGGCTACTGGGCGGCAGGCAGGGACAGTATGCTCGCCTGCGAGATGCGGGATATTACCTCGCGCAGGGTTGCCTCGTTGGTCGCAATGACGATAGTCGAGCGGTCGAGGAATGTCCACAGCAGGAGTATGTCGCCGTCCTGGTTGAACATGACGCGCGCATCGCGGTTCTGCACTATCTGGTCTATAAAGTTTCCCTGGAAAAATTGCTGCGCAGGCAAGGCGCCGCTCGAGGTCGCCGCTGTACTCGTTGCTGCGGGGGTTGTGCTTGCAGCTTGCGGTGAGCTTGTCGAAGCCGTCGTGGTGCTTATGACGGGCGCAGGCTCTACTTGTCGCAAGATAGCGCGTACGGCCGGCTTGCGCATAAAAAGTGGCATCAAATCGTTGTATAGAGTCGTCTCCCATGCGCGCATACCCGCATAGGCGGTCTCGTATGAGTCGGCCGCAAGGATCATAAACGCCTGGTTCTCGTCGTAGCTATGCACACCCAAGAGCATCTGCGGCTCTAGCGTGCGCACTAGCTGCAGCGGCACTTCGGGCGTGAGTACCTGCAAGAACTCCGGCGCGCTTACCTCTACGAGTGCCCCGTCGCCTGCAGGCCCAGGCCGTGCAATCTGGAGACGCGCTATAAGTCCCAAGGATAGCTTGACGTCGCCCTTGGCTGCCACCATGGCAGTCATGGTCTCTTTGCGTGCGTCGGCCGGCTGCAATACAACAGTTCTGGCGTCGTCTACTGCTATGAAGGGCGCCAGCACCTGTTGTGAAAGCGGCACCGGCTGTAGGCGCGTATAAATATAAAAGCCAATGC
>CAYHLQ010000054.1:0-3797 GCA_964357485.1 uncultured Candidatus Saccharibacteria bacterium | reverse complement strand
AATACCCCGACAAACTTGAGAATGTTGGGGTGTTGTGTACAGTAGTGGCATGGAAAAAGTTAAAACAGGTAAGCAGATGGAACGCCACCTAAAAGGGGTTGCCAATCATTACCGTATAGAAATTATGCTCCTTATTGCCGCTAAACCTTTTAGTACGCTGGAGGAAATTTCCTCTACCCTCTCTGCTAACGAAAAAACCATAGGTGAGCATACTAGGAGGCTTGTACAAGCCGGACTCATACAGAAGCGATATCATGGCCGGTTCGTCGAACATTCCCTTTCGCCATATGGGAAATCATTTTCCCAATTTCTAAAGTCCCTCCAAAAGCTCTAAATAACACCCCGACAAACTTGAGAATGTTGGGGTGTGTTACAGGGACCTTTTTAGTTTTACTGCGGCAGGGCAAAAACGGAGGTGGCGTACACAGTACTGCCCGAGGTGGCTACGCCAATGCCGTGGTTGGTAAAGGTGCCGTTTAGGATGTTGGCGCGGTGGCCGGGGCTGTCCATCCAGCCGTCTACCATATGGCGTGCAGCCGCGGCAGGGCCCATGCTGTAGCCTGTCATAGTATAGATGTTCTCCCCCGCCGCGCTCCAAGCATACCCGGCGTTGCTCATGCGGCACGACGAGCCACAGCCGGAGAGGTCGGTGTGACTAAAGTAGTCATTAGTAAGCATGTCCTGGCTGTGTGCGCGTGCAATGCTAGCCAACCTTATGTCTGATTTAAGCGTGCTTAGTCCCTGCTTGGTGCGCTCGGCGTTAACAAGCCGATGAATCTCCTTCTCAACCTCCTGTGCAAACGTTGCGGCGGGTGCGGGCGCTGCGGGTACGGATGTTTGCGCAGCTGGCTTAGCTGCGGGTTTGGTAGTAGTGGTCTTGGGCGCAACAACAGGCGCGGACACCGATGCAGCGGGTGTAACGGGGAATGTTGCCGTAGCACGGGTCCTCTCTGAACGTTCAACGTATACAGTGGGAGTAATAACTGCGTGCGTTTGTGCGTGAGTAATCGGAATGAATAATCCTGCGAGCGAAAGAAGTATTGCAACCATGCATAAAGTATATGCCCCTGCCCTAGACAAATCCAGATTTTTGATTAAAAGCTCACACCCTGCATGAACGCCACACCCCGAGCCATGCTACCTGGGCCTATTTGGCACAGTTATACTCTGGTATATGACACAAAACCCTTTCATTAACGCACTTGCGGCGCTTGCCTACATAGCAGCTATCGCCTCATTCCTTTTTTACGGCACTCAGCTCCTCTTTGGCCCGGAGAATACTGAAGACACCATACTCGCCCCCATTTCCATGCTGTCGCTATTTGTATTCTCGGCCTCGACAATGGCCTACATCGTGCTCTACCAGCCTATTGTAATGTTCCTAGATGGTAAGAAGGTCGAGGCGACTACCCTATTTTTAAAGACTATAGCCGCCTTCGGTGGAGCCACGCTTCTGATATTTTTGCTCCAGGCTCTGGTCTACCACTAAGCGATAAATGAAAAAAGGGAGCGCCCCGCGAGTTATCGCAGGGCGCATTGTCAGAACGTATAGGCGATAAGGGAGTTTGAATCGGCCAAAAGTTTGTTCGGCTTGAATACAAAGACCCAGACGCTTTTGGCACAGCGAGCCGTTTCTAAAAGCTCATGGACCTCGTTGTGCCACGCAAAACGCAGCGGCGCTCCCGGGGACTCTTCGATACCGACTAGTCCTCCGTGCTTGATAGTCCTTCTTAGAACATCAACCGCGAGTACGACAACCTTTGTACGGGCATCGAGAGTATCAGCAGCAAGTCGTCTCCTGCGCCAATCAAAAACCCATCGTTTCAAAAATTGCCACTTATGGAAGTCACGCGGGAGCCGCCGATAGAATACCCCAGAGCGAATCCTCAGCGTCTGCATCATCCGCACATGCTTGGTAAGCACACCGTCCTTGTCGAACACGCGGACAACAAGCTTTATTCTCTTTCCATCGCTGGCACGAGACTGCGCTTCATTCAAGATGTGCTTCATATTGTGAAATTCGACCAGATTGAATTCCAACTGGACGACATTCTCGCGACTCTCGGACATACGGCCCTCTTTTGCGTTGTGGATCTAGAACGACCTTACGCCAGTGCGCGGTAGAGCGCAAGCTCCAGCGGGACCTGCGGCATGGGCGCGCGACCGGTCTCCAGGAGCGCGGTTATAAGCTCGCTTAAGAGCGCAGAGTTTATCGCAACACCGTCCTTGCCCGCCAAGTTCTTTAGCAGAACCAGGTCATCCTCGCCAAACTGGCCCGCAAGCTCGGACTCGAGTTTGGGTGCAAAGCGCAGCAGCAGTACTGCGCGCACTTTTGCCAAGGCAAGCAATATAAACGTCTTGGCCTCCGAGCCAGAGGCCAGCGCAGTATGAAACTGCGCGACTGCAGTAGCGATATCCCTTGCCGCCAGAGCCTGTATAAACTCATTGACCGTCTGGGCACCCGGAGCGCCCACAACCTTAGCAACCTCCTCCTCGGTCAGCTTTTCGTCGCTTGAGATGGTGAGCACCTTCTGCAAAATGCCCAGCGTATCGCGGAATGATCCGTCGCCCATGAGCGCAACCAGCTCGGCTCCGGCCGGCGTCATGCTCGCACCCTCTTTTTTGACGACATCCAAGACGAGCGACTTTAATACATCATGGCTTGGCTTTTTAAAGCCAAACACCTGGCAGCGCGAGACTATAGTCTCGGGCACCCTATCAAGCTCGGTTGTCGCTAGTACAAATATCACGTGGCTGGGTGGCTCCTCGAGCGTCTTTAAGAGAGCGCCCCATGCGTCTTTAGTAAGCGCGTGCGCCTCGTCCACAATGTAGAACTTGTACGTAGATGCAAACGGCAAGGTGGCCACGCCTTCGCGCAGTTCGCGTATCTCGTCTATGCCACGGTTACTCGCGGCGTCCATTTCATAAATATCCTGCGGGTCAGTGCCCAGCGCCCCGGCCAAAATACGCGCCATAGAGGTCTTGCCTGTACCCCGCCCGCCGGCAAACAGGTAGGCGTGGGCTATTTTCTCATTCTTAACTGCCGCCTCTAATACAGAGACCACATGCTCCTGCCCGCGCACCTGCGTGAATGTTGAAGGCCGATAGGCGCGGTACAGGCTCACAGGCGCGCGCTCGGGAGATTCTGCCTTTTTAGCCATAAGGACAGTATACCCGAGCTGGATAGTAAAAAGAAAAAGGCCGGCGGTTTCCCGCCGGCCCCGCTCATACCGTGTCCTTCTCTATACAGTGCACGTCGCACAACCCGCGCCCAAGATCAACAACGGGCCGCTTGAGATTGCCTTCCATACGGACAAGACAGAGAATACACCTGCGCAGTTGCGAGTTGCACGGCGCAAAGCCGCGGCGGTCCGCTGTCCCACAGCATCCGGACTTGTTGCGCTGCAAGTTGCTTGTCGTATCGGTGCAAAAATCCCGCGTTGCGCCCTTGATCTGAAAAGGGCACAAATGCGGAAACGCATCCGGAGTAGTTCCTCCGGACATCTGTACCAGACCTTCGTCGGACGTGGCATTCTTATCCACAGAATCCTCCTTATATGAGCAATGTTTCGCTGCAGCGTATGAGCAGCGCACTTCTAGGCCCACTATAGATGAAAGCGGGCTTTAATGAAAGCGGATTATCGTCCTGAAACGGATATGAAATCTTCCGCCAATTTCTCTATCTCCTGCGAGCTGCTGGCATCCATCATCCGCATCCTCAGCTCCTTTGCTCCGGGAAATCCTTCCACATATGCCTTAAAATGCTTTTTCATAATCGCAAAGTTTTTTATGTCGCC
>CAYHLQ010000053.1:0-4083 GCA_964357485.1 uncultured Candidatus Saccharibacteria bacterium | reverse complement strand
CAAGCGTTAGTAACGACTGCAGGTGGCGGAGCGGGGGGCGGCATAACCGCCGCCATGCTCTGGGTCACTGGCGCCGTAGATATGTTGGCGACCAGAGGCGGCGTGAAGAAGAAGTCGCTGGTGATCGGCGATGCCGCCATCCAGGGCTGTTGCCTTCCGTCCGAGCTCCTCATGACCCTCAGCGCCGCTTCGTTGAAGACGCGGAACTGATTGTAGCCGGCCTGACGACCCGCGTCGAACACAGCTGCGGTGTACGGACTATTCCTGCCCGATCCGCCGTCCGAGGCAGTATTGCCCGGCTGAGTGGCAAACCCGATGATCGTGCCGAACGGCGCGTTCATTTGGGCAAGACCTCCTCCGCTTACGTCAGACTTCCCGTCCCTGATAAACGGGTTGTTGCGACACGCATCAAGCATCACGATCTTGAGGCGCGCACCCGACCGGTCGAGCATGCTCATCACCAGGTTCATATTGATGAATCTGAGTCCGAGATTGTTCGGGCTAACAAGCGGTGCGTCGGCTGGGACAAGGTAGTTTGTGCCTCCGACCTGGAGGCCGTGGCCTGAGTAGTAGAAGATAGCAACATCAGCGCCCTGTATCGCGTTGCCGAACGCTTCAAGTGCATTGTCGGTCTGACTTTTGGTGAGGTCAACAAGCGGCCTGCCTCCTACAAGCATGAAGCCTCTTTGTTGCAGGAAACTGCCCGCAAGAGTCGCGTCGAGACGCGAACTCTCGAGCGTGCTCTGGGTCGTATAGGCTCCGTTCCCGAGCACGAATGCAACACGCTTCTCGGCATATGCCGGGAAGGCGAACAAAAACAGCGCCATAAGCGCCATAAACACATGAAGTACCATAGTCTTCCCTCCTGCTCTCTGGTGTGAAGTTCAAAGTAACGTCTGAGGTAAATATGCAGAGTTTTTGTATTCTAGTCAATACCTACCCTGGAAATAAAAGACGCCCAATACGGTTGCCCTTTTGAACGCAAAAGGCCTTCCTGAATGGAAGGCCTGTCTACTGCTCCGACAAGCAGTTAGCGCTTGGACCACTGCTTGCGCTTGCGGGCTTTGACAAAGCCGGCTTTGCGGCGCTCCTTGGCGCGAGGGTCGCGTTTGAGAAAGCCTTCTGCTTTAAGGATAGTGCGGGTCTCCGGCATGTACTCGTTAAGCGCGCGGGAAATTGCATGGCGCACTGCGGTTGCCTGGCCCGCGATACCGCCGCCGCGGACGATGACAGTCACCGTAAACTGCTGGGGCAAAGAGAGCTTGAGGAAGGATTCGACAGCCGTGGTGCGCAGAGCGTCGGTGTGGAAGTAGTCGTTTACATCCTTGCCGTTGATGACAACGCTCATGCGGGCGCTCGGAGTGATGCGTGCGCGAGCAATAGCCTCCTTGCGGCGGCCTACGGCCTCGGTGTAGCGGTCCTCTTTCTTTATAGTGGTAGCAGTAGCCATATTAGTTCTCGATAGTTAAAAGCTTGATGCGGCGCATCTGGAGCTTGTTCTTGGGGAGCATACCCAGTATTGCGCGGCGCAGTACCTCGCGGTTGCCGCGGCGCTCTGTCAGCTGCTCGTAGGTCTCAGACTTCTGGCCGCCCGGGTAGCCGGAGTAGCGGATGTACTCCTTCTGCACCGCCTTGTCGCCGGAGATCTTCATCCCCTCGACACCGGTCACCTTGACCTCGACGGGAGAGACGACGTTCTTGGCGAAGTCTGCGGCGTGCTTGCCGAGCAGCGCTTTTGCGGCGGCTGAGGCAACCCGACCTAGTGTTTTGTCTTTTGCGTCAATGGTAATCATACAATTTAGTATAAAGGGAGGGGTATAAAGTATAAAGGCTATACAAATTCTATGACAGCCATCTTGGCAGCATCGCCCTTGCGTGGGCCCATCTTAGTAATGCGCAGGTAGCCTCCGGAGCGCTCAGTGTAGCTGCCGGCCATACGGATTAGTCTTGCGGCGGTAACGGCGGCGCCCAAGGTGGTGATAAGCGAGCGGCGGTTAGCGAGGGTTGGGGTCTTTGCCTTGGTAACGAGCTTCTCGACATACGGGCGGATCTCCTTGGCCTTGGCCTCGGTGGTCTTTATCTTGCCCTTAATAACCAAGCTGCGGGCAAGCGACTTGAGCAATGCGGCCCTCTGGCCCCTCTCCCTGCCGAACTTCCTATTTACATTGCCGTGTCGCATATCAGTTTACGTTGGTGTTGACAGATTACAGTATTTATTACTTCAAGACAATCCCGAAGTTTGCCAAGGCGCGCTTGATCTCCTGGATGGACTTGGGACCAAGGCCCTCTACCTCCATAAGATCCTGCTCCTTCTTGCGGGCCAAACCACCCACAGTGCGGATGTTTGCAGTCTGCAGGGAGGAGATAGTGCGGCTCGAGAGCTCAAGGTCCTCGATGCGGGTCTTGAGCGCCTCAGAGGCATCCAGAGTATTTGCCGAGGGGGATGCGGATGAGGCCTCCGACTCGGTCTCGATCTCCTCCTCCTTAAAGCCGACTACGGCCTTAAGTTGTGTGATCATAATTTCGATGGACTGCTCGAGCGCCGTGCGCGGGGTAAGCGTACCGTCGGTCTCGATGGAGATGCGCAGGCGGTTAAAGTCGGTGCGGTCGCCAACGCGCATGTTCTCTACCTCGTAGTTAACGCGGCGTATAGGAGAGAATATCGCATCAACGGAGATCTCGCCTATCTCGACGCGGTCCTTCTTGAGAGCCTCGCGGGCTACATAGCCCAGGCCGCGCTCCACGGTAAACTCCATCTCGATGCCGTTCTTGCCGGTGAGCTCGCAGATGTATGCACCCGGGTTGAGCAAGCGGACCTGGCCGGGGAGCTTGAGGTCCTCGCCTACTACGCGCTTAGGGCCCTTAAGAGACAGGGTTACGGTCTGCGCCTCGCCGGTCAGCACCTCGAAGCGGAGCTTCTTGAGGTTAAGTAAAATGGTAACAACATCCTCGCGGACGCCGTCCATAGTAGAGAACTCGTGCTCGACGCCCTCGATCTTGACCGAGGTAACAGCTGCGCCCGGGAGGCTGGAGAGGATAATGCGGCGGAGGCTATTGCCCAGGGTGTGCCCGTAGCCCGGGTACAGCCCGTCTATCTCGTAGGTGCCCTCTGCTTCTGCCTCCTTAACCACGCGTGGCTTGCTCGGCAATGTTATAGAATATTCCATCATAAACTCAATCGTTGAATATAATTTTAATAATATTTGAACTAAGGTTGACTTAACGGCTGTAGAACTGAATGACGGTAGCCGCGCTAAACGGTGCCGATGTCTCCTCTACCGACGGCACAGCCACTATCTTGGCGGCAAAGCCAGCGTCCTCGAACGCCATCCATGCCGGCGCCTTGGTCTCTGCCATTACATCGGCGCGGTTGGCAAAGAGTGCCGAGCCGCGGGACTCGGGGCGTATGGAGATAACGTCGCCGACCTCTGCCTTGTAGGACGGTACGTTAAGGCGGCGGCCGTTAACCATGACATGGCCGTGGCCAACCAGCTGGCGGGCGGCACGGCGGGTCTTAACAAAGCCGGCGCGGTACACCACGTTGTCGAGGCGCGCCTCAAGGCGGGTCAAAAGCAGACCTGCTGCGGCGCCATGAGACGACATAGCCTCGTGGACGTAGCGGCTAAACTGACTCTCGGAAAGGCCGTAGGTAAAGCGAGCCTTCTGCTTCTCGAGCAGCTGCGCGCCGAAGTCCGATGCGCCGCCACGGCGGCCCTTGGTCTTGCGTGGAGCGCGTGCCTCGGCAAGCTGGAACTTCTGCGTCTGGCACTTCTCAAACACAGAGGAGCCGAGGCGCTTGCAGATTTTATATTTTGGTCCGATTAACATAAATGTGAAATACGATTTTACGAGTGAGAGGGGCTAGACGCGGCGAGCCTTACGCATACGAGGGCCGTTATGCGGTACCGGGGTAACGTCCTTGATAGAACTGATGCCGATGCCCTTGGTGGCAAAGATCGCCTCGACGAGAACGCAGCGGGCAACCATGCCGGCGACCTGGAGGCCGATGATGGTGACGACCGGCACCGCGGCATTGCGCAGCGCATGCTTGCCGATGACGACACTCTCCGGCAGGCCTTTGGC
>CAYHLQ010000052.1:0-4096 GCA_964357485.1 uncultured Candidatus Saccharibacteria bacterium | reverse complement strand
ATATTGTCTATGCCCGAGCGCTCCTCCTCGGTAAAGCCCTTCTTACCTACATTTGGCTTGGGGTTTGCAAGGTCGTCTGCAGTATGGGCCACGTTGAGGTCGCCACAGAATACGACCGGCTTTTCCTCCTGTAGGCGCTCCATATATGCCAAAAAGGCAGGGTCCCACTGCTTGTGGCGCAAGGGGATGCGGGAGAGGTCGTCCTTGGAGTTGGGCGTATAGACGGTAACGACCCAAAAGTCCTCTAACTCAAGCGCTATAACGCGACCCTCCTTGTTTGGGTCGCCGTACTCGTCCTGGTGAAGCTTATATTTTTTACACAGATCCTCGGGTAGGCCGTGGGCTTCATCTAGCACCTCGATGCCTTTTTTAACGAATATGGCCGTGCCGCTATAGCCTTTCTTCTCGGCACTGTGCCAAAATTCCTCGTATTCGGGCAGGTCGAGTACCGCTTGCCCGCGCTCGGCCTTGGTCTCCTGCAAGCAGATGATGTCTGGCTTCTCCTTAGCGACAAAGTCCTGGAAGGTGCCCTTTTTAACCACGGCGCGTATGCCGTTAACATTCCAGCTAGCGAGTTTCATACAGACTATAGTAGCAGAGGGAAGCAGGCCTGACTGAATACTTTTATTTTCACGCGGCTGGGCCGTTTTTGTTTTATCGGACACCCCACCACACCAGCACTACGGGGACTACGAGCCACAAGAGGCCCTTAACAGTAAAAAATACAATACCCCAGAAGCCGATACGTTTTATCCACTTACCAATAGGGGACTGCTTAGGCTCTTCGTTGTTCATATTTATGTCCGGCGCTGTCCATGGAATTTTTTATGCACCTCGCGCAGATGCTTGTCGGTTACGTGGGTATAGACCTGTGTTGTGGTGATGTTTTGGTGGCCCAAGAGCGCCTGCACTGAGCGCAGGTCGGCTCCATTTTCAAGAAGATCGGTAGCAAACGAGTGGCGTATAACGTGCGGAGTAACCTTGCGGGTAATACCCGCCTTTACCGCATACTGCTTTATCATGCGCTCGATGCTACGCGGAGTAAGCCGCAAGTCTTTGGCATTTTTGCTGTTCTTACCCATCTGCACAAACAGCGCGTCGTCTACGTCGCCGCGCTTGTCTAAGTACTTCTTAATAGCGTCCTTGGCAGCGGGGGAGAGGAACACTACGCGCACTTTCTCGCCCTTGCCGCGCACGCTAAACTCGTCGCGACTTAAGTCCAGGTCGCGGCTCAGTCCGCAGAGTTCCGAGACGCGCAGACCGGTACTAAAGAACAGCTCGAGTATGGCTTTGTCGCGCAAGCCGGTGAGTATCGCATTTTGGCTTTTGCCCTGGGTGGGACCCGTAGGGCCGGCCATGAGGCGCTCGAGCTCGCTGCTCGATATTAGGTCCAAGTCGCGCTGGCCTACCTTGGCAAGCTCGATGCGCTCGGGGTTTAGGCTCTCAATGTCTCGTTTGCGCAAAAACTTAAGGAACGCACGCAGACTAATCATGTAGTAGTTAATGGTCTTGAGCTTCATCGTCCCGGACATCCCCGGCTGGCGGTTGAGGTGGATGCGGAACTCGCGTATGGCCTGCTCCGTCAGTTTGGCAGGGGAGGTAATTTTAGAATGGCTCAGAAACCGGCTCAAATAACGGTCATAATTCTCGACTGTCTTGATAGACCGGCCTTTTTCTATCTCCAGGTACT
Source organism: uncultured Candidatus Saccharibacteria bacterium (assembly GCA_964357485.1). Taxonomy (GTDB): domain Bacteria; phylum Patescibacteriota; class Minisyncoccia; order Phycocordibacterales; family SBAW01; genus GWA1-54-10. The sequence goes on along the minus strand of CAYHLQ010000052.1, from coordinate 2,406 downwards.
CCAAAAACTGCGATTTTAGCTCTTTTAGGTCGGCAGCCATGTCCTTATTATACGTCGCAAAACATTTGAGGGCCCCGGCCCGAAAACCGGGGGAACCCTTGCGCTAAGCGAGGCCTTGTGCTATGCTTATTGACACAGGGCGTTTTGAACTCTGTTTATATACATCATGCTTACCAAGCAGAAAAAGGCAAAAACTATAAAGGAGACCGCAGTACATGCTACGGACACCGGCTCGCCGGAGGTCCAGGTTGCCCTGCTTTCCAAAAAGATTGACGAGCTTACCTCGCACCTTAGGAAACACCTTAAGGACAAGCACAGCCGCCGCGGCCTTTTGCAGATGGTTGCTGACCGCCGCACGCATTTGAAGTACCTCGAGGGCAAGGACAAGAAGCGCTACAACGCACTTGTAAAGAAGCTCGGTCTGAAGAAATAGCCACTAGCCACTGGGGTTTAGTCACTAGTCGCTCGTGCTCATGTAATTTTTTGATAAGTTGGGCGTATAATACTTAGGTAGGTCTATTTTTGTTTTGTCAGTAATTTTATTTTGTTCTTCCGCTAGTTGCTATTGGCTAGTGGCTGATTAACTCTTTTATATTATGGCTATCATCAAGCACAAAAGCCAGCGTGTCGGCATATTTATTGACACGCAAAACCTGTACCACAGCGCCAAAAACCTCTACAAGGCCAAAGTAAATTTCGGCCAGGTTGTTAAGGAGGCATTGGCCGGCCGCCAGCTCATCCGCGCGGTCGCCTACGTTATCCGCACCGAGTCCGAGGAGGAAAAAGGTTTCTTCGAGGCGCTAAACAAGCTCGGTATTGAGACCAAGGTCAAGGATATCCGCATCTTTGCCGGCGGCGCCAAGAAGGCCGATTGGGACTTGGGCACCGTTATAGACATGGTGGCTATGGCGCAGAAGCTCGACACTATTATCCTTGCGACAGGCGACGGCGACTTTGTCCCCGTTGTCGAATACCTCAAGTACTCGCACGGCTGCCAAGTAGAGGTTATTGCCTTTGGTAAATCCTCATCCGGCCAGCTGCGCGATGCAGCCGACGAGTTTATAGACATGTGCGACGACCCGCGCAGCTACCTCATAGGATACCGCGGCGGCTCTAAGTGGATACCGGGCTTTGGCGCGGCAGGCGCCGACCGCAATTCGGGCCGCGTTAACGCCGACACCAGCCCCGACACCACCGAGGCCCCTGACAGCGGCGAGGCAGACGATACCGTATGGAACGGCAAAGGGGAGGACCCGGCGATAAAGATGTCGGGCGAAGAGTAGAACAAAGCCCGGGCTTACTAAGCCCGGGCTTTTTTGTTACAGTTTGACGATGCAAAGTAAAAGTTATTCTCTCGAAGTAGGGGGCAAACAGATGTCGGCCGAGTTTACGGACCTGGCTGAACAGGCGCAGGGTTCGGTTATCTTGCGCTATGGCGAGACAGCCGTGCTCGCGACCGCAGTTATGTCTGCCCGTACACGTGACGACATAGACTACTTTCCGCTAACGGTAGACTTTGAGGAGCGCTACTACGCCGCGGGCGCAATATTGGGCAGCCAATACATGCGCCGCGAGGGTCGCCCGAGCGAGAACGCAATCCTCAGCGGCCGCATTGTGGACCGTACTATCCGCCCGCTGTTCTCATCGCATATGCGCAATGAGGTGCAAGTGGTGGTGACCGTACTTGCGTTAGGCGAGGATGACCCTCAGCACATTGCGGTCAATGCCGCATCACTCGCGCTCGCCACCTCCTCCATACCTTGGGCTGGGCCGGTAGCCGCAGTACGCATCGGCTCTCAGTTAGCTATAAACCCGACCTACAAAGAGCGCGAGGGGATGAACCTCGATATTTTGGCATGCGGCAAAGACGGCACGATAAACATGATAGAGGTGGGCGCCAAGGTTGTGGGCGAGGATGAGATAGCGGCGGGTTTTGCACGCGCCGCAGAGGAGCACACCAAGATTTTAGATTGGCAGAAGCAGATAATTGCGGAGGTAGGGAAGGAGAAGAAGAGCGCAGACAAGCCGGAGTTGCCTGCGGCACTTACCGACTTGTACGCAAACGAGTTCGCGGCCCGCATAGGGGCAGCGGTGTTCTGCGGCGCACCGAGCAAGGACGCTATACACGCGCTCGAGGATGAGTGGCTGGCTAAGATTAAGGAGAGCGAGGAGCTTTCTAACCTGAAAGGTATTGCCAAACGCTTCTTTGAGGACAAGGTGGACGAGGAGATCCACCGCGGCGCAGTAGAGGACAACAAGCGCGCGGACAGCCGTGGCTTTACCGAGGTGCGCCCGCTGTTTGCCAAAGCAGGCGGCATCTCGAGCCTCTTGCACGGCTCCGGCATCTTTTACCGCGGCGGCACGCACGTGTTTACAGCGCTTACGCTGGGCGGGCCCGGCGATGCA
>CAYHLQ010000051.1:0-4170 GCA_964357485.1 uncultured Candidatus Saccharibacteria bacterium | reverse complement strand
GGATTGGCCTACAGCAAGCAGATTATCGCCGCCCACCACGGCTCGCTTGAGGTGCACAGCGGCGGGACTGGCGAGGGCAGCGAGTTTATAGTGCGCCTGCCTCTGCCAGCCGTCTCCTCGCCGCTGACACAGGCTCCGCGGCCTGAGTCCCGCGGACGATTCTCCAAGGAAGCTGTCGCAGAGCTCGCGCACGACAACGGCCCTCTGCGCGTCCTTGTAGTAGACGACAATGAGGCCGCCGCGCAGATGCTCGCAACGCTCCTGACCCACAACGGGCACACGGTCTCCTTGGCACACAGCGGCTTTGCCGCGCTGGAAAAGGCGGAAACAGCGCGCCCGCACGTGGCACTCCTGGACATTGGCTTGCCCGACATATCGGGCTACGAGGTGGGCCGACGCCTGCGCGCCAGTTGTGGCCAGGACATCGCACTGGTTGCCCTCACTGGGTATGGGCAAGACGAAGACCGGCAGAAGGCCGCAGACGCGGGCTTTGACGACCATTTGGTAAAACCGGTCTCGATAGTAGACATAGAGCGCACCTTCGCCAAGCTCAAAAAGTAGGTGTGAATGGTGCCCATTCACACTACGGAAGGTGGGTGGCGTAGACTACCAGACGCTCTGCGTACTCATTTTTATCCTTGTTCCAGTCGCCGGTGCAGGTTATTAAATTTAAGCGCGCGGTGTCCCTGGCCTCAAACACGCGCTCAAGCGGCACCTCGCTTGCTAGGTACGACGCAACTTCCTGCACGACAAACCGGAGCGGCGTGGAGGATGCTGTGTCTATATAGATTTCATCGCCCGCCCTTAATTCCCCCACGCGCTTGAAGACACCATCTAGAGCAAGCGCGTTGTCTACATGGCCGTCTATAACCGCGCTCCCTACAAACCCGGGCACCGTGCCGTACTTGTACCATCCTGTGTCGGTAAAATTGCCGGGCGTGGCCATCCGACCGTCTTCGGTAATGCCTACATGCTTAATCAGCGCGTCTATGCCGAGCGCAGGAATACGCAGGCGCTTAGGCAGCTCGCCCGGTTCCGCCTCGCGCGAAGGTGCAAGCGCTTGCAGGGTGCTGGAGGCAACCTCCGAGCCGGGCGCGTAGAGCGTCGCGCGAACAAGCGTGGTCACAAAGACCACGCCTGCCGCTAGAGTTATAACAGCGACAATAAGCCGCGGGCGTCGCATAAGGAATTAAGCCTCCTTGCGTGTACGCGCCAGGTATACGCTGCCCGCTGCCAGAGCGAGCGCCGAGGCACCGAGCACAACAAGGTTGACTGCTGCCTGGCCGCCTTCTCCCGCTGCCGGCACGCCCGGCGTTGTGGTCTGCGCAAACGTGAGCGGTGCCGCAAGCGCCAGCAACGTGCCGACAAAAAGACCCACCATGCCGCCCGCAATGCGCTTAGTCATACCTAGAGTCATAAAGATATGGAGATTACCCTGTAATAACCCCGCTTTCATAAGACGTGTGCGGGGTACTGTGCCCAGTATGCCCGCAAGCACTGAAGCAGGGATGAATGCTACAATCTAGGCCATATGACGCTTATAGACGCCGCACTATTGGGTGTAGTAGAGGGCATTACGGAGTTCCTGCCTATATCTTCGACCGCACACCTCATGTTTGCCAGCGAGGCCCTCGGTCTTATGCAGAACTCGTTTGTAAAGTCATTTGAGATAGTAATACAGTTAGGCGCCATACTCGCTGTAGTGGTGCTCTACTGGCGCAAATTCTTAGAGGCTGACACGATGGCCAGGGTTGTTGTAGCGTTCGTGCCTACTGCCGTCATCGGCGCGACGCTATACCCTTTTATAAAATCGGCGCTCATCGGCAATACCGTAGTGGCGCTCGCGGCCCTCTTCGTAGGCGGCGTAGCCTTAATCGCATTCGAGCGCTGGCACAAAAAAGACGTTGCCAAGGCTACCAAGGACGGTCCTTTGTCTTACAAAGGACCGTCCTTGGTAAACCCTCTGACCTACAAGCAGGCGTTTTTGGTGGGCACGGCGCAGGCGGTCGCGGTCATCCCGGGCGTCTCGCGCTCGGCCGCAACTATTGTCGGCGGCTTGGCGCTCGGCATTAACCGGCAAACTATAGTCGAGTTCTCCTTCCTTTTGGCAGCGCCGACCATGGCAGCCGCGACCGCTCTTGACCTCTACAAAAACGCGGGCGAGTTTAGCCAAGCCAACTGGGGCACGCTCGGCGTCGGATTCATCGTGTCATTTTTCGTCGCAATTATCGCTATCAAGTGGCTGCTGCGGTTTGTACAACGCCACGACTTTACCGGTTTTGGCATCTATCGCATAGCGGCCGCGACCTTCTTCGCGCTGCTTCTGCTATAGTCACACCCATGCCTAAAATCTCCTGTATCATCTGCGCCTACAACGAGGCGCCACGCATTGCCGCAGTGCTCGAGGCGGCGACACAGTACCCGGGCCTGAGCGAGATTATTGTCATTGACGACGCATCCACCGACGGCACTGCGGACGCCGTCAAGCGCTTCCCCGCCGTCAGACTTATCTCACTTTCCAAAAATGGCGGCAAAAGCCGCGCAATGGCGCAAGGCCTTGATGCCAGCCAGGGCGAGCTTGTGATGCTGTTGGACGCGGACCTTTTCAATATCACCAAGGAAGACATCGCACACCTCGCCGAACCGGTGCTCTTGGGCCGCGCAGACATCTCGATATCACTACGCAAGAATGCGTTTGCTATACACCACTGGCTGGGCCTGGACTTTACCAGCGGCGAGCGCGTCGTGCCCCGCACGCTGCTGTCCGAGGTACTGCAGGAGATTAATAGGCTGCCGGAGTTCGGCCTTGAGTCGTACATGAATAAACTCATTATTGCCAGGCGCATACGCCTGACGGTTGTGAAGTGGCCTGGGGTTACCCACATGCGCAAGTCGCAGAAGTACGGATGGGTGCGCGGCACGCTCTCCGATTGGGGCATGGCGGTGGATGTCCTGCGTGTCCTCTCCCCTTGGGCCGTCATGCAAATGAACCGCGCAATGCTGAAGCTCAGGCGCTAGCGCACTGGCTCCAAATTTTTTATAAAAGCTTCGGCTGAGGCTGCCCAGGAAAATTCTAAGGCTCGCTTGCGGCACTCTTGCGGGTTAAGGTCGAGGCAGTCGAGTGCCGCTTGGCGCAAGTCGTCTGAAAGATAGCCGTGCACGCCGTTTTTTAGTATGTCGCGAGGACCCATAACGTCGTAGGCCGCGACCGGTATACCCATTGCGAGTGCCTCAAGCACGACGAGCCCGAATGTCTCCGTTTTTGAAGGAAAGACGAAAACGTCGCACACCGAAAGCCAATCTACTAGCTCCTGCCCCCGTTTAAAGCCGATAAAACGCGCATCCGGATAGCGGCGCTCGAGTGAGGCGCGCAGCGGGCCGTCGCCCACGACGAGCTTGGTGCCCGGAAGATCCAGCCGCAGAAACTCCTCCGGGTCTTTTTCGTGCGCGAGTCGCCCAAAGTATACGAACACCGGATGAGGCAGGGCCTCGACGGGAGTCCGCGAATTGCGGGTAAATATATCGGCATCTACTCCCAACGGAACCACGACAACATTTCTAAACCCCTGCCCCTCAAGCTGTTTCTTAAACGTCTCAGTCGAGACCATCGTGCGCGTCGCAGGCCCGTGGAACCGGCGTAGCAACCACAAGACTGCGGGCATTAAAAACCATGCTACGTATCTGCCGAAGTAAAGGTCAAAGCGCGTATGTAGCGAGGTCGTAAAGGGGATTTTCAATCGCACGCAGGCCCGTCGTGCGGCCCATCCAAGCGGCCCCTCGGCCACTATGTGCACGGCATCAAAGTGGCCGCGCTTAATGAGCGCAGCGACCCGCCTGCCGGGCAAAACCGCAAGCCGGATGTCGGGCGAGAAAGGCAGCGGGACGCTCATAAACTGTCCCGGATGGATAATTACTACATCGTACCCGCGCTCTTTTAGTATCCGCACCTGGGCGTCGGTCGCGCGCACCACGCCGTTTATCTGCGGATGCCAGGCATCGGTCACAACAAGAAGTTTCTTCATATGCCGCCTTTCTTTTTAATGCGGCGGCGCACATGCCAGGCGACAGCCAAGTAGGCCATTGCAACGGCAAAGACGACCGTTATTGCATACTGTATGCGCGTGATGGTGCTAGAGGAGAGATTGAGCCACTCACCAAAGTAGTAGCCAA
>CAYHLQ010000050.1:0-4263 GCA_964357485.1 uncultured Candidatus Saccharibacteria bacterium | reverse complement strand
TAAAGAGCTTTGCAAACTCGTAGTCGCGCTCGTCGTGCGAAGGCACAGCCATGATTGCGCCGGTACAGTAGCCCCACAGAACGTAGTCGGCTACATATACCGGAATCTCCTCCTTTGTTGCAGGGTTTATCGCTTTGACCCCTACAAGCTCAACGCCGGTCTTTTCCTTTGCGGCGCTGCGCTCTATTTCAGTCTTATTTTTTGCCTGTGTTATGTATTTTTCTACCTCATCCCAATTTGTTATTTGAGATTTAAGATTTAAGATTTCCGGGTGTTCCGGTGCAAGCACCATGTAGGTCGCCCCGTACAGCGTATCCGCACGAGTAGTAAAAACCTTTATACCTTCTACCGACCCCTTTATACCAAAAATAATTTCCGAGCCCTCCGAGCGGCCTATCCAGTTGCGCTGAGCCTCCTTAATATGCTCGGGCCACTGCAACTGGTCCAGGTCCGCAAGCATGCGGTCGGCGTACGCGGTAATCTTGAGCACCCACTGCGGGAGAGCCCTCTTTTCTACCCTGGTGCCGCAGCGCTCGCACACGTCGCCGTCCAGGTCCTCGTTGGCCAGCCCCGTCATGCACGAGGGACACCAGTTTATAGGCTCGTGGCTCTGGTACGCCAGGCCTTTCTTAAACAGCTGGAGGAATATCCACTGCGTCCACTTATAGTACTCCGGGTCCGTGGTGTTTATCTCCCGGCTCCAGTCGTAGTCAAACCCTATATGCGCCAGCTGAGCCTTAAAGGTCGCGATATTCTTCTCGACGGCCGCGCGCGGGTGCACTTTGTTTTTAATAGCGTAGTTCTCCGCCGGCAGGCCGAACGCATCCCAGCCCATCGGGTGTAAAACATTGTGGCCCTGCATGCGCATGTAGCGACTGTAGATGTCGGTTGCAATATAGCCCTTGGGGTGGCCTACATGGAGCCCCTCGCCGGATGGATACGGGAACATATCGAGCACGAAGGTCTTGGGCTTGTTCGAGTCGCCTTCGGTTTTGTACACGCCGGAGGCCGCCCATGCATCCTGCCATTTTTTCTCAATAACCTTGTGGTCGTACCTCCCGTTCATTGCTACTCAAAATACCACACTTATCCATAAAGAAAACCGCCGTACCCTTGCATGGGCACTGGCGGCTTCTTGTCTTTTGACTAAATGGTCTTCGGGGTCATCGGCGGGTAGCGGTCGGGGTCTATCGTGCGGGTGTAGCACATCTGCCCAGCAGTATGGGCCCAACTCTCCTCTGCTCCATAGGGAGCCGGGTATGCGACCTCAGAGTAGCGGGACGGATACCCCTTGTTACCCGCGTCCGCTGCCGCAAAGGTCGCGCATATCTCGAAGGTCAACGCCCCTGTCGCGCGGTACGCATACGCCTCGCCACTCTGCGGGTCACGCGGGTTACTGTAGCCGGAAATAGGATCTTCTAGCTCGGCAATAGATGTCGGGAGCTTTTGCTTAACCTGGTAGTAGTTTACAACTTGCCACTGGATGTTCTGTAGATCCGACACGCGCTGGTTATCAAGGCGCATCTTGCGAGCTTCTGCGGGCGTACCAACAATAAAGAATCCGGAAATAACAGTAAGTACAACAAGCAACCCTACGGCAAAGTTAATGTAGCGCGCATACTGGGCATTCTTAGACCAGTAGCCCCATATATCCGCTATAAAGTGCAAGAAGCCCGCACCCGCTACCAAGAGCACCACCAGCACCTTCAACAAGAAGCGCATAGAGAGCTCCTCGCCGCTCAGGAACGTGGTCAGGAGTACAATAAGGTCTACCGCAATAGTAAGGCCTGCGATAAACAGTGTCAGGAACAGAGCCCAACGACGGACCCATACCTCTCCTCGGCCGGAGTCGTGTGCGATGTCGCGGCGGATGACGCGCATAAGTATAAGGAACAGGGGCGCAAATACGATGAGCGACGCCATCTCGTAGGCGATGCTCGAGTATGGGTCAACGTAGTAGCCAAGCGCCGTGTCTGGCATGGCATGGTTGATGTAGCTAAAAATAAGGCTTAAGAATGCTACAACGCTGGTGTACAGCGCTATCATTGCTCCCGCCCACAAAAAGAAGTCCTTCGGCGTTGCACGGGGCGCCGAGCCCCGATTATTGTCCAGTGTTTGTTCCATATGTATAAAGACAGTTACTTATTGGTACGCTTATATAGTAACACCTATAGGCACCCCTAGGGTCGCTTGACCAAAGTGAGCAATTATTGCTACCTTACGCCTAGCTGCACACCACTTAGCAAGGAGATCTCTCCATGACTAATCTTAAGGATATTCCAATCCCTGCTGCCCCGGAGACAGTTGGGCATGATACTGATAACCGTGAGAAAGTTCGCGTAGGCGCTTATAGCGGAGGCCGTGGTCGGGGACAAAACATTTCTATCTGCGGTCTTGATTCTGCGGAGCTCGAAGTGATGCGCGGCGCCATGCACGGCCACCATTGGATAACCTGTAAGGATGGGCGTATCCAGCACGTGCCGACATATGAGCCGCTCCCCAACCCTGTTGCCGACGATATGATGCTGCCGTTCTGGCGTCGGCCACTGCAAGGAGAAGGGGCTCAGTATAATCTCTTCCCTTTCGAACAAGTGCCTGCGTGGGCGTCGCCAAGCATCACGATAGGCAGCCTATGCGGGTATAACTACTCGGCGGAAAACTACAGATACCAAGCCCGGAGCCTCATGCGCTGGGGCTTCATATGCCTTCGGTCACAGCGGGACGCCTCAGGTGAGTATTGGGAAAACTGGTACTTACCAGGGCTTTGGGCTGCCAAGGAGGAGCTAAAGTTTGTCATCGAAGCGCTCGATGCATATGCACTTGATGCAAACACTGCTCGGGAATTTCTACGAGAAACAGCGTCCTCAAAGATGGAGGTAAAGCAAAAAAAGGATAGGAATCTTAACGACAAAGAAAGACAGAGAGAAACTCTCGATACTGCCGTAAGATTCTTGTGCAATAGGGTACAGTTCGGAACACTCGACATATCGGTCCAACGTGCCGCAATGAGTGTAGATTAGCATTCCATTGCGGTACAACAAAGGCGCCCTTCCGGGCGCCTTTTCTTTTTATTGTAGAGTTTGCTTGCTGGGTAAGGTACGTTACTATAGCGGAGGACAAACCTGTAAGGAGAGAACATGCATCTGCAAGATCTCCCGGCCTCGCGGCCGGTCGCCGTAGCACACGACGAAAACTTAGTCGCTTCCGCACTGTGCCTGATCTTTAAAGACAGACGGATTTCGCACTACGACATCATCCAAGGGGCCCCATGCTCCGGACGAATCTTCTATACGCGGGCAACCGACACCTCGGCACCCTTGCCCGACAGCAGTCCCAACGAAGTCGCCAAGGACCTAATGAAGCTCTGCTCCGAAGCCCGCTTCCCCACCCGCTCCCACGAAGAACAAGGGGACTTGTTCCGACCCCAAAAAGGCTGGGAAATACGGGAATCGGTAGTCGGCAACTTGCCGGTAGCGATCGCCTTTGCGACCTATGTCAAAAAGGACGAGAGAGAAATACTAAACGCCCTGTAGCAACGTAAAAGGCGCCCCTTGGGACGCCTTTTGTTATCCGTGCAAAAACTCTATCGTGTCGCCTTCCTGGACTATATATTCTTTGCCCTCGGTGCGTATCCAGCCTTTCTCGCGCGCACCCGCTCGTGAGCCGGCCTCTATAAGTTTTGCCCAGTTGATAACCTCGGCGCGGATAAACTTGTCTTTAAAGTCGCTATGTATAGCAGCGCCAGCCTCGGGCGCCGTAGAGCCGCGCTTGACCGTCCACGCACGGGTTTCCTCGACACCGGTGGTAAAAAAACTCATGAGCCCCAGCAACTCGTAGCCGGCGCGTATAAGCTCTCCTACTCCGTCCTCGAATATGCCGTACTCGCGGCGAAAGTCGTGCTTGTCATCGCCGCCCAGGTCCTTCAAGTCGTTCTCGACATTGGCGTCCACTATAACGTACTTGGCACCCTTGGCATCAAAGTAGTCCATAAGCTGCTTCCACCGCGGGTCGCCGTGCATCTCGTCTAGGTTATGCCCGCCCGCTTCCTTGTTAAGCACGAAGAGCACGGGTTTGTCGGCCAAGAGTCGCGTTTTGTCCTTGGTCTCCATATCGGCCAGGGCAAGTTCGGTGTTTATAAGCTCGATGTCGGCCAGTGGATTAATAGCCTCCTGAGTGGAGACGACATTGGGGTTGTCAAAGATGCGCACGACATGCGCAATAGCGTCTACCTCGCGGATATGCGAGAGGAACTGGTTGCCCAGG
>CAYHLQ010000049.1:0-4454 GCA_964357485.1 uncultured Candidatus Saccharibacteria bacterium | reverse complement strand
GAGCTGAGTCTCGCCCTTGGGGGTGATCTTGCCTACCAAGATGTCGCCGGGGCGCACCTCGGAGCCGACACGAACAACACCGTCCTCGTCGAGGTTGCGCAGCTTGGTTTCAGAAACGTTGGGGATGTCGTGAGTGGTCTCCTCGGGGCCAAGCTTGGTGTCGCGCACGTTGCAGACAAACTCCTCAATATGGATAGAGGAGAATTTGGAGTCCTTAACAAGGCGCTCGGAAATAATGATGGCGTCCTCGTAGTTAGCACCACTCCAGCACATAAACGCCACAAGCGCGTTCTGGCCGAGCGCAAGCTGGCCCTGGTCGGACGACGAGGTATCGGCCAAGAGGTCGCCCTTTTTAACCTTGGTGCCCACGGATACTGCCGGGCGGTTATGGAGGCTGGTAAAGCCGTTGGTGCGCACAAAGTTAACGAACGGGTACTCAACCTCCTTGCCTTTCTCATTCTTTACTTTGACGCGCTTGCCGTCTGCCTCGGTCACTATGCCGGCCTCTTTCGCGTAAATGAGGCGGCCGGTGTCACGGGCGGCGCGCTCCTCCATGCCAGTTGCAACCAACGGAGCCTCAGGCAACAAGACAGGGGTCGCCTGCTTCTGCATGTTCGAACCCATGAGCGAGCGGTTTGCGTCGTCGTGCTCGAGGAACGGGATCATGCTTGTGGCGATGGAGAATGGCTGCTCGGGAGCGACATCTATATAGTCAACTTCCTCGCGCGCAACGCGTGCGGGACCCTGGCCTTGGCGCACCTCGAGCATGTCCTCGATAATGCGGCTTGAGGCGTCAACGCGGGTTGCGCCGTGGGCAATGGCAACGCCCTCCTCTTCTGCGGCATTAAGGTAGACGATCTCGTCAGTGACCTTGCCTTTGATCACCTTGGCGTACGGAGTCTCTATCATGCCGAACTCGTTGAGGCGCGCAAAAGTCGAAAGTCGCAGAATAAGGCCGATGTTGGGGCCTTCGGGAGTGTGTATGGGGCACAGGCGGCCGTAGTGGGACGGGTGCACGTCGCGCACCTCGAAGCCGGCGCGCTCGCGGGTAAGACCGCCGGGACCGAGCGCGGACAGGGTGCGCAGGTGCTCAAGCTCTTCAAGAGCGTTGTTCTGCTGCATGAACTGCGACAGCTGGTTGGTGGTGAAAAATTCCTTGATGCGGGCCTGCAGCGGGCGTGGGTTGACGAACTGCTGGGGCATAGTGGCATCAGCATCAATAGTGGACATGCGGTCCTGGATATTGCGCTTCATATGAGTGAGACCGACGCGTAGGCGCGACTGGAGCATCTCGCCTACGTAGCGCACACGGCGCGACCCGAGGTGGTCAATGTTGTCCTCGACTGCCTCTGGGTCGTTCTCAAGCGTCAACAAGTGGCCTATGACCGTGGCGAGGTCCTCTATGGAGAGCACCTTGTGGGCCAAGTCCTTCTCGTTCATAGACTTGCCAAAGCGCTTATTGAAGCGGTAGCGGCCGACGCGAGATAGGTCGTAGCGCTCGGCGCTAAAGATAGAGTTGATGTACTCCTCGGCGTTCTTGGCAGTGGCCAGGTCGCCGTCGCGCAGGCGCTTGTGTATCTCGATATAGGCATCCTCGACGCTCTTGGCCGGATCCTTCCCTATCGCAGACTCTATCCACGCAGTTGCGAGCTCATGACCCTTAAAGAGCGCCTTAAGGTCGGCATCAGTATGGGCGCCCATGACGCGAAGCAGCGAGACTGCGGGGAACTTGCGCTTGCGGTCAATGCGCACGGCAATATCGCCGGTTGCTTCAGCCTCCATCTCAATCCAGGCGCCGCGCTGGGGTATGAGCTTGGCGCCGAAGTGGCGCTTGCCCTTGACCTCCTCTGCAGTAAAGAAGACGCCGTAGGAGCGCGCGAGCTGCGGCACAATGACGCGCTCAACGCCGTTTATGACGAAGGTGCCGTGATTGGTCATCAAAGGAAGATCAGCGAGGAATATCTCCTGCTCCTTTTCGGTGCCGGTCACCTTGTTGATGAGCTTGACGGTGGCGCGCACGGGGATATCAAGCGTCAGTTTCTGCGCCTTGGCATAATGCTCGTCAACTTTTTGCTCGCCGAGCTCAATCTTGAGGAACTCAAGGTCGAACTTCTTGCCCGAGTAGTCCTTAATAGGGGTGAACTCCTTAAAGGTCTCGCGGACACCCTTGTCCATGAGCCAGCTGTAGGAGTCGGACTGCGCTTCTACCAGGTTGGGGGTGTCAACGCGGGGGGCGCGGAACCGGGAGAAATGCTTTTGCTCTCGCATAATGATTGTTTGATGAAGCGAATTTAATAAAGGGAACGGCACCTTTACCTGCCCACACTACGCTCTGCACTATGTTTTTCTGGTAATGGCCATTCGCACAAACGAACGCTAGTCAACGAAGTTATGCACACGGCCAAAACACGAAAAATGCGGGTCGCGCAAATCGCTCCCCTGCTTCTTTCTGAAGCTTTAGGTGAAAGTCACCACTTTATGTTGTATCGAAACCCCCACTCGATACTCAATCTGGCCTTGTCGGCCTGCCCGTTGGTTTCGCTATCCAGTATAGCTCCTCTATATATCCTGTCAAATGGCCACTTCGCCAAGGCTACAAACCCAAGCAAAAGGCCGCCGGGAGTAAACTCTCCGGCGGCCTGGGGAACAAAAATAGCGACTGACCTAAGCGGAGCGCAACTGGATCACATTCGACTCCTGCGGCGGAAAGCACCATTCCAGAGGACGTGAGTCTGGCGGATGACTGAAAGCCGGGAAAATATTGCCAGGTTGGATGTGGACCGGACCGGTCCTTTTCTTCCAATGGTGCGGAATCGGCTTCGGCTCAGTGGTCTGCCCTTGGAGCATTAGATTCTCCCCTAGTGTGTGCTTCATCGTGCGGCTGCACGTGCCAAGCAATGTAGCACGCTATAAAATTCCCTCAAGCGGGTTATGCACTCGGATTAGAGCGCTTCTTTTCCTTCCACAGATCAATATTTGCGCGATGGCCCGATAACAAGACCTTGGGGACTTTGTAGTTCTTTCCTTTTACCTTCAAGGCCTCAGGGCGGGTATAAATGTCGTGACTGGCTACCCTGCTCTCCTCTAGCGATTCGAACTTGCCGAGCACTCCTTTAATCTGGCGCGCAGCACAGTCAATAATAGCGAGCGCCGGCACCTCGCCGCCAGTAAGTATGTAGGGGCCCACCGACACCTCCTCGGCCCGCAGGGCCTTGATAGCCCGCACGTCTATGCCCTCATACCTGCCACACACGATAACCACGTCTTTTAGTTTAGAAAGCTTCTTGGCATAAGCGTTTGTAAGAGGCTTGCCCGCAGCCGAGGTCACAATCACCTTAGGCTTCGTGTTCGACCTCGTAGGTCGAACATTTTTTAAGATTTTCTCGACAGCTTGTATAACCGGCTCGGCGCGAAGGACCATGCCGGGGCCGCCGCCGTAGGGCCGCTCGTCTACCTTGCCCCACTTGTTGCCTGCAGTGTCGCGCAACTGGTAGGTCTTCACTTTAAGGAGCTTCTCCTTCTGCGCACGGCCAAGGATAGAGGCCTGTGCGTAGGACTCGATAACCTCCGGAAAAAGGGTCACGACATGGAAATTCATATGCTTGTTGTAGCGCGAAACGGGCAAAAACAAAAGCCGCCGGGTTTTCCCGGCGGCTTTTGTTAATAAGTTAGAAATTCTCGAGGTCGCCCATTGCCTCGTCTATAGACTTCATCGCGGGAGTGACCGGAGCCTCGTGGCTACCGTCCCAGCCCTGTGCAGCTACGCCGCCGCTGTCCTGGTGGCGCTGGCCGCCGACCGGCTCGTTGATTTTAAGGTTAACGCGTGCGTTATGCTTCATCCCAACAACGCGCAGGAGCGTGCGGATAGCTTTGGCGGTATTGCCCGAGCGGCCTATGACCTTGCCCATGTCCTCGGCATTGAGGTCGAGCGTAAGCAGGACACCCATCTCGTCTACGACGCGGCTTACTTGTATGTCCTCCGGGTGTTCGACGAGACCCTTGATAACAAACTCCAAAAACTCCTGGTCCTTCTCTGTAGCCATAGCTGGATATTTATTTTTATTAAACCCTCTCTAGTTTACTCTGCAGGCTTCTCCTCAACAACCGCGTTATCCTCTGCCGGCGTCTCTGCAGGAGCTTCAGCAGGAGTCTCAGCCTCTACGGCAGGAGTCTCAGCATCAGGTGCAACTTCTGCAACAGTCTCAGGAGCAGCCTCGGCTGCAACCTCAGGTACTGCCTCTACTACAGGCTCTGGCTTGGCGAGTACTTTTTTCGGCAATACGTTTATTTTCTTGCCCTCTATAATGTTTTTCGAAATCAAAAGGTTATGGAGCGTATCAGACGGCTTGGCGCCCATCGAAATCCAGTGCTTGATGCGGTCGGCCTTGAGGTCGGAGGTGTTGGAGCGCGGGTCATACGAGCCCACCATCTCAAGGTAGTTACCGGCCTGGACC
>CAYHLQ010000048.1:0-4542 GCA_964357485.1 uncultured Candidatus Saccharibacteria bacterium | reverse complement strand
ATCAAGGCGTCCATGTACGGCAGCGTCGACCGGCTCGAGGGCCTTAAGGAGAACGTCATCATCGGCCGGCTCATCCCGGCGGGTACGGGCTTCAAGGGCTCTCCTAAGGAGAAGCTGGTCAACCGCTACGCGCCGTCTGCGGAACAAGCAGCCGAGGACAAAGTCCGCGTCTCGTAAGAATTAAATTATTAAAAGTAAAAACGCCGCCCGAGTGGGGCGGCGTTTTGCGTTAGTCGAGGAACTTTATGTAGCCCTTCTTTTTCTCTGTGTCGTACTGCGCGATAAAAGAGTGGTGCTTAACCAGCCCGTCCATGCCCCAGTGCCCGTCAACGCCCTCAAGTATCCAGTACGGAGCTTCGAAGGTAATACCGTAGATATGAGCCTGAAAACTGTGCCCATCCTCTGTGTTGATACCGAATCCATACAGGCGGGGATTCATTCCGACATGATGGCCATCAAACACAGCAAGCATGAGTTGGAATTTTGTCGGCCCGTCTGTGATTCTCTTTGCTTTAACAGAAGACTTTCTAAAAGTATCTCCTATAACGGTCATGAGACCTTCTCCTAAAGTACTATCTCTTTGTGTGAGATAGAGACGAAACCCCGATGCCGGTAGGCCACCACTCCATGAGGATGTGGAATTGCAGAGACTGTAGCAGGTAGGTAAACGAAGTCAACAAAAGAATTTTTACCTACTTTATCCTATAGCATGTACTAGGTAATTTAGCGGGAGAGCTTAAAATGGCCCAAGAGAGATTGTTCGTCGTCCACTTGTGTTACTACCATGCCGCGCACGTATTTGTGCAAATGAAAAGCGTCGTGCGCGAGCTTAAGCATATCTGCGCACTTGTGTGGCGTAACAAACACTGAGTCCTGCAGGCGATAACACCCAATCTCGACCAACTTGCGCTGGAGCACATGCCGCACGTACTTCCTCTTCTCAGGTATATCAAAACAGATAACGCGCCACTTGCCGTTCCACTTGAGCTTGGCAGGGAACCGGTATGCGTCAAACTTCCGGCGCGCCAGCTCCAGCTCGCCGTTTTTGGTTATGCGATAGCCTTTCGACGTTTGGGCTATCTTGCCGGCTTTAACTAAGGATCTAAGGGATCGCTCTGCCTTGAGCATTGCCTTGCGCGGGTTGGGGTCTATGAGCTTAAGAGCGGCCCCTATGCCGGGCGCCAGAGCCAGCGCCACCAGCACCCCAGCTCCTATAAGCAGAATAAGTACTACCTCCGCCACTTCACCTCGCTCTTTTTTCATGGAGCCTAGTTTATCCTATAGGATAAACTAGGCAACTAGGGATTATTTGTAAGTAAAAAGGCCGCAGTCCGGGTGGGTCTGCGGCCTTTGTTTTGGCTGGCTGCCATTAGGCGACCAGCGTTACGTAAATGAAGATGACGAGCACTGTGGGGGGAGCGAGAACAATAGCAGTAACAACTGTGCCAAACATAATCAACTCCTCTGGTTGAACCTATATAAGCCTATTATGCACCTACAAAGCTTGTTTGTCAAGTACCCCTGCACGATGAGGGGAAAATGGCTACAATAGGGTACTTATGGACTCCGAGGTACAGCAGATAAAGGACCGTATCAATATTGTTGAGATTGTGGGGCAGTACGTGCAACTTAAGCGCGCGGGCCGCAATTTCTCCGGCAAGTGCCCCTTCCACAACGAGAGGACGCCGAGCTTTATGGTATCGCCCGAGCGTGGCACCTATATTTGCTTTGGCTGCGGCGAAAAGGGCGACGTGTTTAGTTTTATCCAAAAGATGGACGGTCTCGACTTTCCGACGGTACTTAAGCAGCTAGCAGAGAAGGCGGGTATAAAACTCCAGCCGCGCGCGCGAAATCCGCAGGCCGCCGAGGAAAAAGAGCAGGAGAAGGAGAAAGAGGAAAAGCTGCGCGAGGTATGCGAAGCGGCCGTAGCATTTTATGAGTCGGAGCTGCAAAAGCATCCTTCGGTGCTCGAGTATCTAAAGACGCGTGGCGTCACCGCAGAAAGCATAAAGGCGTGGCGCCTGGGTTACGCGCCCGCTGCGTGGGAGCCGCTGACGCAGCATTTGGTGGCAAAAGGGTTCGGCCACCCCGATATTGTGGAAGCTGGCTTTGCGATACGCTCAGAGAAGCGCCCTGGCGAGATATTCGACCGCTTCCGCGGGCGCATCATATTCCCGATATCCGACGCGTCGGGTGTGCCCATTGCCGTCTCGGGCCGGTTCTTTGAGAAGATTCCGGGGCAGTCTGGCGACGTAGAGCCTGCCAAGTACGTCAATTCGCCCGAGACACTTTTGTTTAAGAAGTCCAAAGTCTTGTATGGGCTTGATAAAGCGCGCGTAGCTATACGTCGCGCAGACTGCATCCTCCTGGTTGAGGGTCAGTTTGACCTGGTGCTCTCGCATCAGTCGGGGCTGACGTTTGCGGTCGCGCTCTCGGGCACGGCGCTTACGCAAGAGCATCTCTCGCTTTTGAGCCGTCTGTCCAAGCGCCTTATTTTGGCACTGGATGCCGACGCAGCCGGGGTACGATCGGGGCTTAAGTCGGCGCTGATGGCTATTGCGGCAGGCTTTGATGTTAAGGTGCCGGTGTTTGCGGCGGGGCAGGACCCGGCCGATGTTGCCCGCGAGAACCCGGAGCTGCTTAAGGCTGCTGTGCGTACCTCCAAGACCGCAGTCGAGTTCTTTCTAGACGCGCTTAAACCGGGCACGAAGGACGCCCGCGCGTACCAGAAGGTGGTCGAGGCAAGTGTGCTTCCGCTAGTGGCAGCAGTCGAGAGTAGTATCGAGCGCGAGCACTTTATACGTATCATTGCACAAAAGCTCGGCGTGCCCGACTTGGCCGTGCGCGCCGAGGTCGCCAAAAAGCCCCGCTTACCGGAGCCTGCTTCACCGATTGTTCATCAGCCTGAAGCACACTTAGCAAAAGACCCGCTCGGGCTCCTGAGTGCGCTGGATAAAAAAGCCGCGATGCTCCTGTCCAGTTTTACAAAAGACTCCGATGTGCGGGAAAAGCTGGAGAGCTTGCTGGGCGCCGAGCGCATGAGAGAGCTTGAGCAGGAGCTGGAGCTGCAGGCGGAGGCGCTGCGCTTCCGGTTTGAGGCGGAAGTGGGCGAGCATTCGACCTCGGAGGCCATAGCTGCCGACATGCTTGCAGATATTGGGCGGGAGGTGGCGCGCGAACGGCTCAAGAGCAAGTTCTCTCAATAAAAGGATAAGGTAGTTGTTTTTCCTTTTTATCGAGATTGTGGTATACTAATGAAAATGGCGAAGAAAAAGGCGAAGAAAAAGGCCCCCCTCAAAAAGGCGGGGTCAAAGGCTAAGAACTTTAAGAAGGCGGCTGCCGCCCGCCGGGCTAAGTTGGCACCCAAGAAGAAGGCGGCTAAAAAGGCGGCACCTGTAAAGTCGCCGGTCATGAGCCCCAAGGCCGCCAAGCGCGCCGAGGAGCAGGGCCGCAAAGCAGAGAGCCTTATGGTGCGCGGCCGCCAGCGCGGCTTTGTTACGTACGACGAGATCCTCAAGGCATTTCCTCAGGTAGAGGAAGATGTGATGTTCCTCGAGGAGCTGTACGAGAAGTTCAGTACCGCTGGTATAGATGTGCTCGAGGGCGGCGGGCTTTTGGAAATTGCAGAGGAGCCGGTAGAGAAAGGCTACTCGCGCTCGGACTCCTCGTACGACTCCATCCAGATGTACCTGCGCGAAATAGGCAAGTACCCCTTGCTTAATGCGCAGAGCGAGCGCGACCTCGCTAAGCGCATCATGGACGGCGATGAGGAAGCCCGCAACCTGCTTGCGCGTGCCAACCTGCGCTTGGTGGTATCCATTGCCAAGAAGTATGTGGGCCGCAGCCCGGACCTCACACTGTTGGACCTTATCCAGGAGGGCAACATTGGCCTCTTTAAGGCGGTAGATAAATTCGACTGGACAAAGGGTTTTAAATTCTCAACCTACGCTACCTGGTGGATACGCCAGGCTATAACCCGCGCCCTGGCAGACCAGTCACGTACTATCCGTATCCCGGTCCACATGGTCGAGACTATTGCCAAGTACAAGCAGGTGTCGCGCCGCCTCTCCCAGGACCTGGGTCGCGACACTCTGGCCGAGGAGATTGCGATTGAGATGGGCGTTGATGTAGACAAGATCTACCAGATAGAGAAGATTGACCAGGATACCGTGTCCCTGGAAAGCCCGGTGGGCTCCGACGATGACGACGGCAAGTCTGTGCTGGGCGACTTTATAAAAGACGACAAGATACTGGGGCCCGACCAGGAGGTGTCACGCCGTATACTGGGCGACCAGCTCAAGGAAATCCTCGACGAGCTGTCTCCGAAGGAGCGCGAGATACTCAAGCTGCGCCATGGGCTCGAGGACGGCATCTATCACACGCTCGAGGAAGTGGGCCGGAAGTTTGGCGTCACGCGCGAGCGCATCCGCCAGATAGAGGCCAAGGCCCTGGAGCGTATCCGCACCCATGAGAAGGCCAAGCGGCTCAGAAGCTACTAGTTTCTGGACAATAGTAAGAAGGGCAGCTACTAATAAAAAACCC
>CAYHLQ010000047.1:3438-4965 GCA_964357485.1 uncultured Candidatus Saccharibacteria bacterium | reverse complement strand
CATGCGCTTGGCGAGCGAGAGTCCAATATGCAGGCCCGGCTGCACGCCCTCGGCACTCCCGCCTGCGAACGGCTCAAATATCGTCCTGAGCCTGGATGGGTTAATGCCTTGCCCATTGTCGCGTACGCTCACCAAGGCCTCCTGCCCCTCGCGCTTAACTCGCAGATGTATGGTGCCGCCTTGCGGTGTGTATTTGGCTGCATTGTTGAGCAGGTTGACGAATACTTGCGAGAGGCGCACAGGGTCGGCCTCTATCCATATGTCTTCCTGTGGCATGTCTGTAGTAAACGCGTGCCCGCGCGATGAAAGGTACGGTCCCGCCATTTCCAATGAGTGCCCCACGATGGCCTGCAGGGTTGTGGTCTCTTTCTTGAGTGTAAATTTGTTCTGCGAGATGCGCGTAATATCCAGAAGGTCGTCCAAGAGCCGTGCCAGGGTGTTTAAGTGCGCGCCCATCATCTGATATACGTCTTGCGGGCCCGTCTCGCGGGTCTTTAATATCTCGAGTCCCGAGAGGACAGGCGAGAGCGGGTTGCGCAGCTCGTGGGCCAGTATGGCGATAAAGTTGCTCTTGGCGCGATCCTCGCTCGATATTTTTTCCAGCGCGTCCTCCAATTTACCCACATGGTCCTCAAGCGCGAGGACGGCCTCTTTGCGTTCCTCTGTCAGCGAGGTAAACAGCAGGAAAATGAGCGAAATCGTGCCGATAAGAGTCTGGACCCCAAACAGCGCGCCTGTAGCGTTTGCGCTCACTGGTCCGTAGCCCCAAAGTATTCCTGTAATACCGACGACCGCAAGCATAAATAGCGCTAGACTGATGCCGCGCGGCCCTGTCCGCAAAGAGGCCCATATGAGCGGGAGTATGAGCACGTATATGAGCGAGATGCGCCCTATAGAGCCATGCGGCGTCCAGAACATGAGGAAGACCAGCACGAATATGATGCCAAACACCGCGAACCCCTCGAGCATCTCGCGCCAGTTTTTCTTAAAGAAAGGACGGTAGGTCCAACGCAGGACAAACGGCCCGAACGAGAGCAGGGACACGGTATGGCCGAGCCACAGCCCGGTCAGAAGCTCCGGGTTGAAGGAGGGGTTGTAAAAAAGAGTGGCACTCCCCGAAATGGCGAGCGCTCCTATAAAGCTTGATATAAACGCCGCTAGTATGAGCCCAAGCGTATCGCGCAGGCGGCTCATGACAGGGTGGAAGCCTACGCGCATGAGTATGTAGGCGCCTACGAGCGCCTCTATCGTGTTGCCCAGAGAGACGCCTGCGGCCAGGGGCGGGGTAAATCCGCGCGCTATCAGGACCATAAAGATACCTAGCAGGAGCGCGGGCCAGAGGTTGAGCCCCCAGAGTAGGAGCCCGGCCAGGCCGACAGCAGCTACCGGCCATACCAGCGAGGCGCCGGAGGCGCCCGGAGGCAAGAAAGTGAGGCTCAGCCAGGCAGTGCCGGCATATAAGAGAGACAGCAGTACAAACCGGACAACATACGTCAGAGCGGGATGGCTCGGGAAGTAAGGCCGCAT
>CAYHLQ010000047.1:0-3428 GCA_964357485.1 uncultured Candidatus Saccharibacteria bacterium | reverse complement strand
ATACCAAGGTGCGTTCAGAAAAACAACGAAACCCGGCAGCAGCAAAGTGCCGCAGATATAGGCTGCACGAGCGGCGGATTTCCGTGGCTAGTATATGAGTGTGGAATGTTCTTCCACCACCTCCTTGAACCGCTCGGCCAAAACAGGATGCGCGTGGTTGATGTGGTTGTACATCCTAACCTTAAGCATTAGGAGCTTGTCGCTTGAGTCTATTTCTTCGTGGCCACACTCCTGGCAGGTGAGGATTATTTCGCGCTCTGTTTGCATGCATCAAGTATGCCCATAGGCGCCTGATGCTGGGATGAACCCCCTTGCTGGGGACAGGTTAGTTGGTGCTGGAGTCGCCGGGAGAATAAAATGCGATGTCGTCTGCGTTGCTCTCGGCGGTCTTTGCCGCCTCATCAAACCGGGCGTGCTCGCGCTCTTCCGGAGACGCTTCGCGCACCTGTGTTTCCTCGTCCTCATCTATCTGCTTGGGGTCGCTCATATAGGTAAATATCCATACTATAAGTATCCCGACCAAGAGGAGTCCGACGACAATGAGTGCCGTGTCCATACAGCAAGTATACCATTTGACCTTCCCGACTCTCCTGCGTCATGCGCGGTTCAGTTGCGGCACGTACAGTAGGAGTATGGATGATGATGCAAAACACAATGAGGGATCATACATGTATTATCGAGATTACACGGATGACAAAGAAGCCGACACACAGACAGAGGAAGTAATACAGCGCAACCACAAGACAGAGGCAGCCTTGGTGTCAAAAGCTGCCGCCAAGGTAAGGGGTCGCGGAGGGCGCTTCCGCGGCAAGAGCGGTACGCAGGAAAACAACAAGGCCCGCGGGGGCAGGCTGGCACGCTAGGAATTTGCTACACTGGAGTGCATGCAGTCTAGATTCTTAGCGAGGGCTCTGGTGATGGTGGTGCTGTGCCTCGCCGCCTCGCCGGCACTCGCCGCCAAAGAGACCAACGGCAGGTTGTCGGCTAACTGGGCGGGCTATGTCGCCGCGCGCAGCGGGCAGTACTCCGCGGTCGGCGCGTCCTGGGTCGTGCCCACGCTCGCGGCTACCACTACGCTTATGACCGATGTCGCGTGGGTGGGTATCGGAGGGAGCCGCTCCAAAGACCTTATACAAGCAGGCACGCACAGCGCGGTGCAGAATGGCCGCACCTACTACTGGGCCTGGTACGAGCTCTTGCCCGCATACCAGGTGACTATCCCGCTTAAAGTGTCGGGCGGCGACAAAGTAGAGGTATCACTTACTGAAGTGTCCGAGGACCTGTGGTATCTCTCTTTTGTTAATAAGACAACAGGCAAGCAGCATGGTGAGGCGTTTGAGTACCGCTCGAAAAACAATACCGCCGAGTGGATACAGGAAATGCCCGTGGTGCACAACAAGGGCGGCGAGCGCGCCTACGCGCCCTTAAGCGAGTTCGGCAGCGTAACCTTCAGCGATGCGTATGCGGTAGTGGGTGGCGAGCGCAAAAGCCTGGACGCGCTGCGCGCCAGCGCAGTCAGTATGGTCTCCAAGCTCAATAAAAAAGTGGTGCTGGCAGTGCCCGGCGAAATTATGGGGAGCAGCTTTACCGTAACCCGCACCAAAGCGGTGCCGAGTCCCTCGGCGGCCAAGCGCGCCCACCCGTACGAGATAGTCTGGAGTAAATAATACAAGAGGGACTTGCCTCAAGTGGGGAAGTGTAAAGAAAAAAAGAGGCCCGGCGCTATGCGCGCCGGGCCTGAGTCTGTAGTTGCTGGTGGTGCGGCAAGCCGCAGAAGGGCGAGCCGGGCTGATGCTCGTAGGCGCAGCGCCGACCGTCTTCGTCGAGATGCTCGCACTGTGTTGCCTCGGTTGCTGCCAGCTTGAGCCTAGGGGGTTCTTGCTGTAGTGCAGGCGCGCGAGGTGGCGGGCTAGGCGGGGGAGGATGTGGTTTTTCAACCTCCGACTTGCCCATACTCGGTACCTCATTTTTAGAAGGGATGTTCTTGCGGCGCCTAAGCCCCGCAATCGCACCCAACGTTGTTTCGAGTTCTTCGGCTACGCTGGTGTTGGAGCCCCCGGCCGCCATAAGTTGGCGTACGGCAGCCTCGCGCTCCTCAGGCTTCATTTTGCCCCACGGCTTTTTCCTGGTCTCAACCATCGTTCGTTCCTAAGCTTGAGTATAAGGAACGCAGACGCAACAAGACACAACAATACTCTGTCCAGCACAATACAACTGTTTTATGAAGATAGCAAGTAGCTATGAGTGCGATATACTGATGTTTATGAATATCGGCAATGAACATCTCTTTTTTAAGATTAGGGAGTCTAAGGCCTTCCTTGTTAAGGAACGTGACGATAGTGGGCGTGCCGTACATCATGGGCAGTTTACGCTGTACCTGGACGCCATTGCCTTGCAGGAGACAATTTACATCCCGCTATCTATCGCGTCGGGCAAGAAGCCGACAGGGTTTGTCTATCAGATAGAGGGGACAGGGCAGGGGCTGATATCCACCACCGACATCTCGTGCAAGGGCGAGGGCATTACCCAGGTAACGCTGGGCACCCTGCTGTATGTAAAAATCCCGATGGGCAAGACAGCGACCTTCAAAATATTCGTTGATATGAAGGGGAGTGCCAATAAGACGTACAAGGTCATACTAAACCGCATCAACTACAAGCTCGACCCCAGTGACGCGCGGTATAAAAAGTACGACGCCCAAATCGCTACCAAGCCCCTGACGTTCAAATAATTAAAAAAGCCGCCCCCGTTTGGGGGCGGCAACCTGTTTTAGAGATGGGCAGATCACTCGTCGTCATCGTCATCCCTGCTGCGCCGCTTGTCGTCTCTCAGTTCGGGATGATTCCGGCGATTCTCCTCTGCCTGCTCGCGTATCTTGCGCCCACCGACGGAGGTCGGTGGGAAGCGTTCCAGTTTCCTGCCGGCGTCTTCAATGGCGTTATTGAGATTGCGCGCCTTGTTTGTCACCCAGTCACTTTCGGCGAGGGACAGATTCGGGAATGTGGTCATGCTTGCGACAATGAGTGCAGCAAAGACAATTTTTTTCATCAAGAACCCCTTTGTGGAAGAACACGCACGACATGTCTGTGCGATTTATATACCATACCCTATAATTTATTTTAAGTCAATTTTCTTAATCCAGCCTCGATTTCTGTATGGCAGTTTTTACAGACTGATACATATATTCCCATTGTTTTTACCCAAAAAATGGGTATAATATTGAGCGTTCGTTTATATTCCGCGGTAGCTCAATGGTAGAGCAGCTCCCTGTCAAAAGGCAGCTTCCTGGAGGAATCCAGGTTGCAACACGAGGTGAATTCGGGGAAACCCTAAACTAGGGCAATCCCGAGCCAAGCTCTGGCAACAGAGAAGGTGTAGAGACTATTCCGAAAGGAAGTACTCCGAGAGGTTCGGGGGAAGCGCCTCGC
>CAYHLQ010000046.1:2968-5122 GCA_964357485.1 uncultured Candidatus Saccharibacteria bacterium | reverse complement strand
TTCTCAAGCTCGAGCTGGCGCAGTTCCGCGAGCTCGAGGCGTTTATGCAGTTTGCTTCCGACTTGGACGCAGATACTAAACGCCGCATTGATGCAGGTCAGCGCATGATGGCGACCCTGAGGCAGAAGAACGGCGCGCCGATGGCGTTTGAGCGCCAGGCCGTTGCAATTTATGCGTCGGTCAATGGTTACCTCGCCGGCGTGCCTACGGAGTTAGTGCCGGAGTTCGAGGAAAAGTTCTTGGCGCACCTAGACGCCGAGCGCCCCGAGGTCTTGGAGAGCATTGCCAAGGCGCGCGATATTGCCGTGCAGACCGAGGAGGAGCTGAAGGCGCAGCTGCAGAAGTTTAACGATACCCATGGCTGGTCTTAAAGAAATAAAACTGAAAATCCGCTCGACCGCGCGGACGCGCACTGTGACTAAGGCCATGGAGGCCGTGTCTGCGGCCAAGATGCGCAAGACGCAGAGCGCCGCGCTGGCGGGCCGCTCATACGCCCGCGCCGCGGCATCGGTGCTTGCGCGCGTGCAGGGCACCCGCGAGCTAGCCTCGCACCCTTTGGTGGACAAGCGCGCAGTTAAAAATGCTCTGTATATAGTTATTACTTCCGACAAAGGCTTGGCCGGCGCACTTAACTCAGGCGTACTGCGCGCCGCAGCGCGCGATATTGCAGAGCGCGGCTTGGCAGTGGAGAATGTAAAAATTATGGCGGTGGGCCGCAAGGCGCAGGACTTCTTCTCGCGCCGCGGATACGCTATAGAGTCCTACCACTCCAATACCGATGTGGTGTCGGCAGAGGTTATCGCGAGCGTTGTCGCAGAGGCCGCAGCCAGCTTTAGCTCGGCTGCCGCAGACGAGGTAGTTATTGTCTACC
Organism: uncultured Candidatus Saccharibacteria bacterium; assembly: GCA_964357485.1. GTDB lineage: Bacteria > Patescibacteriota > Minisyncoccia > Phycocordibacterales > SBAW01 > GWA1-54-10. Next base: position 4,251 of record CAYHLQ010000046.1, on the reverse strand, counting down.
AGAACTTTATCTCGACTTTTGAGCAGAGGCCGACCATGCGCACGCTCTTCCCTCTGTCTCTATCGGAGCTCCAGAAGGTCGTAGACGACATTGTCCCGGCCAAAGGCTCGGCCAAGCAGGCGCCGGTAGAGGCAACGGTCGGCGGCTACACGGTAGAGCCGTCGGAGTCGGATGTGCTGAGCGCCATACTGGAGAAGCTGGCGGCGATATTTGTTTATCACTCGCTCTTAGAGTCCCAAGCGTCCGAACATTCGGCCCGCATGGTCGCGATGAAGGGGGCCTCGGACAAAGCAGCGGAGATGCAACACGCGCTGACACTCAAATTTAACAAAGCACGGCAAGCAGCGATTACAAGAGAGGTGAGCGAGATTACCGGCGGCATGGAGGCCATGGCGACAGCATAATAAAATTATTTATGAAAGGAGAAATTAAACAAATCATCGGTCCGGTCGTAGACGTCTACTTTGCAGGCGAGTACCTGCCAGCAATCCGCAATGCGCTCGTAACCCACGCAGGGACTCGCCGGGTGACGCTTGAGGTTGCCCAGCACGTGGGCGTTGGTCGCGTGCGTGCCATTGCCTTGCAGGACACCACCGGCCTGGTGCGCGGCACTGAGGTGCTAGACACCGGCAGCGCGGTGATGGTCCCGGTGGGCGAGAAGGCCCTGGGCCGCTTGTTTAATGTTATCGGCGAGCCTATAGACGGCAAGCCGGCTCCGACCGATGTGCCAACTTTGCCTATACACCGTGAGGCTCCGCCTTTTTCTGAGCAGTCTACACGCGCCGAGGTGTTTGAGACCGGGCTTAAGGCCGTAGACCTCCTCGCTCCGTTTATCCGCGGCGGCAAAGTGGGCCTCTTTGGCGGTGCCGGCGTGGGCAAGACCGTGCTCATGCAGGAATTGATACGTAACGTAGCAACCGAGCACTCGGGCTACTCGGTGTTTGCCGGTGTCGGCGAGCGTGTGCGCGAGGGCAATGACCTGTATCATGAGATGACCGAGACTGGCGTAATTGATAAGCTCGCGCTCGTGTTCGGCCAGATGAACGAGGTGCCGGGCGCCCGCGCCCGCATCGCCTTGACGGGCCTGACCATGGCGGAGTACTTCCGCGACGAAATGGGCAAGGACGTACTCTTCTTTATGGACAACATATTCCGCTTTGTCCAAGCCGGTTCGGAGGTGTCGTCATTGCTCGGTCGCGTGCCGTCGGCCGTGGGCTACCAGCCGACCTTGGCCGAGGAGATGGGCCAGCTCCAGGAGCGCATTACTTCGACCAAGAAGGGCT
>CAYHLQ010000046.1:2404-2958 GCA_964357485.1 uncultured Candidatus Saccharibacteria bacterium | reverse complement strand
CATCGGTGCAGGCAATTTACGTGCCTGCAGACGACCTGACCGACCCGGCTCCTGCAACAACCTTTGCCCACCTCGACTCGACCGTCGTGCTTAGCCGCCAGCTCGCATCGCTCGGCATTTACCCCGCAATTGATCCGCTAGAGTCATCGTCTACCGCTCTGGACCCTGAGGTTGTGGGCGAGGAACACTACCAAGTAGCATTGCAGACCAAGCAGGTGCTGCAGCGCTACAAGGACCTCCAGGACATCATCGCCATACTCGGTATTGAGGAGTTGTCTGACGAGGACAAGCAGCTGGTGTACCGTGCGCGCAAAATACAGCGCTTCCTTAGCCAGCCGACGCACGTGGCGGAGGTATTCTCCGGCGTGCCGGGCGTGTACGTGCCCGTAGCAGACACCGTGCGCTCGTTTAAGGAGATATTGGATGGCAAGCACGACGACAAGCCGGAGAGCGCCTTCTATATGAAGGGCGGGATTGATACGGTAAAGGCGGAATAAGCGTCGGCCAGCCCGACAATAAAAAATAGTTTGAAAAATGCGAAAACCAACGGCAGG
>CAYHLQ010000046.1:0-2394 GCA_964357485.1 uncultured Candidatus Saccharibacteria bacterium | reverse complement strand
AAGCGCCTTTTATATGAAAGGCGGCATCGATAGCGTGAAAGCCGAGTAATCTTCTGTCAGTAGTCCTATAAAAGAGGGTTAGACTTGGGCTAACGCCACGGAGTGCACTCTTTTATAGGACTGCTGGCCAGAGAAACACCAACCTTATGCATCTAGTAATAGCAAAAGTTAACGAAACCCTGTTTGAGGGCGAGGCACACTCGCTGGTGGCGCCCGGCGCCGCGGGCGAGATGACCGTGCTCGGACATCATGAGCCGCTTATTACGACCCTAAAAAAGGGCGACCTGCGTGTGCATTTGGCAGCAGGGGACGAGCCCAAGCTATTCTCCATAGACAGCGGCATTCTGGAAATCCGCTCCGAGGGCGCCACGGTGATTCTTTAAAAATAAGCGGGTATTTGCTAAAGTAGAACTCTTGGGCCCTTAGCTCACTTGGTAGAGCGCTTCCATGGCATGGAAGAGGTAACCGGTTCGATCCCGGTAGGGTCCACAAAACCACAAAAAGTGTTTGTGCAAAAACCCGTGATACGCTAAAGGCATGTCACTCGCAGGCGACCTACTATCGCTTTTAGTCTCTTTTGCACAGGAGATTTTTATTGTAGCCGGAGTAGGAGCCGTAACCATGACTCTGGTGGGGCACCTATTGTCCCTGCATGCGCACAAGAGCGAGACAGTGTTTGGCTACGTGCGTGCTGCGCGCCATCTCCGTGCCTTGGCGCTCATGGGTATTATCATATCTGGCGGCGTTGCTATACTCATCCACTTCCAGAGCGGGACGCCGGGTGTACTCTTAGCGCCAGCATTTCTGTTTAAGTGGCTCATCATCGCCCTGCTTACAGTTTTTCATTTTGCAGAACTTAATGTGGACGGTATCAAACGCGATGCTGTCGAGGGCTTTGAGGGTGCGAACTGGTACGCGCTGTTTATCGTCCACACTATTGCGCCTGTTGCTGCGTGGGGAACATTACTCCCGATTTATTTCGGCTGGCTGGCAGTATTTGCTGTCATATGGGTCGGGTTTGTGTGGCTTATGCGCCACCACAGTACTATCAAGCCGACCAAGGCTCCAAACCCTTTTCCTGCGCCTGCCGCGGTTCAAAAACCTATTGCACCTGCGGCTCCAAAACCGGCGCCGGTACCCTTTGTTGCACCTAAGCCTACTCCGGCTCCTGCAGCTGCTCCAGTTGTGCAGAAAAAAATTCCTGTGCCCCTATCAAGGGTAGAGATACATCCCAACCACACTCTGCTACCGATGATAGCCGAGCTAGACCTGCCTGCGCCCAAGGCTGCTCCGGTATCCGCGCCCGCTCCAATACCTATGCCCATTCCGGCCCCTATGCCGCTGGTTCAGATTGTGCCGGAGTCGTCCAAGCCTGCAATACAGATGCCCAACCTCGACGAGTCTGGTCTACCCGCCCTGCATGTCATGCCTAAGCGTCCGGAGGATATAGACTCATCCAAGCGCGGGCCGGTGGTTAAAATGAGCGAAGAATAAAATATGGGCTTTTTTAGTGATCATTCTCACAAGAAAATATTCATTTTGCTCGGGCACCCCGACACAACACACACCCTAAGCGGGGAGCTTGCCTTACTGTACGCAACTGCCGCTAAGGAGGCGGGCCACGAAGTGCGCCGGATGAACCTGGGCGAAATGAAGTTCGACCCGATACTCCATAAGGGATACAAGGAGATGCAGCTTTTGGAGCCGGACCTTGTAAAATTCCAGGAGAACGTAAGGTGGTGCGATCATCTGCTGATAATTTATCCCAACTGGTGGTGCACGATGCCGGCCTTGCTTAAAGGTATGTTTGACCGCGTGTGGCTGCCGGGGTTTGCATTTAATATGCGCAAGACTAAGCAGGGCGCGCCCGCAACGGGCTGGTATAAGCGTCTAAAGGGCAAGACTGCGCGTGTGATGGTCTTGTCCGGCACGCATCCGTATCTCATCATGCTCGTGTTTGGCGACTACACCAATGAGATCAAGCGCGGCATACTCTGGTTTGCCGGATTTAAGGTAAAACTGTCGCGCTTCGGCCCCACGGACCAGGCTCCGGAGTGGAAGAAGAACGAGTGGCGCCGCCAAGCCGCCTGGCTGGGCAAGCTGGGGGAGTAGTAAAAGGCGTGCATGTATTGTAAAGTAAGGCCGATATGGCGCTAAGTATAGGCATTGTGGGTCTGCCAAACGTGGGGAAGTCCACGCTTTTTAATGCGCTCACCAAAAAGAGCGTGCTTATCGCCAACTACCCGTTTGCCACCATTGACCCGGCTGTGGGCGTGGGTGCGGTGCCCGACGAGCGCCTCGACAAGCTCGCGGCATTTTCTCAAACTAAAAAGACCGTGCCTGCGGCGGTGGAGTTTGTGGACATTGCAGGTCTGGTGCGGGGTGCTAGCAGAT
>CAYHLQ010000045.1:0-5170 GCA_964357485.1 uncultured Candidatus Saccharibacteria bacterium | reverse complement strand
GCACTCCAGAAAAAGGGAGACCCATCCCCACCCCTGCCCCACCCCCGGAGGGGGGGGGAAAAGGGTGAGGGGGGGGTTGTCTTGGGTTTGCACCGCGCCCCACTTATGCCAGGCCGCGCCCAAAACCAATTCCTCCGCGCCTAGGTCAACGCCTACCAGTACGAAGACGCCGCGCGCGGCCGCAGCTACTATAAGCGAGACGGTCTCTTGATCGCGCACGTCTCCCACCATCAAGATATCCGGATGCTGGCGCAGGGTGGCACGCAAAGCGGCGGCAGTCGAGACACCGCTGCCTGTCTCGGTCTGAGCCGCATGCGGCAAGCGGTACTCGACACGCTCCTCTATTGTTGCAATAGAAACACCCGGATGCTGCAAGAGATCGAGTATCGTGTATAAAAGGGTGCTCTTGCCCGAGCCGACAGGACCCGAAACAACGACAAGTCCACGGCGACGCTCCAAACTCAGGCGCAATGCGGACAAGTTCTCGCCATGCAAGCCTAGCGCCTCGAGCGTGTAACCCTCAGCGCCACGAGCCACGCGCGCCAGGCGTATATGCATGCGCTCGCCGCCAACAGTAGGCGTGGTCGAGACGTGCACATGTACCACCTCGCCGTCTTTCTCCAGTTTGAACTTGCCCGTCTGCGGGCGCGCCACCGGCATGAGCTTGGCTAATATCTTGAGCTCGCGGGCAAGCGCGTGGCCAACCTGCAGCGGCAGGCGCATCGCCTCGTGGAGCGCATGCCCGACCTGATAACGCACCAACGCCCCATGAATGCCGAGGTCTACATGTGCTCCGCCCGCACGGCTATACAGCGCGTGACTTATAAGTGCATGGGCTACATGGCGACCGTCTGACAAGAGCTCGCCAAACTTTTCCTTAAGATGCTTCTGATACTTAAGCAGAGCACGCTTGACCGTTTCGCGGGTAGTCAGATGCATTACTAGCTTACGGCCGCCAAAATGGCCCTCACGCTCCAACGCGCGCACTGCCTCGAGGTCCGAGAGGTCGAGGACAGCAACAGAAACACGAGCTTCGTCCTCGGCAAAAGCAACAACCCCCCGTGCGCGCGCGAGCGGCTCGGGTATAAGTACCAGCGCCTCTATGGAAATATCGTGCGGCTCTATGACGATAAACGGCACACCTAACGCATGAGCCTGTGCGCGGCGCACCTCGTCCTCGCCCATAATCCCCAGGTCCACAAGTGTTTTAGACAGCGGCGCCTCGCTTGCACGCAGGTCGCTAAGCTGCGAGCGCGACAGAAGTCCCGCATCAACTAAAAACTGTCCAAACAATTGGTCATCACTGCGCATTTGTTATTTAGTATACCCGAGGATAGCGAGCAGATAGGAGAACTTGTTCTCATATCTAGCGAGCGGCGCAGGATATATCGTTTCCTAGACGATATATACCAGCCTTGACTTTGGGCCGCTGCGGGGGTAGGATAAACGTATCTGAATGACTGCCCCGAGTGGGCGGTCTTTCTTTTTTCCGAGACGGAAAGAGACTTCAGACTTACAAACTTTAAACAACGCCACCCATATATGATGGATTTAAAAGTAATGAACTCGGTCCTCGGCGAGCTCGAAGAGGAGAAGGGCATTCCGCGCGAGCGCGTTATCGAGGCCATAGAGGCCGCTTTGGCGACCGCCTACAAGAAAGAATATGCCAAGAAAGGCCAGGTCATCCGCGCGCGCATGGATATGAACGCTGGCACCACCGAATTTGAGCAGATAAAGGAGGTAGTGGACGAGACGACCGTGTGCATGGAGGATGAAGACGAGGAGACTGAGGCCCGCCTTGATGCCGAGGGCAACACCGAGGTCGCGCTCCCCCGCTACAACCCCGAGCAGCACATCCTCTTGGCCGATGCCAAGTTTATCAAGCGCGATGTACAGGTCGGCGAGGAGCTCGTATTCCCTTTGGAGACGAAGGACGACTACGGCCGCATTGCCGCTCAGACCGCCAAGCAGGTAATCATCCAGAAGATCCGCGAGGCCGAGAAGGTCTCCGTGGTTGCCGAGTACGGCGCCAAGCAGGGCGATATTATCTCGGGCACCGTGCAGCGCATGGAGCGCGGCAATATCTACGTTGACCTCGGCCGCGCCACCGGCATCCTGCCGTACGACGAGCAGATCCCAGGCGAGAGGTACCGCCAGGGAGAGCGCATCCGCGCATTGCTCTACCAGGTAGAGGAGTCGCCCCGCGGCATCTACCTGCGCATGTCGCGCGCGCATCCGGACTTCCTCAAGAAGCTCTTCGAGCTCGAGGTACCCGAGGTTGCGCACGGCACCGTCATTTTTAAGGCTATCGCGCGCGAGGCAGGCAGCCGCTCCAAGGTGGCCGTGGCCTCAACAGACCCGCACGTAGACCCAGTGGGCTCTTTGGTAGGCCAGCGCGGCGTGCGCGTCTCGACCGTTACCTCCGAGCTTGGCGGCGAGAAGATAGACATTATCGAGTGGAACGAGGACACCAAGGGCTTTATCGAGGAGGCGCTCTCTCCGGCACGCATCTTGGAGGTTGCCTTGGACGAGGAGCAGCATCAGGCTACCGTTAAGGTAGCTGACGACCAGCAGTCCCTGGCTATTGGCCGCGGCGGCCAGAATGTGCGCTTGGCAGCCAAGCTCACCGGCTGGAGGCTCGACATACAGTCCATGGGCGGCAAACCTGCAGACGCCGTTGTGGGCAAGGATGCCCCCGGCCCGGCCGACATCGCTCCCCCGCCGCTCGAGGCTGAGTAAATTCAAACCAAAAGAAAACCCCGGCAAGTGCCGGGGTTTTTCTGTAGCTCTATATATGCTACGCTAACTGCACTTAGTAACCGCAACTAAATTTATAATATGAACCTCTGGCACGATGTACCCCTAGGCGATGACGCACCTAACACAATTAACGTCATCATTGAGATACCGCGCGGCTCGCACAACAAGTACGAGATAGACAAAGAGACGGGCCTCATCAAGCTCGACCGCGCCAACTATTCAGACGCAGCATTCCCCTACGACTACGGCTTTGCCCCGCAGACGCTCTGGGACGACGGCGACGCACTCGACGTCATTGTGCTCACTACCTACCCGCTCCAAACCGGCATACTCGTAGCTGTGCGCCCCGTTGCAGTTATGGAGATGGTGGACACCGGCGAGAGCGACTACAAAATCATCGCTGTACCGGTTTCGGACAAGCGCTGGGAGGACGTGCAGGACCTCCAAGACATCAACAAGCACACGCTCAGGGAGTTCCAGCACTTTCTCGAAACGTACAAGGCTCTCAAAGGCAAGCCTGCTCCTGTTGAGATAGGCGCAACCCGCGGCAAGGCCGAGGCTATAGAAGCTGTCAAGAAGTCCACAGAGCTCTATAGGCAGAAGTTCGCCAAATAAGGGCGCAATAGGGCGCTTATAAGCGCCTCTGTAATCTTCTCCCCAGGTGCCCGTCTATGTAGACGGGCACTTCACGTATACTTTAGATATAGGCTTATTTACTAACCCTGCCCGCAACCCCTTATGAAAAAACTCATCGTCTTACTAGCCGCTACCCTCGTACTCTCTCCGAGCATGGCAATGGCACAGGCACCTGAGGCGCGCACCCAGATACGCGCCGAAATGCATGCGTCTTCCACCCGACCACTTAACCCAAGCTCTGTACCTAAACTTGGGCCTGCTATAAAAAACCTGGCTTCCACCACCCGTGCCGAGTTCAGGGATAGTGCATCTTCAACCATCGAGATGGTAAGAGCCCGCGTAGAGGCTATAAAAGGCCTTATTGAGAAAAAGCGCGAGGATATGAAGCAGCGCGCCGACGACGCCCGCGCAAAAGCAAAGGAGCGCTTTGGCGAACATATAGAGAAGCTCGTAGGTAATGTATCTGCACGTCTCGCCTCTACCTCTGCCCACCTAGACGCCATAGCCGACCGTATAGACAGCCGCATAGACACACTGCAGGACGAGGGGTATGACATGAGCGACTCGATTGCACTCTTGGCAACCGCACGCGCCGACCTCTCGGCGGCCAACGACAAGATACTTGCCGTTAATGTGGCGCTTGAGGCCGCCATGAGCACCACCACCCCCAAGGCAGAGATACCGGCGGTGCGTGCTGCTGTTGTGGCGGCGCAGGATGCACTCAAGCTGGTCAAGGAGGATCTTATGAAGACCTTGCGCTCTGTAAAAGTTGAGGCGGGTGCCACAACGACGGTTTCCAATTAATTATCCGATAACTGCATTTGTATGGACCAGAACATAGACCAGCAGCAGAACCCGTTCCCAGCCCAGCCGGCCCCGCGCTCGGGCAACATCGGCCCCCTGGCCGCGGCAGTCGTTATCGTCATACTCCTGGCGGCCGGCGGATTCTACTTCTTCTACAGCGAACAGCAGAAGCAGCAGGCAGCGGACGCTGCACAGGCGCTACAGGCAGCACAGGAGGGTAGCAGCGCAGCGGCGCCTAGCGACTCGACCAGCGACATCGAGTCTGACCTCAATGCGACGCAGACAACTGGCGCCGATGCCGATGTCTCGACCCTTAACGAGGCTTTGTAAGTTTGGAGCAAATCTGATACTATCGCCCGAATGGAAACATCCGGGCGATTGTCGTCTTCAGACGAGAAAAAATTCAGTGAGGTTACGAAGCTATTCACTCTCAAGACCCTACCCGACTCCGAGGTAGAGCTGAGCGCTGATATACCCTTTGCCATAGTCGAGCCGTACAAGGCTCAAGCGCTTGCGCACATGGCCGAGCACATCAAGCTGCCTGGCTTCCGCCCCGGCAAGGTGCCGGCCGAGATGGTAGCGGGTCACGTTGGCGAGATAGCCGTACTTGAGGAGGCTGTCGAGCTGTTTATGAAGGATTTTTATATCGAGCTTATAGAGGCTCATAAGGTAGACCCTGTCGGCCGCCCCAACATCGCTATAACCAAGCTAGCCCCGGGCAACCCGGTGGGCCTTAGCGTGCGCGTGTCCGTATACCCTAGCGTCGAGGCGCCCAAGGAGTGGAAGAAGCTCCACGAGCAGATCGCGCTTGAGGTTGCCGAACCTGCAACCCAGGAGGAGGTAGAGAAGACGCTCGAGGATTTGCGCAAGTCCCGCAAAGGACCGTCCTCTGTATACCCAAAACAGGGAGGTCCTCTGCCAGCACGCCACGCTTAGTTTGGCAAGGGGCCCCGGGCCGTTGACAAGCAGT
>CAYHLQ010000044.1:0-5199 GCA_964357485.1 uncultured Candidatus Saccharibacteria bacterium | reverse complement strand
CCCACAATAGGGTAGCCGCTGCTTGTACCCCCGATGACACTCTCCCAATACCATTTGCCGGAATTCAACTGCCAGTTTGCCACGGTCCCATAGGCGCCGTTGGCCGCCAAGCCTCCCGCCTGCACGGTACCCTTGCCATAGCTTGGCGAGTAGAAGTTGTTTGCATTGAGCGAGGCAAAGTTATTGGTGGGAGTGTCTACAAGCTGGTCGGCAGCGGTCATGTTGGCAGTAGCCCACGAGGCGTTGTTAGGGCCCGAGAAGTCGGTGCCCAAGCCCTGCGCGCCGATGCGCTGGCCGTTGGGCCCGGTAATGATGCACGAGCTTGGTATTACGTTTGCGGTAGTCCAGGTAAGCGTCGAGGTGCCACTGGAAGATATGCTTGCCGGGTTGGCATCAAGCGTGCCGTAGGCGCCGCTCAGAATAGTGACAGTAATCTTTGGACAAGCAGTGCCCGCAGGATATGCGCTACTAGTGCTGCAAAAAGTATACGTAGTTGTCTGTGTCGGATACACCACGGTAGTCCCCTTAAAGTACTGGCTAGGGCAAGATGCCGCATACGGGCCGCAATAATACGGGGAGGTATTCATTAGCGTCGTACTTGCGCCATTGCTTGGCTTTAACGTGCAGCTGCTTCCGCCATACCCGCAATAGCCGTACCACCAGTTATAGGTTGCTTGGTCACTATCAAAACGCCACGCTTCCCAATATAAAGTGACTGCAACCCCCGCCGCTACGCTCGTCCTATCGGCGCCTAGCTGATAAATAACATAATGCTGCTCCGCAGGTGCGTCGCCGCAGTCGTAGCCAAACACACACCCCCAGTTAACAGCAGTCTGCGTAGTGCCGTTGATGTTGTTGACAATGAGGATATGGTTGAGACGCCCCATCCCGCCAGAGGCTGCAAAAGCAGCAAACAAAAGGAGGAGCGCCGCGCTCCCGTAAAGGCCAAGCCTATAGGACTGCTTTTTTAAAAGGTCTCTTAGTTTTTCAAACAAATTGCGCATGTATATAAAATAGTCTGCAACTGGGTATCTCTAGTATATCGCCCCTCCGCAGAAACTAGGATACCTATCCCCACTGCCAGAGCCCCTTGTGGAGAAATACCATCTTAGATAAATTGCCAGGTTTGCAGTATCTGCGAGAGCCATGTGGCCTCTGGCTTGGGTGCGGTTATTTCGTATAAGTAGCCGTTGCGGATAACCCACACCTCGGCGGTGTCACCAAGCAGAGCATTGGTACTGTGAAAACTGGTTGCCATCGCGCCGCCTATTTGTATGTCGCGCGGGCTGCTCATGACCCCAGACGGCACGTCTTGTATAAAGCGCTCCCTGCTCACCTGTGCCGAGGCATACGGGAGTACAAAAATCTGAAAGCCCTGCGCTGCAACTGTGTCTTGGAGCGTAATAGTGACCGCGCCTCCGCCCTCGTCGTAACTTTTGGTAGCGAGAGTATTGGGATAAAAAAAAGAAATATGGCGCACCTCGTCGCGATACTCGCGCATGCCCTCTGGTGCAGCACGAGGAGCGCTGCCTGATGTACTCGTACCTCCAGATGCAGATGAAAAACCCGGCGCGGCCTGCTCGCCTGCTACAGAATCTTGTGGCGAAGACCATGCAAAATGGTGCATGTACATCAGGCAAACAAGCACCGCCAAGCAGACAGCACCTATAAGCCAGAGGATGTAGCGCTGAGCAATTGCCATATTATTGCTGCATGAGTTTTATTTTGCCGCTGATAAGCTTTATTTTAAATCCCTCGAACAGGCGCATTTGCCGCGCCGGGATACTAGAGGTATAGGTAATGACGATTATTCCTTGCGCACCAATACCTCCACTGGCCCCGCGAGCTCCCGCGCCGCCGCCATAGAGAGCTCCGCTGCCAGCGACAGCAGTAGCGTCATTGCCCGCACCGCCACCACCACCCGAACCATGCGTCGAGTCCCAGTCAATTCCTGCACCACCATTACCGCCAGACAAATTAGTTGTAGCGAAAGCACCGCCACCTCCGCCGCCAGCCGAGCCCGCCGTGGCTGCTGAACCAATGGTTGCCCCTGTACCACTGCCGGAACCAGAAAAGTTGTTACCTCCTGCGCCGCCGGCGGCTGCCTGGCCAGCTTGACCATTCGCACCGCCCCCGTTGCCGCCACCGCCGCCTGAGCCTTGTCCTGACCCGGCACCGTCGCCGCCAGTGCCGCCGTTACCATTGGGTCCCGCGGCACCGCCGCCTCCACCGGATTTAGTAGATGCATTGCCACCGTTGCCACCGTTATATTTGGTAGTACCTATACCACTGGCGGCTTGCCCTCCAGCGCCGCCCGTTGCTCCGCTGTTGGTACTGCCGCCCTTGGCACAGACAGACACCGTGTCGGTACAATTGTTTGATGAACCCGCAGTACGATTAAAAAAAGTATCCGTGCCAGCAGTCGCTGCCGGGCCGCCCTGTCCTATTTGATAGGTGATGGAGGAGTTTGGTGTTAATGAGAGATTATTAATCCTAGAATATCCACCACCCCCTCCCCCGCCTTGTGTCGCGGTGTTTATGGTTGCTCCCGCGCCGCCGCCTATAACTTCAATGGTGTTAGGGGTTGTAAAGTCGGAAGGAACAGTCCACGAGGTGCCCGAGGTAAGGTATACGACTATGGCGTTTGCCCTGTGCGCGGGGTATGACACTCCGGCACATACCAGAACAGCCATAAACAGTATGATATTTCTTCGTCGTAGTGAGATAGTTGTCATGCTAAATGATTATGCACGCTACGGAGCGGGAGCGGGTGCTGGCTCTGGGTCGTCCGCGGGCGTAGCTGTAATCTCTCCCCCGCTGCCCGAGTCGCCACCATCAGCCGGCGGCTCGTCCGCAGGAGGCTCATCTGCCGGTGGTTCGTCCGCAGGCGGCGTATCGCTCGGCGGCTCATCCGCAGGAGGGGTCGTAGTGGTAGGAGGCTCGTCGGCCGGCGGCGTGTCCCCTCCTGAGCCGCTGCTGCCGGTCGAGCCTCCCCCGCTCGTGCCGTTGAGCAGCTGCTGGAGCTGCTCGCGGGTGACGCACAAGCCGTCAATGCACAACTCCTTGGTATTAACAGTCTCTGCGTTGACAACAGTTGCGGTAATAGTCTGAGTCAACACCTTGTCAAAGATACCCGCAGAGGCGTAAATAGCGCTGCGGAAGCCGCGTATGGTTATGTCGCCAAGCTCCTCGAGCGCGCCCTTGATAAAACTGCTGGCATCGGCAAAGGCGGCGACCCATGGCGTCGTGGTGGCAAGGGCCGCGCGTGGCGTCGTGGTGGCAGAGAGCATCTTCTCTATCGTCGTAGAGGCGGCAAGTATGTCGGTGCGCAGATTAAGCTCGTTGACGGCGGAGACAAGCGGGCCGATGAGGCCCTCGTAGCTCACCGTGTAGTACATGCCTACGACCCCTTTAAAGTTGACCGTAGTCGAGCCCACCAGCTGCGGGTACGCCTTAAGTATGTCCTGCGCCAAAATACCCACCTGGCCGTTCTGGTCGCGGCCCTTGTCCGCCCAGTTGTAGGTAACGCCCTGTATGAGCGAGAGCTTGGAGAGCGCCTCTTGGCCGGAAATCTTCAGGATATTTTCCTTAAGTCGCGCGTCAGAGGTACAGTTGGTGGCGCCTGTGCCGGAGCCTATGACGCAAGTTGTACCGGAGCCCACAATGGTGGTATTGCCGTTTTTGGCGATAGCGAGCGCCGCGGTCCCGGTAAAGTTGGTCGAGGATGCGATGACAAACGCCTTGTCCGAGGAGCGGTACCCCACTGACCAGGCATTGGCGTCGCTGGCAAACTGCATGTTTGCATCGCCAGAGCCGGTCGAGGCGCCGAAGGTGGCCAGGCCAGTGTTGTCTACACTAAACAGCGTAGTAGTTGCGCTCGCAGTCGAGGAGCCGATGGCAAAGAGCGTGGTGTTGGTCTCGCCGTTGTTGGCGTGTATCGCAAGGTTAGCCCATGGGGTGGTACTGCTAATACCTACGTTACCACTTTGTAGTAACGTCATAGTTGGAAGTGCTGCTGTTCCCGTCGCCACCAAGTGCAAGCTCCCAGTATATGATCTGATTACTGCGTCTCCAGCGACAGTATTATTCGCAAACTGATTTGCTACACCAACTACACCAAAGGCCATCCGATTTACTCCTGCCTGGCTCAAAATATTTAGAATATATTTATTATTAGCTGAAGCATCTATCCTAAAACCATCGTTCTCAACACCCGCAATGGTAAACCTATTTGTTGGCGATGTGGTACCAATACCCACATTGCCTGCCTGCGTGACGACGAAGTCGGTGCGGGTCGAGGAGCCGACCGCAAACGACGGTACCCCTGCGGCGAGCGAGGCGGTGTTAACAGCCAGACGAGCCCACGGCGAGGTCGAAGCGATGCCGAAGTTGCCGGTGGAGACAGTCGCACCGCTGCCCAAGTCTGTACCAAACAGGAGGTTGCCGATGTTGAGGGTATTTGAGATGCCTGTACTGACCGCATCTACGCTGCCGATGATGATGTTGCCACTGCCTGCGGTAAGGTTGTCCGCAGCACCAAAACCAATCGCAATGTTTGTATTTCCGCTCACATGGTCCACCAGTGCCGAGGAGCCAAAGGCAATATTTCCTGCGCCGTCCTGGACACTTGAGAGCGCACCCTCGCCAAGCGCCACGTTGTACGTACCGCTGGTAAGGTCTGCGAGGGCGCCTACCCCGCCATAGACGTTACCCGACCCGTCAACGGTAAGGTTGTCGGCACCACCCGACGAGAGGCACGTGCCATTTACCGCGTAGCAGCCAGCGGTGATGTTGAGGCCGTTGGCAAATGTGGAGCTGGCAGAGCCTGTCTGATTAAAGGCGAGTGCACTTATACCATGCGAGAAGGTCGAGGTTGCCGAGCCGTTGAGATAGATGGAGGCCGTACCCACCTTGAGCGCACCTTGCACATTGACGTTGCCCTCGAAGGTGGAGGTCGCAGTGGTAGATGCACCGCCGACAAATATCGGGCCCGCCGAGGCGAACGTTCCGCCGAATAGCGTCGTCGGAGTCGTAGTGCCGATGCCGACAACACCGGCCGAGGTAACCAAGAATTTACTTACCCCCGCGTTGCGCAGGTCTATAAAGTTGCCCGAGAACGTACCCGATGTAGAGGCCATATCCAACAAGAGTCCGGTGCCCGTAAAGGTCGAGGTGTCGTGCAGCAGGGACACGAGCTGC
>CAYHLQ010000043.1:0-5200 GCA_964357485.1 uncultured Candidatus Saccharibacteria bacterium | reverse complement strand
GTGCGAGCCGACTTGCGCACATCAAAGGTAAACTCGCCGTTTTTGACGTCTACCGTCACTGCCCCGCCCGAGAGCACGCCGCGGCTAACCATGAGCCCCGCAACCTTTGTCAGGATCTTGTCCTGTATCAGGCGGCGCAGGGGGCGCGCACCATAGTGCGGATTGTAGCCCTCTTTAGAGAGATACTCGTACACGCCAGGGTTTATGGTAAGCGTGATGTCTTTTGCGGCCAGGCGCTCTACCACTTCCTTAACCTGGATGCCCACAATCTCCTTGATAGCCTCCGGCGAGAGGATGTTGAATATGATTATCTCGTCCACGCGGTTGAGGAACTCGGGGCGGAAGTAGTCCTTAAGCGACTCCTGCACCTTCTCCTTTGCGGCCACATAGTTGCTCTGGTCGCTTGCAGCCGCCGCAAAACCAATAGCCTCCATACGGTCTATGTACTGCGCACCGATGTTGCTCGTCATGATGATTATCGTGTTGCGGAAGTTGACCTTGCGGCCCTTGGAGTCGGTAAGCGTGCCCGCGTCCAGCACCTGCAGGAGTATGTTGAATACCTCCGGGTGTGCCTTCTCTATTTCGTCAAACAACAGGACCGAGTACGGCCTGTGGCGCACCAGCTCGGTAAGCGAGCCGCCCTCGTCGTGGCCGACATAGCCCGGGGGCGCGCCGATAATCTTAGACACAGAGTGCTTCTCCATGTACTCGGACATATCCACACGTATAAGCGAGCGGTCGTCGTCAAACATAAACTCCGCCAGAGCACGCGTAAGCTCGGTCTTGCCCACGCCGGTTGGCCCGAGGAACATAAAGGATGCGATGGGGCGGTTGGGGTCGGCGATGCCGGCGCGCGAGCGCTTGACCGAGTCGGCCACTTTCTGCACAGCCTCTGCCTGCCCTACCACCCGCGCCTGCAGCTGCTCCTCGATACGCATGAGCTTCTGCGCCTCCTCCTCGAGCATGCGCGAGACTGGGATACTGGTCCACTTGGATACCACTGCGGCAATGTCCACCTCGGTTATCTCCTCTTTAAGTATGCGGCGGGTGGACTGCAGTTTTTTGAGGCGCTTCATCTTCTGCTCCAGCTCGCGCTCCATAGCCGGTATCTCGCCGTAGCGGATCTCCGCAGCACGCGACAGCTGCGCCTGTGCCTCGGCGCTCTCGGCCTCGATGCGCAGGCTCTCGAGCTCTTTCTTAATGGACTTAATATCGGTCAGCGTGGTCTTTTCGTTCTTCCAGCGCTGCTCGAGCTCGTGGGTAGACTCCTTAAGCTCGGCTACCTCGCGCTCGATAGTCTTAACGCGCGCCTTGGCACTCTTGCGGCTTGGGGTAGAGTCTGCCTCCTCGGCGTCGGCCTCCTTCCGCAGAGCCTCCTTCTCTACCTCCAGGCGCATTATCTTGCGGTGCGCATCCTCCAAGGCGGGCGGCTTGTTCTCCAGGCTGATGCGCAGAGCAGACGCGGCCTCGTCTATAAGGTCAATAGCCTTGTCGGGCAGGAAGCGGTCCGGAATGTAGCGGCTCGAGAGTTCAACAGCCGCCACGAGCGAGTCGTCGGTAATATGCACACCGTGGAAGAGCTCGTATTTTTCCTTGAGCCCACGCAGTATCGCAATAGCATCCTCGGTCGAGGGCTCTAGAACGTATACCGGCTGGAAGCGCCTCTGGAACGCCGGGTCGCGCTCGATGTGCTTCTGGTACTCGCGCAGGGTCGTAGCGCCTATCATATGCAGCTCGCCGCGCGCCAACGCCGGCTTTATCATGTTGCTTGCGTCCATAGCGCCGTCCGCGGCGCCTGCGCCCATCATGGTGTGTATCTCATCTACAAACAGCAGGACCTTGCCCTCCGAACGCTCAATCTCTTTCATAATGGCCTTGAGGCGCTCCTCGAACTCGCCGCGATACTTGGTGCCGGCTATGAGCGCACCCAGGTCCAGCGACACCAACTCCTTGTCGCGCAAAGAGTCCGGCACGTCGCCCGCTGCTATGCGCGCTGCCAAACCCTCGGCAATGGCGGTCTTGCCCACGCCAGCCTCGCCAATGAGTATAGGGTTGTTCTTGGTGCGGCGCGAAAGTATCTGGATCACGCGCTTTATCTCCTCGTCGCGGCCGATAACCGGGTCTATCTTGTTTTGTGCTGCAAGCTGGGTCAGCGAGCGCGTATATTTGGCCAAGGCGCGGAACTTCTTCTGCGGCTCGGCACTTGCGGTCTTGGTCGCCCGCAGCTCCATAAGCGCGCGGGTTATAGCCTCGCGCGTGATACGGAAGCGGCTGAGCAGATCACGCGCGGTGCCGGGCACATCGAGCAATGCTATAAAAAGATGCTCCGTGGAGACGAACTCGTCGTGGAGCTCGGTTGCAACCTTGGCGGAGCGCTCCAGCGCCTGCACCAGCTCCGGGGTCAGGTACAGCTGGTAGCTCGGCGAGAGCGTCGAGCTACCCGAAGGACCCTCCAGAGCCTCGAGCGTGGTGTCTGTCAGTAACACCAAGTCAACCTCCAGCTTCTCCAGCACAGAAGCGACCAGGCTCTCCTCCTGCAAGAGGAGTGCAGCCAAGAGATGGGTTGGGCCCACCTGATTTTGCCCACGCTCAACAGCGAGCTCGTGGGCTCGGCGGACGGCCTCTTTTGCTTTTGTGGTGAAGTGGTTGAATGGAGGCATATTTTTGAATTACTAGTGACTAGGTGCTAGCGGCTAGGAAACTCATGTTGGGAACCGTGTAGAACGAGGGGCCGGTAGCGCGAGCAGTGCCAGTTGTGATACCGACAACCTCGCCAAAGAGCGTCATGAGGAGCGACCCGGGCGTTGCCGATGATACGCTAGCCTCGATAACCCCCGGATGAGCGGCTGTGCTCTGCCCGGCTGGATTAGGGAGCGAGGCCACGACGCCGGTCGAGACCGTGTCCGCGCCGCCGCCGCTAATTCGTATGACGGACTGGCCCAGCTGGACTTTCGCCGTGTCAGCCAGCGATGCCACCGCAAACCCGGTCGAAGTGCCCACGGCAATATCCACAACAGCCAGAGCCTGGCCCTTTGCAGCCGCACGCAACGTGGCCGGGTAACGCTTGCCGTCGGCAAGTATCGCCTCAAACTGGCGGAAGCCGCTTGACACTAGCGCATCGCGGTCTGCAAAGGCGGTACCTTGTGCGGTTATAATGACGCCGCGCGAGACAAGCAAGCCGCTGCCGCGGCCCACAATACGCACGAGCGACTTCTGCATCCGGGCAATAGACTGCGCCGCCAGGTCGTCGTCTTTAACAACGACGGTCTTCTCGGTCACAATCTGAGCCTGCGAGGTACCCACCGCGACGCTTGCGCCCTGGGTCGCCGGGACCACCCTCTCTACCGTATGTTCAACGATCTGACTTATGGTGCGGGTCACTGCCGGAGGCGCCTGGTTGACAAGCGAGACCGTTACGATGCCCGTCGCGATGGACGTTACAAAGCTCACCAGGAGGGTTAAGAGGACTATCTGATGCTTGGTGAGATGCTCGAGGTCCATTAATTACATACTACTATTTTTTGTACCTTTTGACAATTTCATCTAACACCCGTGCAATGCGGCGTGCGTCGGAATATGACGCATCGGGCAAGAGGGTTATGCGGACGGCCTCTTTAGCCGTTTTTGGTGCAACTCCAAGCGCCGCGATGACGTACGAGGGCTCCTCATCGTCAGTCGAGCAGGCTGAGCGGGTCGAGATAGCGACACCGGCGGCATCCATAGCAACCACGCACATCTGCCCGTCGAGCCCTGGGATTGAAAAGTTGAGATTGTTGGGGGCCCGCACATCTGCATGAAGTTTAGCTTCATGCAGATTGGGGCCATGAAGTATCGCATCCGGCACTGCTTTTAAAATCTCCTGCCACAAAAAGTCGCGCACTGCCGCAACTTTTTTAGCGCGGCGCTCTGCGCCGCGCTCAGCTTCCTTAAGCGCGACAGCGAAGCTCGCCGCCAGCGGAGCGTTCTCCGTGCCCGCGCGCCTCCCCTTCTCCTGGCCGCCGCCCCAGACAATTGGGTCTATAAGCGTCTCTCTCTTTATATAAAGGCAGCCGATACCCTTGGGACCCATAATTTTCTGCGCATCAAGCGTCATTAAGTCACAGCCCAGCTTCTCTACCTTAAGGTTCATCCACAGTGGCGCCTGCGACGCATCTATATGAAAGAGTACAGGTGTCTGTGTGCGACGCAGAGCTTTTGCAATATCGCGCACGGGCTGCACGGCCCCCATTTCGCTGTTTATAAGCTGTACAGAGACAAGTGCCGTGTCTGCCCGCATTGCATCGGGTACCGCATTAGGAAACAGCAGTCCGTCCGGCTGGACTTGAGCGACGGAAAGCACCAGACCCTCGCGCTCGAGCGCTTGCAAGGGCGCCAAAACAGACTGATGCTCGATAACGCTCGTGGTAGCCGAAAGTTTTTCCCCAAGCCGCAGACGGGGCCCTAGCGTGCCCGTAATTGCCAGGTTGTTAGCCTCGGTGCCCGACGCCGTAAAGACAATTTCATCTGCATGCGCGCCTATGGACTCAGCTATACTCTTGCGCGCCGCCTCTAGCTCTTGCTTGGCTGCCAAGGCCTCTTTATGCAAAGCGCCCGGGTTGCCGTACAAGTCCAATACTCGAACCAATTCTTTTTTTGCACGTCGAGATAAGGGTGTTGAAGCCGCTGCATCTGCATATATCCGTTTACTCCAAAACATATAAAAGAGTATACTACTCTCATGTCCGGAGCGGCACTATACCCCTATTTTATCGTAGCCAAGCAGTGGCTCACTATTGCCGCCCCATATATGGCACTTGCCGCGCTTCTCTTCGCTATTGTGCTCCTTATTATGCATCTATCCCTGCGCCGCCGCTTAGCGCGCCTCGCACTCGGCCGCAATGGCTCCATAGAGGAGACTATTTCCATACTCATGCGCGAGATGAAGGAGTTTAAGGAGTTCCGCACTGAGTTAGAGAAGTACCTCAAGCTTGCCGAGAGCCGCTTGCGCGGCTCGGTCCAGGGTTTGGGCATTGTGCGCTTCAACCCGTTCTCGGGCGAGGGCCAGGGCGGCAACCAGAGTTTTGCGCTGTGTATGCTTGATGAGACCGGCCTTGGCGTGGTATTGTCCACTCTCTACTCCCGCGACCGCGTTGGCGTGTATGCCAAGCCGCTAGCTGCGTTCGCCTCCACCTATGAGCTGAGCGACGAGGAGAAGCAGGCT
>CAYHLQ010000042.1:0-5473 GCA_964357485.1 uncultured Candidatus Saccharibacteria bacterium | reverse complement strand
CGAGGCGACGAGGGGGGCTCGCTCGCCCATCGTGCGGCAGGGGCAGCGGTGCTCAAGCATTATTTTCCGGAAGACAAGACTATGTGGGAGACAAAAGCGCATGAGGCAGGCATGTCGCGCATATGGGGCGGCATACACTACCTCATGGACCACGAGGCTGGCGTCATGCTCGGCGAGCGTGTCGGCGACGCGGCAATCAAAGCGGCGTCCTCGCTATGAACAAGACTTTTTCCATCAGGACGAAACTGCTTGGAACCTTCTTGCTCATAGCGGTGTTCTCGATACTATCGGCGTACTTCAACATCCTCAACCAGGGGAGGTCTGGAGACAATCTTCTGCGCATTGTCCATAATTCTGCAATCATCGAGTCTCTCCTGGAGATGAAGAGCGTCGCGGGCGAGGTAGACAAGGAGGCAACTACTTTTCAGACCGTGCAAGACAGTGCGGATAAAAAGAACAAGCTGCTCGCAAACCTTGAAAAACTCGATAAATGGGAGAAGGAGTATCAGCGACGCATTGATCTTGATAATGCCGAGGACGTCTCGTTCTTAGGCAGGCTCGAGGAGGCGCGCAACAATATTGTGGATAGCTCATTGGCGTATTTGTCGCTCAAGGAGGACGGAGCGGATGATGCGGAAAGCGCCGCGCAAGCAAGGGTACTTGATGCTGCTATTGTAGACCTCAGACAAATAATAGAGGATGCTATCGTACGAGAGCGCATCGAGATAGAGATTGTTACCAGCGAGGCTGTGGCGGTCTCCGCGGCGGCTGTTAGGGAGAACATCATTCTGTCCTTTGCTGCGGTGGCTATCGCGCTACTTTTAGGCTTTCTGCTCACAAGGCTTATCGCGCGGCCTATACAGCTCTTGCGTGATGGCGCGATGCATATCTCTGAGGGCGATCTGGGACAATCTTTATCGGTACGCACGCACGACGAGCTTGGCGAGCTTGCGGCAGCGTTCAATGATATGACAACAAAGCTCAAAACCTCGCGCACAGGGCTTGAAGCTCAGGTGCAGGAGACGGAGCAGAAGGCCGCCGCTCTAGGCAGCCAGGTTATAGAGAATAATAGGTCCAAGGCTGCAATCCTCAACCTGCTGGAGGATATTGACGAGGAGAAGAAAAGGGCCGAAGAAACAGTGTTGTTGCGTACGAAGGAGCTCCGGGAGGAAAAAGCGCGGCTCTTGGCATCCATCAACTCACTCTCGTTCGGCTTTGTTCTCTCTGATGCACAGGACCGCATCCTGCTTAAAAACCCGATCCTGGAAAAAATACTGGACGTGGGCACGGACATACAGTCCATTCATGACATAACCCGGCTGCTCCAGAAGCCCGACTCAAAAATAGACCTGGACATAGCGGCCTCATGCAAACGGTGCATGGAACTTAAAGAGCCTGTCGAGTTTAAAGAGGTCCCGTACGGCAAAAAGTTCTTGCGCATTATCTGCGCTCCAGTGGGTGAGGGTGCCGAAACTATTGGCTATATATTCATCGTTGAGGATATTACCGAGGCCAAGGTTATGGAGCGTTCGCGCGACGAGTTTTTTGCGGTGGCGTCACACGAGCTGCGCACGCCACTTACGGCCATCAAGGGCAACGCCGACATGATACTCACTATGTTTGCCGACAAGATACAGGATAAAGATGTAAAAGAGATGCTCCAAGACATAAACGCCTCGAGCGTGCGCCTTATAGACGTGGTCAACGACTTCCTCGAGGTGTCCAGGCTGGAGCAGGGCAGGATAGAGATAAAGAAGGAGAGCTTTGAGCTTGCGGAGGTGGTCGGGAAGGTAGTGCGCGACATGCACGAGATGGTGCAGCAAAAGGGCCTCGCGCTCAGCTACGTCTCGCCACAAGGACTCCCGCCCGTTGTGGCCGACAAGAACCGGGTCGAGCAGGTGCTCCTTAACCTTGTGGGCAACGCTATAAAGTTTAGCCGCCAAGGCACTATCAGCATCGAGGCGGTGATGGAGGGCGAGAGCATAAAAGTATCGGTAACGGACACCGGCGTGGGCATCTCGCCGCAAAACCAGTCGAGGCTCTTCCGCAAGTTCCAGCAGGCAGGCGAGGACATGTTGGCCCGCGATGTCTCGCAGTCCACGGGTCTTGGCCTTTATATCTCCAAACTCATCATGCAAGCCATGGGCGGTGACATAGGCCTAGAAAAGAGCGAGTTGGGCCGCGGGAGCACCTTCTACTTTACGGTGCCAGTGGCCAAGACCTAAAGTATAAAGGGGCCAGTATAAGGTATAAAGATTTTCTCCCCTTATACTTTATACTGGCCCCTTTATACTATTTATTCCCTGTATACTTAACGTATGGCTAAGCTGTTTCTTGCAGAAGATGACCCTCTGATGAGCCGTATGTACGAGCGCGCGTTGCGCCTTGGCGGCCACGAGGTCGAGCTTGCACACGATGGCGAGGCGGCACTCACCCAGCTTAAAGCGGCGACGCCTAAACCGGACCTTATTGTACTGGACATCATGATGCCTAAAATGAGCGGCTTTGATGTGCTTAAAAACATTAAGGAAGATCAAGCGCTTAAAAACATTCCGGTCGTGCTCCTAACCAACCTAGCTGGCAAGGATGATGCGCAGAAGGGCACGGACATGGGCGCCGCGCTCTATATGGTTAAGAGCGACTATAACCCCAAGCAGGTGGTCGAGCAGCTTGAGGGGGTTTTGGGTAAAGCCGGCCCCAAGCCATGATGCGCGTTGGCGATATCGTAAACGACGAAGGCCTGGCGCAGGCACTAGAGCGCGGCCAGTACCTTTTGCCTGAAGAACTTTCAGGAGCTCTTGCGTATGCTAAGGACAAGAAGGCAACCTTGTCCGATGTCCTACTTGAGCAGAAATTTCTTACCAAAGATATCTTGGGCCAGGCTATAGCAGACACACTGGGGGTGAGGTATGCCGACGAGGAGGTTATGCCTACTGACCGCAAGGCCCTCGGCTCTATATCCGAGGAACTTGCAAAAAAGAGCCGTGTCGTCGTACTAAAAGAGGATGCGGTGTCGGTTATGCTCGCCTCTGACCATCCGTCGGAGGATCTTGCCGCATCGCTCGCAAAGCTCCTCGCAGGCAAAGCCACCGAGCTGCGCTATGCGCTCCCCGGCAGCATAGACAAGGCCTTGCGGCTGTATGACAAGTCGCTCGCTAGCAAGTTTGAGGAGCTCTTTGGCACGTCGCTCGCCCAGGCGCCAGACGTCGTCCAGGCCATGCTCGACCACGCTGCCGACGCCAAGGCCTCCGATATTCATATCGAGCCACGTACTGCCGAAGCCCTGGTGCGCTTCCGCATAGACGGGGTACTCATGCTGGCCGGCCGCATTCCCAAGGCATTTTTTGACCAGCTCTTAAACCGCATTAAGGTGCAGTCGCAGCTCCCCATAGACGAGCATCGTCGGGCGCAAGACGGGTCCTTCCGCTACGAGCGCCAAGGTGGCGCCATCAATGTCCGTGTATCCATTGCACCTACCATAGAAGGCGAGAAGGTCGTGATGCGGCTCTTGTCCTCCTATGTGGGCTTTACCATACCCGAGCTTGGGCTCTCCGCGGCCAATGCGGAACTCCTCGACATAGCCGCTCGCAAGCCCTTTGGCATGATACTCACCGTGGGTCCGACGGGCTCTGGCAAGACGACCACTCTGTACGCGTTCCTCTCGATGCGCAACTCGGCAGAGGTAAACATCACGACCATAGAGGACCCGGTCGAGTACAAGATAGAGGGGCTCAACCAGATACAGACTAACCAGGCGACCGAGCTTACCTTTGCCCGGGGGCTGCGCTCCATAGTGCGCCAAGACCCGGACGTCGTCCTGGTGGGCGAGATACGCGACCGCGAGACCGCAGAAATTGCTGTGAACGCGGCGCTTACGGGACACCTCCTGTTTTCCACCTTCCACAGCAACGACGCGGCGACGACTGTGCCACGCCTCTTGGACATGGGTATCGAGCCCTTTTTGCTCGCCTCGACTTTAGAGCTTATCGTCGCACAGCGCTTGGCGCGCACCATATGCGATGCGTGCAAGGTAAGCTACACGCTCTCTGTCGCCGAGGCGCGCGCCCTGGTCAAGGCCCCGGGATTTCTTGCCCGCTCGCAAAAGAGCATCACGCTCTACAAGGGTCAGGGGTGCGCACTGTGCCACGGCAGTGGCTATCGCGGCCGCACCGGCATCTTTGAGATGATGCACAATACGCCCGAGATGCAAGACCTTATTGCCACGCGGCCGCGCCGCATAGACATACAAAAGCTCGCGCGCTCGCAGGGCAGCCGCTCGCTGTTTGACGACGGATGGGACAAGGTAATGGCTGGCACCACGACTATAGAGGAGCTTATGCGCGTTGCCCGGCCCGACTCCTTATGATGCCTCTTGTAGCGCGCCTGCGCTCTCTCTCCAAAGCTTCCTTTTCTCTCGGTGGGCGCAAAGACCTCGAGTATCTGACCCACAACCTCGGGCTCCTCTTGGCCTCGGGCGTGGACATGCTGTCGGCTCTGGACTCCATACAAAGCGGCATGCAAAGCCAAAAAGTCATAAAGCTTATGAGTGAGGTGCGCGAGAGGGTTGCCTCTGGCACGCCGCTCTCGAGCGCTTTTGCGCAGAGTAAGTTGTTTGCGCCGCGCGTGCTTACGCTCATGCGCATCGGCGAGGAGTCTGGCCGGCTTGTCGAGAGCTTTGGGCTTATTAGCGACCAAGAGGAAAAGCAGCGCACGCTCTACTCCAAGGTACGCTCGGCACTCCTGTACCCGACGCTCGTGTTTTTTGTCACGCTTGTGGTGGGGGTTGGAGTGTCATGGTTTATACTCCCGCGCTTAGCGCGTGTGTTTTATCAGCTGCATATCGAGCTGCCGCTTGTCACGCGCGCCGTACTCGGCTTCGGTTCATTTTTGGGCGAGCATGGGCTGTGGGCTGTGCCGCTTGGTATCGCTATACTCGGACTCTTGTTTTATGGCACGTTTGTCCACCCACAGGGGCGGCGCCTGGGAGAGGCGCTGCTCTTTAACATGCCGGGCGTGCACACGCTCATTGTCGAGGTCGAGCTGGCGCGCCTGGGCTACATACTAGGCGGGCTCCTGCGCGCGGGCGTACCCATACTCGAGGCGCTCGACTCACTCACAGAGGCCGCGCAATGGCAGCGCTACAAGGCTCTTTATATACATGTGCGCGGGCGCATAGAGGCGGGCGACCCTTTCTTACAGAGTTTCTCACAGTATCCGGGCGTCGGCCGGCTCATACCCTCGACCATACAGCAGCTGCTGGCGACGGGTGCTAATTCCGGTACGTTGTCGAGTGTGCTGCTTAAAGTAGGTGCGGTGTATGAAGAAAAGTCCGACGCCTCGACCAAAAACCTCTCCGTTATACTCGAGCCGGTACTCCTTGTCATCGTCTGGCTCGCGGTCGTCATGGTGGCGCTCGGCGTCATACTCCACATATATAGCATCATTGGCGGCGTCAACAGATGAAGATTAAAAG
>CAYHLQ010000041.1:0-5688 GCA_964357485.1 uncultured Candidatus Saccharibacteria bacterium | reverse complement strand
CCTTGCTAGCCCCGTCTGTAAATAAAAGTATTTCTTGCATGCCTTGCAGTATAGCGCAGTAGGGCGTTACAAAGGTACTTATTGCGCGTATACTGTCCGCCAATGGCTCATATTTTTATAGATGAAAGTGGCCATTTTGGCAGCTCGAATTCCGAAAAATGCTTCGTTGTGGGGTCCTTTATTATTGGTGACCCATCAAAGACAGAAAAAGGATTCAAAAAATGGGTAGGATCCAAGTTCCCCAAGAAAATGCGAAGTCAGAACGAAGTCAAATGGTCTTCTACTCGCATAGACCTGGCATTACGCCAAAAAACTCTCAAACATATAGCAGACATGGATGTCAGGGTGCGATATGTCTATTTGTATAAGAAAAATATACCTACTCAGGATTTGAAACATCAAGGATTACTCTACACAAACATAATTGGTGAGGTTCTTGAAATGTATCTTCCGCCCATACATAAAGAACTCTTTATAATTTGTGACCAGAGGAAGCTTCCCGGACTTACACAGATGGAGTTTAAGAATCTACTTAAAAGCCGCTTGCAACCAAAACTTCCCAAGGGAACCCGAATAAACATATCTATAGTTGACTCGACTTCAAATAAGAACATACAGATAGTAGATTGGATTACTGGAGCCCTTGCTTGGTACCATGAGAAAAAGCCTTTGGGCAATGAGTACTACCGAATGTTAAAGAACAACCTTTTAGACGAAGGAAGGGAGATATTTAAACCATCTGAATTTTAGACACAAAAAAAGCCTGCCGAAGCAGACTTTCTTTGTGGAAGTAGCGTCTCCCAAGATGATAATTACCTGCGGCTTAAGTCCCGGATTCTCCGAGGGAACATCGCAGCACCTTGAAAGTTATTATTGCATACCTCCGCCTTCAATATACACTGTCAACCTGAAAATATCTAGTAGTTGGGGGTAAGTCAATTTATGCCTTTTTATATAGGTTTTTTGACTCCTAAAACCCTCTGAAACTAAATTTAGACAATTTTGAGTTACAAAATATCGACGATGCGGACGCGGGGCTGGCCGCGCCAGTCGCGCTCCACGTTGCCCACTACATCTACCCTCTCGCCTGTTGCCGGGCGCTTTTGGAATGTGTCCGGGGTCGAGAAGAACGCTATGCCGTCCACACGATTAAAGTCGTCGGCCAAAGAAATCTGCAAGTGGTTCTGCTGTTTGCCGAACATTTTTAAAGACCCGACAGTCGCGTTGGGGAATATAAACAAGGGCTTGCTGTTGCCGACACCAAACGGTGCGAGGCGGTCGAGGTGCCGCAGTGCATACGGCAGCTCGCTTAAATCAAGCTCGCGGTCCACACTAATCTCTTTTGCCGTGGCGCCCTGATTCTTAAGAGATTCATACGCTTTAGTGAGCGCACCAGGCAGCTCGTGCGCACGCTCCTCGCGCAAGGCAAACCCGCCGGAGGCCGCATGCCCGCCGCAATGGTCGAAAACGTCTCCCGCCGCATGCATAAGCTCGACAATATTTGTCACACCGTCCGAGCGACAGCTGCCGCGCAAAAGTTCTCCCCCTTCGCGTCCCCAGAGGAATGTCGGCTTGTGATGCGCCTCGGCCAAGCTGTTGGCCACGAGCCCCAAGATGCCCGGCCGCCACGAGGGACTACCCATGACTATCACCGGACCTTCGAGCCCACCGAGTACCAAGCGCTTATTAACCTCTTTGACCGTGCTTGCGACCAAGGTCTTCCGCTCGTCGTTTATTTTATTTAAAGCGAACGCAAGCTCGCCCGCCTCCACGATATTTTCTGTTGCAAGCAGGCGCGCTGCGGCCTCCGGGCTGTCCATGCGCGACGCGGCATTGATGCGCGGAGACACCATAAAGCCGATATCATCCTCGGTTAAGGTGCGCGGCTGTATGCGCAAAAGCTTAAGGAGCGCCGCAAGCCCCGGCCTGCGCCCGCGGCGCATCACTTTAAGCCCAAACTGAGCGAGCATCCGGTTCTCCCCTACCAAGGGCACCATGTCGCTAAGCGTGCCTATGCCAACCAGGTCGAGGTACCACTTTTCTTTGCCCTCCGGGAAACTTTCGGGCCGGTACTTAGCCAACACTCCCTGCACCAGCTTCCACGCAACGCCCGCGCCGCATAGGCCATCAAAAGGATATTTGCTCGAAGAGAGTTTGGGGTTGATAACCGCAAGTGCCTCGGGCAACACCTCGGGCTCTAGGTGGTGATCAGTCACAATAACATCAACACCCTTAGAGTTGGCAAAGGCGATTTGCTCGACCTCGGTCGTGCCTAAGTCGCAGGTAATAACAAGCTTGATGCCCTGCCCGGCCAGCTCGGCAAGGCCCTCT
This sequence comes from uncultured Candidatus Saccharibacteria bacterium, assembly GCA_964357485.1. Classification (GTDB taxonomy): domain Bacteria; phylum Patescibacteriota; class Minisyncoccia; order Phycocordibacterales; family SBAW01; genus GWA1-54-10. Next base: position 3,357 of record CAYHLQ010000041.1, on the reverse strand, counting down.
TTATTTAATCCGTAGCCTTCTTTGTGGCGGTGCGGGATGTAATGCCTGACCGTGAGCCCCATGTCACGCAAAAACGAGCTTAGCATCACGCCGCCCGGCACGCCGTCGGCATCGTAGTCGCTCCACACACACACTGGCTCGCTGTTTTTTATAGCGGCCACAATACGATCAACGGCGGCCTCCATACCAGGCAGCAAGAACGGGTCGTGGCTGTGTGCCACGTAGTCAGGCTCTAAAAACTCGGCAAACCCTTCCGGGGCAACGCCGCGCGCGAGCATCAGGTGCTCCAGCAGGCTATCGTGCAGCCGCTCGCGCACGGCATAAACTTTTTGCATCCGTTTAGTATACTTAGGTGCATGGACAACTGCATCTTTTGCAAAATAGTCGCAGGCGAAATACCCGCACATAAGGTGTATGAGGACGATAGGTTTGTCGCGTTCCTCGACATACACCCGCAGTCGCCCGGCCATGCACAGGTCATACCCAAGGAACACGTACGCTGGGTGTGGGACGTGCAAAATATCGGCGAGTACTTCGAGGTGGTGCAGAAGATAGCCCGCGCGCAGCGCAAGGCATTTAACACCGAGTGGGTGCTCTCGCGCATTGTCGGCGACGAGGTCGCCCATGCGCACATTTGGGTCTTCCCCAACAACGAGGTGCAAGGAGACAAGAACGACTTCGCCGGCAACGCCGAAAAAATCCGCGCGGCCCTCTCTAGCTAGATTTCTTTAAAGCCTCGATGCCGGGCAGGGTACCATCGGTCAAAAACTGGAGCATCGCACCCCCGCCTGTAGAGAGGAACACCTTTTGCGGGTCAAAAGAATATTTGCTGAGCGCCGCACCCGTATCTCCCCCACCCACCACCGCGCGCGCCTTGGAGCGTGCCAAAGCCTTCGCAACAAGGTCACTGGCCTCGGTGTAACCCTCTTCATATATACCCAGAGGGCCGTTCCATAGTACAAACGGCGCGTCCTCGGCCATCTGCGCCCATGCAGTCGCGGTAACTGGTCCAACGTCAACGATCCTCTCATCTGCGCGCACATCCACTATCAAGCCGGTGCGCGCCTCTTTGTTTGCTTGCTTTTCCATCACCGCATCGGTCGCAACTGCAAGCTTGTCCTCGCTTGCAATAGCAAAACTTGCTGGCACGTTAGACACCAATGATGCGCCCACCGGCAAGCCGCGTGCCTTTATAACATCGTTACCCAAGGCACCCCCGAGCAGTATGCGGGCAAAGTTTGGTAAAAGCTTCTCAATCAGCGGCTGTTTGGTCTCGAACTTTGCCCCCCCAATGATAGCGAGCGCGCCAGGTGGCGGCGTTAGCGCCTCCCCGAGCTGCTGCATCTCCTCCATAAGGCGGACACCGGCATAGGCCGGCAGAAGCTGAGGTACTCCGACAACAGAGGCGTGCGAACGATGCGAGTTTGAAAATGCCTCGTTAACATACAGCTCGCCGAAAGTCGCAAGCTCCTGTGCGTACTCCATACTCCCCTCCTCCTCGCGTGAGTCAAAGCGCAGGTTCTCCAACATCATAAAGTCGCTCTCTTCGGGTGCCACTGTAATGCGGCACTTCATAAGCTCGCCGAGGCGATGGGCTACGGGCGCTACACTCAGACTCTCCACCTCGCGGCCGGCTGGGCGACCCAGGTGGGTCATAACGACAATCTTGGCGCCGCGGCCATGTAGCAGCTCGAGCGTCGGCAAAGCCGCGCGTATGCGCGCATCGTCCACAATGAGCCCATCCTTTATCGGGACGTTAAAGTCTACCGCCACCAGGACACGCTTGCCTGCGACGTCCGCGTCCCTAACAGATTTTACTTCTTGCATGGCTATTTTTTAATAGGCCTAACGGCCTTGAGAATTTCTATAAATGAATCAATATCGGCGCTCGCGTGTCCAACCAAAAACCCGTTGATGCCGCCCTCTTTCATGAGTGCGCCGGCGTTCTGTGGCTCGACAGAACCGCCGTACAATATCGGCACACGCGACACTGCATCACGGCCCAGTGCTTCAGAGAGGATTTTGCGGATGAATATCGCTGTCTCCTCTACATCTGAGCCCTTCATCGCCTCTGCCGCCGTCTTACCTATCGCCCACACCGGCTCGTAAGCCACAACAAGCTTCCCTGCGGGGAGTTTAGCATCGCCCAGGCGAGCAAGGGCGCGGTGCAGCTGGTTGGCAATCTGCACAAAGTGCGAGCCGTCGGGCTCGCGCTCGGTCTCGCCCACGCACAGTATTGCTGTTAATCCCGCACCGAGCGTTACCTGCAGCTGCTCACGCACATCCTCGTCGGTTTCGCCCTGGGCGCGGCGCTCAGAGTGTCCCACTAGCGCAAAAGAAACTCCCGATGCCTTTAGTATCTTGGCCGACACCTCGCCCGTGTGTGCACCCTCTTGGTGTATTGAGATAGTCTGTGCGCCTACTTTTACAGATGAACCTTTAAGGGCAGCCGCTGCAGGAGCAATAAGCGGGAATGCAGGTGCAAACCAAGCTTCAGTGCCCAAAAAGGCGCGGGACTTCTTACGCAGAAGAACGGCAAATTTTTTAGCCGCCTCGGGCGACTCGATGTACATCTTCCAGTTTCCTACTACTAAGCGTTTTTTACTCACCTAGCCAATATACCATTTTTAGAAAAGCAAAAGGGCGCCGTCTTTCGACAAGCGCCCTGTTTCTGCCCCTTGTTTTAAATTATTTGCCCTCTTGGCGATCTTCGACGGCCTTTTGTGCCACTTCGCGCTTGGTCTGAGCGAAACTCACAGCGCCGGTGCGATCGATGACGTACATAGTAACCCCCTCTATTTGAAAGAATCGCCCAATGCGACTCTGTAGCACACATTATACTGCCATTTGGGAGTTTTGTCAAGTCTTTTTTGGAGGCACTAAAATAGCCTTACTGGGTAAGGTTTATTGCCTCCTCGACGCTAGTTTGGCCCTGGGCGGCCTTAAACAGCGCGTCTTCTACTATATTGAGAGTTTCAAAGCCGGGAGCGATTACCTCTTGAAGGCCGACCTTGCCATCGTACCCACTGGGGTAACCAGTGCTGGGGGTCGGATGAGTAAAGGCGACGTCCTTCCAAGGCGTGTTCTGCTCGATGACTCCCTCCTCCTTAAGGGCCTCGTACACGCGGGTAAAATTGGCCGCGCCCTCGAGCGTGTCTGACTCATTGCGGCTAAGACCGCTCGCTTGGGCAAACTGGTTGGTAGCAAGGCGGCGCACTAGCGCAACCCGCACGAGTGTGAGAGGCGCGGGGGGGTTTGTTTTTAAACCCGAGCCCCAATTAACATCCCCCGCCCCAACCCAAAAAAAACCGCCCACAGGAACGCCGGTGTGCAACCCGATTGCGTTGAAAGTTGAGC
>CAYHLQ010000040.1:0-5799 GCA_964357485.1 uncultured Candidatus Saccharibacteria bacterium | reverse complement strand
TATTCCTTCATGCGGGGGTCGGCATAGCTGACCATCGCCGGGTTGTGCTTGCGCTCGATGTACTGGGGGATAGTTTCCATCGGGCCCGGGCGGTAGAGTGCGACCATCGCGTTGATGTCGTGTATTGTGCTGGGTTTAAGTTCTTTTAAAAACCGCGTCATGCCAGAGCCGTTGAGCTGGAACAGTCCTTCCGTCTGGCCGAGCGCCAACATCTCGAAAGTTCTTGCGTCGTCCACGGGTATGTTCTCTATGTCTATGACCACGCCTCGGGTCTTCTCCACCATCTCGACCGAGTGGGCGAGTATGGCCAGGTTCTTAATGCCCAGAAAGTCGAATTTAAGGAGCCCCGCGTTGTTCTCGTCTATCGAGTACATGTCGTACTGGGTGATGAGCTTGCCGCCTTTGGGGTCCAGCTGCAGCGGGGTGTAGTCGGTAAGCGGCGTGGGAGATATGACGACGCCGGCCGCGTGCACACCCACATGGCGCGCGCAGCCCTCGATCTTCTTGCCGAGCTCGATAATCTCGCGCACCTGCGGGTCTTGTTTGTACATTTTGGCGAGTTCCGGATTCTCAACCATGGCGCGCTCCAGGGTCATGGGGAACCCTTGCGAGCCCATCGGGATCTCTTTGGCAATAGCGTCGCCCAGGCCGTAGGGGAGCCCCAGGGCGCGTGCTACGTCGCGCACAACCCCGCGCGCCAGCATGGTGCCAAAGGTGCCTATCTGGGCTACCTTGTCTGTGCCGTACTTCTGGCGGGCGTACTCAATAACCTCGTCGCGCCGGTTGTCGGCGTAGTCCATGTCTATGTCGGGCGCGGAGGGACGCTCCGGGTTGAGAAAACGCTCGAAGGGGAGCTTGTACAAAAGCGGGTTAACGTTGGTAATACCGAGCACATACGTGGTTAGCGAGCCTGCGACCGAGCCGCGGATGGTGGTGAGTATCTTGTTGGTGCGGGCAAAGTTAAGGAGGTCGGCAACCACCAGGAAGTACGGTGAGTAGCCCTTTTTGGTGATTATTTCGTACTCGTACTCGATGCGCTTGCGGATCTCCTCCGTCTCGCCGATAAAGCGGCGCTTGATGCCTTCCTCGACAAGTCGGCGTAGCTCCTGGTCGTAGGTTTGCCCGGCGGGTATGTCTATATCGGGGAAGTACCATGTGCCCAGCCCGAGGTCGAGGTCACACTGCGCCGCGATGTCGAGTGTCTTGCGCAGCGCTTCTTTTCCAAACCGCTCTTCCATCTCGGTCTGGGTGGGGAAAGCAAAAGAATCTTCTTCCTCATCAATGTTACCGCTGTCTACTGGCCCACGGTTCTCTATCGCGCGCAGGGTCTCCCATGCCCGGCGGTCCTCGCCGTGTATGTAGTACACCTCCCGCATGGGTACATCGGTGTCTTTAGGGTCTAGTTGTATGAGCCCCTCGCCGTGCTCCTCAAGCATTTGCGAGGTAACCGTGGGGTTGCCTGGCGAGTTGAGGTGCGACTTGGTTACTATCTGGAGCAGATTTTTGTATCCCTGGATATTCTTGGCATATAGCAGGATATGCCTGCCGCCCTCCATCACGCTCTCGAGCCCGATGATGGGCTTGATGCCGGCATCCTTGCAGGCTTTGTAAAACTCGATGGCGCCGTAGAGATTGCCAAGGTCGGTGAGTGCAAGCGCCTCGACGCCTTCTTCCTTGGCCTTGTCTACCAGGTCGCCAATTTTGGGCAGGGCCTTAAGTAGCGAGTAGTGCGAGTGCACATGCAGGGGTACGAAGGAGGTCGCCATAGGTTTTCACTATACTCTAGCGAAGCGAGCGAAGAAAATCCCATTTTATTCCGAGCGAGCGACGAGTATATGAGCGCCTAGGCTCATATACTCCTGGTTTGCCCCCTTGAGCCAGTTCGTATACTGTGGCCGTAGTTAACTGTTGGAGGAAGTGGAAATGATCGGTATTGAGGTGGTAAACCTCGACTCAGAGAAAGGGCCGAGTCTTCGTGCCATGATTACTACGGATACAATCAAGCGCAACAGCATTACCCGGCGACGCATTGTCCATCAGAACGGCGGCCAGAAGTTCCTTGAAGGGCTCTGCGATATGGATGACACGCATATGTGCCTGCACGATGTAGCAAGGGCAGCGTTCTTGCTCGGAATGAGCTTCGAGCGTGCAAATTCTGGAAAATATCCCATTCCGGACGACCAGTAGGAGTCCTCAATTCCTGCCCCAATTCGTTTTTACCCAAAGCCCGGCGCGCATGCGCCGGGCTTCTTGTTTGTTCCAGCCTGTTCGACCTCGTAGGTCGAACATTATTCCAGGATAAATTGCTTAATTTCCCCCATGTCTAAACTTTTAAGGTAGTCGCGCAATGTATTTGGATAGTCCGGGAACGCTTTGCTGAAAAATGTTGTATCCACAAGGTCTGGGAAGTTCGTACAGCCGCAATAATCCAAGTAGCTACTCCATTTGTAGTCTTTAAGGTAACGCAGGGCTTCTGATGAGCTGGCGATACTTCTTTCACGCCAACTCTGAGCGCCGCGCATAAAATCGAGCGGGTTTAGGTGAATGTAGTTCAGTATATGCAGAAAGTGCGCATCTGTAGCGATCCGGACTTTCTTCGTTCGGCCCTGAAACAGGGTGCCCGAGCGCTTATGTCGCTCGTTGAAGTACTTCGCATATCCTACATTGAGCTTCATGAGGAATTTCTTCATGCCTCCTTCTCGTGTTTCCGAAAGTAGTAGATGGTAATGATTGCCCATCAAACACCATGCGTGTATCCGCACCAGCGGCCACCTGTTCGACCTACGAGGTCGAACATACGTGCCGTTTATCATACGGTGCAGGTTATCTATAGGGGCCTCGTCGTTGAATAGGTCGAGGCCTAGCACAAACCGCGCTCGATCCTTGTCGTCGAGAAAGAGAGTCGTTTTGTCTACGCGACGGTTTAAGGCGTGGTAAAACTCCATGTCGGACATACTACATGTTCGACCTACGAGGTCAAACAAAAGGACAAGGGAGGGCTGATACAATGCCGTAATGCAATGGTTAGGTGGCGTTGATGAGGCGGGGCGCGGACCCCTGGCGGGGCCGGTTGCCGTGGGAGTTGTGGCGGTGCCGTACCGGTTTGATATTAAAAGAGCCTTCCCGGGCGTTAATGACTCTAAAAAGCTTAGCGAGACAAAGCGGGAGGAGATATATAAAGAGGTACAGAGACTCAAGCGGCAAGGAACCCTACGATATATCGTAGGGTTCTCATCGGCTGGCTACATTGATACTCATGGGATAACAAAGGCGGTGCGGCGCGGTGTGTGGAGCGGGGTGCGGTGTGTGGCCGAGCCTGGGGCTAGTTTTATAAAACTAGACGGCCTGCTTAAGGCTCCACCGGAGTATAGGCAGGAGACGATAATAAAAGGCGATGTGCTTGAGCCGGTCATATCGCTTGCGTCTATTGTGGCCAAGGTGCGGCGCGACAGGCTTATGAAAAAACTCGCACCACAGTATCCGGAGTACGGGTTTGAGGTGCACAAGGGCTACGGCACTGTGCATCACCGCAAGGCAATAGGAGCGTTTGGCCTGTGCGGCCTGCATCGGCGCTCATTTTGCAAAAACCTACCCTCTCGTGGATAGACAGCTTGCTCTACCTATCACTACAGGAGGCAGGGTCTGTGTGTTTATGAGGTGCACAACTCATTTGACGGCGTGACAAGGCCGGAGTAGGCTCTGGGTTGGTAGTACGCGTGCACTGGGCTGCCGAGGAGTCGGCATGATATTTGGAAATAAGGGGGTATATACGTGTTGGGATCTACAACAACCAGACCGGCTAAAACCGGCCAGATGTGTCCTTGTAAGGGATGCAAGCACAACGTAAATGCTCGTGATTGTGTTGATTATCACGATCACGATACTGAGATAGGCTGCCAGGCAAAACAGAGGTGCGGTCACAACCAGCTGGTTGCTGTCAGTCCGGTTAAAATAACCAAGCAAGGCTGTCGCCACCGCCTCTGAGGATCTTTCTTGGGTCTGAATACCCCCGCTAGTGCCATGCACAGGCGGGGGTTGTTATTTTGGGCCACATTTGATACCTTAGGGGCATGGTAGTAAGGATGAGACACACAAGGGCGCACACGGCTAACCGCCGTTCGCATCATGCCCTCAAGGCACAAAAGCTCGCCGTTTGCGAGTGCGGCTCCCCGCGTGTGTCTCATCGCGCATGCCCGTCCTGTGGGCGCTACCGCGGCCGTGTTGTGGTAGATATAGCAGCCAAGGCGGCTGCAAAGTCGGCCCGCAAGGCCAAGAAGGAGACCGCCCAGAAGTAGGAGGTATTCTCCTCATAAGAGGTAGGAGTGAGGATTTTCCGAATCTTGACTCGTACCACTTACGCTCCCGAGGGTTCACCCGATTGCTCTTAACATAATGGCCAACAGGCACCTCTCACGCTCAGTCGTTCTGCAGACACTCTTTGAGTGGGACTTCCGTCAACTATCAACGGAGGCGTGCCTCAGCGTACTTTTGCGCAACATGAGCGAGTTTACGCCCCAAGGGGCAGATGCGCCGTTTATGGAGGAGCTCCTCCGGGGTGTGCTTAGCCGCACCCAAGACCTCGACCTTGTCATAGGCAAGGCCGCGCCAGAGTGGCCTATTGAGCGCATTGCGCCTATAGACCGCAACGTGCTGAGGCTTGGTTTATACGAACTTTTGTTTGCCGACCGCGAAAAAGTCCCGGCCAAGGTGGCTATTAACGAGGCAATAGAGCTTGCCAAGCACTTTGGCGGCGAACACTCGGGCCGCTTTGTTAACGGAGTACTTGGTGCTGTGTATAAAGAACTGGGCGAGCCCGGCCGCGACGAGGTCTCCAAGAAAAAGAAGGAGGTGCCGTGGGAGGAGATGCCGCAGGAGCGCCTGGTGGGTGCTGTGGTGTATGCCCGCTCCGGCCTTGAGCTCTACCTGGCCTTGGTGCACGACATTTTCGGCCATTGGACCTTGAGCAAGGGTAAGCTGACTCCGGAGGAAACCCCAGAAGCTGGCGTGGTCCGCAAGATTAAGGAGGAGATTGGCCTCAATATTGAGCCTGAGGAGCGCCTGGGCGAGAACGAGTACGTGGCAAGCGACCCGGCCACAGGCAAGAAGCGCAAGCACGTTATATACTTCCTCGCCAAGTCTCCGTTCAGCGAGGTGGAGCTTGCCGAGAAGGGGGGGTTAGACGACGCGCGCTGGTTTAAACTTCAAGATGCGCTGGAGCTGAACTTTTACGAGGACATGCTCCCCATAGTTATGAAGGCAGTCGAGCACCTGGGTGCGGATGCCAAAGGCAAGACAAAAATAAAAGCTAAATAGATTTTTATACCAGTATGGCAGCCGATTTTAATACGTTTCAAGAAAAGCTGGGCATCCAGTTTAACGAGCTCGACCTCCTCCGGCAGGCTTTTACGCACCGTTCATACCTCAACGAACACCGCGGCGAGGTTAAGGGTCACAACGAGCGGCTGGAGTTTTTGGGCGATGCGGTGCTAGAGCTTATTGCCACGCACTTTCTGTACGAGAAGTTCCCTGCGCAGACTGAGGGCGACCTTACCGCCTACCGCGCCGCGCTTGTTAATGCTGTGACGTGCGCCGAGGTGGCACAAGACCTGGGGATGAACGACTATCTTCTGCTTAGCCGCGGCGAGGCTAAAGACACCGGCCGCGCGCGCGGCATACTCATGGCAAACGCCTTTGAGGCGCTTGTGGGCGCCATATATCTCGACCAGGGCTATGATGCAGCCAGGGCATTTATAGACACATACCTCTTCCCGAAGATTGACAATATTATCCAGAAAAAGC
>CAYHLQ010000039.1:0-6093 GCA_964357485.1 uncultured Candidatus Saccharibacteria bacterium | reverse complement strand
TAGTCGCGCGCCGGTTGCTTGACTTGCTCTATGGCAAAAAGGAGAGCTACGATGCCAAGCCAGATAACGAGGAAAACCAAGAAGGTAGACCCGCTTCCACTCTCCAGTATAAAAAAATTAAACAGCGTGTGCAATGCAACAGCAAGGATAACTCCCGCAAGCGCGGCAAGCCTGCGCAATGCCGCGCTTTTATAGAATGAGAGCGCGAGTGCTACGCCGATAGTTGCAGAGGCAAGCGTATGCAGGAGTGATGCACCGATAAAGCGCAGGTCGCCCGTGACCACTGTGCGCAGCATGTCGCCGTCCTGGGCTGGGGTAAGCAGAAAGAACACGTTCTCTAGTGCTGCAAAGCCGAGTGCTGCCGTGACGAGGTATATGACGCCGTCTAGCGGCTCGTCGAAGACGCGGAAACGTAGCGCCGCCACGTAGGCTGCGCCGAATTTAAACATCTCCTCGATGAAGGCCCACCCCAAAAGTAGCTGGGAACCATGAAGATAGGGTGCTATGCCGCGCTCAAGCGGCAGGACCAGTGGCACGGCCGCCATGCCGGCTACAAAGCAGAAGAATATGTAGCGCTTGGGTTCTGGGTCGCACCTGTCCTCCATGAGCCAGAACGCGAGCCACAGCAGTGCGGGGAGTATGCCTCCCAATACTGCAATAAGAAGAACCTCTCCGGACATGCAAAAATTGTACCACGCGCGCTACGCTGGCCACTGCTCAACCATGAGCAAATCGCGACTGCTAGGCATGTCGCTCCATATCTCCTCGGTTACGTAAGGCATAAAAGGATGGAGTGCCTTGAGTATAATGTCGAGCGTCTGCAAAAGCGCGGCAGCGCGCGATGCAGCGCGAGCTGCGTCTGCACCCTTGACAATAGGCTTGCTTTCCTCGAGCACCTGGTCGGCAAAGCGGCTCCAGATGAACTGGTACGTGGCATCGGCCGCTAGGTCGAGCCTAAAGGTGTCTATATGCTTGGCAACTTCGGCTGTCATAGCGCGCGCCTCGGCGACAATGCTCGCGTCTTCTGGCTGCACAGGGGAGCTAGTGTCGGCGCCCACCTCCTGCGCGCTCTCTAGCACAAAACGCGCGATATTCCATACCTTGTTGGCAAAGTTCTTGTAGCCGCGGATGCGGTTCTCGTCCAAGCGCAGGTCGTTGCCGGGTGCCGCACCCATAATGAGCGACAAGCGTACAGCATCTGCGCCGTACTTCGCTATCATGTCTAGAGGATCAATGATGTTGCCCAGAGACTTGCTCATTTTGCGGCCTTGGCCGTCGCGCACGAGGCCATGGAGGTACACATTCTTAAACGGCACCTCGTCCATCAGGAATCCGCTCATGAGTATCATGCGCGCCACCCAGAAGAAGAGTATGTCGTAGCCGGTCTCGAGTACCGAAGTGGGGTGGTAGGTCTTGAGGTCAGTGGTCTTGTTGGGCCAGCCGAGTGTCGAGAAGGTCCACAGCCCTGAGCTAAACCAGGTGTCCAGGGTGTCCGGGTCTTGCTCCCAGCCCTCGCCGGGCGAGGCGGCCTGCACTTTCACCTCGCCGTCTTTATACCAAACAGGGATGCGGTGTCCGAACCAAATCTGTCTCGATATACACCAGTCGCGCAGATTTTCTATCCAGTGGAAGTAGATTTTTTCAAAATGGCTGGGGGTGATGGTGATGCTACCCGATGCTACCGAGTCGCGCATGATCTCCTTAAGCGAGCGGTTACCGCGCTCGGCTATAGGCTTGTTGACGTCTATAAACCACTGCAGCTTAGGCAGAGGCTCGATAATGCCGCCGGTACGCTCGGCAGTTGCGACGTTCTGCGCGATATCCCTCTCATCTATAAAAAGACCCTCGGTTTTGAGCCACTCCAAGACCGTTTCCCGCGCCTCGAGCACTTTCTTGCCGCTGAGAGGACCCTCGACGATCATCTTGGCGTACTCGTTTATAACCTGCGGACGCGATGAAAGCGCGTGGCGCTCGGCTATCTCCCAGTCGGTCATTGAGTGCGCGGGGGTAACACCCAGGGCGCCGGTGCCAAACTCCGGGTCTACCTCACGGTCGGCGATAATCTTGATATGCAGCGGTACGCCGCAGAACATGGCGTCGTATTCGCGGCCTACAAAGTCTTTGTAGCGCGCGTCATCAGGGTGCACGGCTACGGCTACATCGCCGACTTTCGTCTCGAGCCGCGTGGTAGAGACGGCAATGGGGAAGTCCTTGGAGTATTTAAACGTTACCAGTTTGGCCACTCTCTCCTCGTGCACAATCTCATCGTCGCTGATGGTGGTCTGGCCCTTGGGGTCCCAATTAACAATGCGGTTGCCGCGGTAAATGAGCCCGGCCGCGTGCATCCGGACAAACGCCTCCATGACAGCAGCGTAGCGCTCAGCGTCGAGTGTATAGGCGTAGCGGCTCCAGTCGAGGGATGAGCCCATGCGCTTAACCTGGTTTATTATGGTTGCCTTGCTTTCTTCGGCAAATGCGTTGATGCGCTTAAGGAGCTCGTCGCGGCCAAGGTCGTGGCGCGACTTGCCCTCGCCCTTCTGTACCTCTTTCTCTACCTTGCTCTGGGTTGCTATCGCGGCCGAGTCGGTGCCAGGGAGCCACAGGGTCTTCTTGCCGAGCATGCGCTGATAGCGCACCAAAATATCCTCGACCGCGAGCATCGAGGCATGGCCCAGGTGGAGCGTGCCCGTGACGTTGGGGGGTGGTAATACTATGGAGAATGGTTCGGTACGCTCGCTCCCGTCTGGCAGCTTAGGCAGGTTGTCTGGGTTAAAGTAGCCAGACTCCTCCCACTTTGCATATATAGAGACTTCGCTAGTCTGCGCATCGTAGGGCTTTAGAAATTTCTCCGGGACTGCCATGTAGCCTTACTTTACAACGATTTTTGTGCTAAAGAAAGGTTGCCCTGTGCCTTTATATCAATGTCGGACCTTGATGAGTCGAGAGTCCAGTCGCCTAGGAGTAGGTGAGTGAGTGCAGCTTCACCTATCATGACAGCGTTGTCGCCGGTGATAGAAAGTTCTGGAAGCCTAAACTCGACATCGGGGAACTCATCGAGCACCATCTTCTGCAGCTCTTCGCGCAAGTAGCGGTTGGCTGCCACGCCGCCGCCTATCACAAACGTCTTGGCTCCCGACTGCAGCAGCGCGCGGCGCGACTTGGCCACCAGTACCTCTGCTACAGCATCCTCAAACTCGGCGGCAAATGCGGCCAGCTGCTCGTGCGAGAGCGTGTGCATGCCGCCTAGGTCGCGCAGAGCGTAGAGCACAGCAGTCTTGAGGCCCGAGAACGAGACGTCGCAAGAGTCTGTGTGGAGCATGGGTCTTGGTAGCTTCGGCGCATACTCCCCAGACTCAGGGCGCTCGGGGCCGCTAGGCCAAGATTTACCCTTCGCTTGGGGAGTATGCGCCGAAGCATCCCGGTGTTGTGTGGCGAGTTTGGAAATCTCCGGGCCGCCGGGGTACTCCAGGTTGAGCATGCGCGCCACCTTGTCGAACGCTTCGCCCACAGCATCGTCTAGCGTGCGGCCCAGCATTTCGTACTCAAACCAGCTCTTCATTAAAATAAACTCGGTGTGCCCGCCGGAGACAAGCAGGGCGAGTATGGGGAACTGTACGTCGCTGATGCGGGATGTGTCGCCGGTGCGCGCACCGAGCGAGGAGATAATATGGCCCTCCATGTGGTTTACCGGCAACAGGGGTATCTGGCGTTCTGTCGCAAGATTTTTGGCAAACTCGATGCCGGTCCACAGCGCAGGCTCGAGCCCTGGGCCGGCCGTAACTACCACCGCGTCAAACTGCTCGGCTTTAAAGTCGGCAAATAGCACGGGAAGGTTCTTTATATGCTCGCGTTTGGCGAGCGTGGGAAAGACGCCGCCGTACTCTGCGTGCAGCTTGGCCTGCGAGAGGAGCGCGGCCTTAATGGTGGTAAATTCCAGTATTTCGCCGATCTTGCGGCCCTCTAGCAGGGCAATGCCGGTCTCGTCGCAGGAGGTTTCTATAGCGAGCACTTTCATAGGCAAAACAATACCACAAAAACCCTTTATTTCAAGGTATTTTGGACACCTGGTGTCTTCATTGATACATCAGGATAGTCCGTGTAGGCTCATGCACAGAGTGGCATACGCCACGCGCACCTCTATATAGGCAGGGATTCAATGCAGGGGAATGCTTACGAGAAGGGGCTGTTTGTCGCAAAGCTCCAAAAAACTAAAACCATAGTACTCTCGGACCAGGATGGCACCAATACGGTAAACAGCAGCAAGGTGCACTCCGAGCAGGAGATTGAGGACCGCCGCAGGGCGGAGGAGATCCAACACAAAAAAGGCGTCGTGACTGGGAGTGTATCGGCCCGCACATTTGGTCTTATGATTTCGGAAGAAATGAGACTTGCCTCAGTGGCGCATGGGTATGATGAGCCGCCGCCCCGGTGGGGCAAAGATGCAGACGGTCGGCATGTGTATGTAAACCCGGCAGATGTGCCGTTCTTTAAATACTCTCTGGACCGCGATGTTTCTGCCGGTTTTGGCAGCGGCATCATAATGCGCAACGGTACCGGCTATATGGTTGATCGAGAGTATGATAACTTCCTCAATTACGACTATATTGCCGGGGATATGGAGCGGGGAAGCCCGGAGCCGTGGCGGCAAGCGCTGCTTGCGGCATTGGTTGCAGTTTATCCTGCATACAAGGACAACTTGGCGCCTATGGAGTACGGCTCCAATTACGAGAAAGGTATTACAAATGTGGCGCCTCTGCGGTATCGCGTACAGTTTAACTTTGAAGGTACAGAGGGACTTGAACGCATGCGAGAGCTCCAGCGAGCTATCCAAGAAGAGGGCATACGGGGCAACCCCCTTATGCAGCGTATTGCGACGGTGGATGAAAGCCATCCAAACCAGAGCAACCCGGAGATGAGCCGCTACACACTCTACCTCATACCGTGGGGAGCGCAGAAGGAGCGGATGATCAACTGGCTGGTCGGGCGGTGTGCCAAAGCAGCCGGCTTGGAGACAAAAGACCTGCGTCTCTTCTATGCCGGTGACACTCTGACCGACCTGCGTGCCGGACTCTATGGCGGCGGCAATGCCGAAACGATGTTCCTCCTGGCGACAGGCTCGCGGGTCGCTCCGTACATACTGGAGCGGCAGGCGAAGTTCGGGAACGAACCACTCGATTTTCTCTGGTCGAGCCAAAGACGCCCCGTAGATCGTCTACGCAATACAAGGGAGAAGGGGGTGTATACCTTTAATCTCTCGGGCGGAGCCTACTACAAGAAGCCGAACCGGATTGTCATCGGCGACGAACGGTATCCGGGCCTTACTCCTCCGGGGTCAGTACACGCGTTCCTCAAGGAGTTTCTGTAAAGCACTCGCGCCGGCTCATCGAGCCGGCGCTTTTTCTTTTGGATAAAAAGTGGTATCGTCTTTTTACTGCGCGCGTAGCTCAGTTGGTAGAGCATCCCCTTGACGTGGGGAGGGTCCCAGGTTCAAGTCCTGGCGCGCGCACCAATTATTTTGCCGGCTCAATAATGCCGAAGATGTTGCCCTCAGTATCCTTGTAGTAGCGTATCTTGCCTACGCCGGGCACATCCATTTTGTCGGTCTGCGGCTTGCCGCCCGCTGCTTCAATCTTTTGCATTGTCTCGTCTATATTCGATATGCCTATTATCGAGGTAAATGCGTTTGGGCTCTTGCCGTCTTCGGGTAGGGGAGCGTTGCGTTTCATCATACCGCCGTTTATCCCAATGTCTTCCATCTTTACCCCTTTGGCCATTTCATCCGGGCCGGGGCCGGTGGTAATGACACGATACCCACCGTACTCCTCGCCCATGACCTGGAACTGCCAGCCGAAGGCCGCTTCGTAGAACTTCTGCGCGCGGTCCATATCATCTGCCTGTATCTCAAAATGTACGACTCGGTTCATAGATATTGTGCTAAATGGCCAATGTGCACAGTATAGCAAATGTGGCAAAATGGCCCCAAAAATGGTATTTTGCGTGTGTTCTTGTTCGTACATGGAGGAGTGGCTGAGTGGTCGAAGGCACCACACTCGAAATGTGGCGTGGGGGTAACCCCACCGTGAGTTCGAATCT
>CAYHLQ010000038.1:0-6127 GCA_964357485.1 uncultured Candidatus Saccharibacteria bacterium | reverse complement strand
CGCAGGCCGTGCCGGATCGGGTGCACCCAGGCGCCGTGCTGGTGGGCCAGCCAGAGTTCTTTAAAGAGGCCTCCCGGATGCTCAAGGAAATTCCGCTCGAGGAGTGGAGGATATTCCTGGACTACGACTTGCTTAACAGCTCTGCCGGCCTCTTGTCTGACTCGTTTATAAAAGAGGCTTTCTCGTTCTACTCCCAAACCCTCGCTGGCGTCAAAAAAATGAAGCCACTATGGCGCCGCGCACTGAGCGCCACCACTGGTACGCTCGGCGAGCTGGTAGGCAAAGTGTACGTGGCAGAGCATTTCCCACCCCAGTCCAAGCGCACCATGGACGGCCTGGTAAGCGACCTCTTTGATGTATACGAGGCGCGCATCAAGGCACTGCCTTGGATGAGCCCTGCGACAAAAAAGAAAGCGATAAAGAAATTGCGTACCATGATACGCAAGATTGCGTACCCGCGGCGTTGGAAGAGCTACGCCGGCATCACTATTAAAAAGGGCGACTACTTTGGCAACATACTACGCGCCGGAGAATTTGAGCATAAGCGCGAGCTGCGCAAGCTCGGCCGGCCTATAGACCGCCACGAGTGGCTTATGACCCCCCAGACGGTCAACGCGTACTTTAACCCGCCCATGAACGAGATAGTATTCCCCGCCGCCATACTGCAGTGGCCGTTCTTTGACCCTAAAGCAGACGCGGCTATCAACTACGCGGGCATCGGCTCGGTCATTGGCCACGAGATGACGCACGGCTTTGACGACGAGGGCTCCAAGTTTGACCACAAGGGCAACCTTAAGAACTGGTGGGGCAAGAAGGACCGCGAGAACTTTATGGCGCGCGCCAAGCTTGTGGTAGCGCAGGCAAATGCACACGAGGTAGAGCCGGGCGTACATCTGAGTGGCCAGCTGACTCTGGGCGAGAACATCGCCGACTTGGGTGGGCTTGTTATCGCCTGGGACGCGTATCAGAAATATCTGAACAAGCATGGCCGCCACGACATTCAAGGCGTCTCGCCCGAGCAGCGCTTCTTCCTGGGCTACGCGCAGATGGAGCGCGAGCTTTCGCGCCCGGAGATGAAAAAGCTAGCTGCGCTCACAGACCCACACGCCGAGGCGTCGTTCCGCATCAACAATCCTCTTGCCAACTTCGCACCTTTCCACGAAGCCTTTAGCACCAAGAAAGGCGACAAGCTCTACCGCGACCCCAAAAAGCGCGCCGAAATCTGGTAATTGCACTTTGCAGCACCACCCCCTCATATACACTATATTTTGCTATAGCAAATAATAATGTATTAGGAAGGCTCAGACCTTATAGCCAATACACCGGCTCTTGGCTGCACTTCTTCAGATATGCGTTTGCTTTGCTGAATGGCTTAGAGCCGAAGAAGCCCGAGTGCGCACTGAAGGGTGATGGGTGGGGTGACTCTATAACGCAATGCTTGCTGCGGTCTATGTGCGCACCTTTCTGTCGCGCATAGTTGCCCCAGAGGATAAATACAAGGTTTTCTCGTTGATCTGACAGCACTTTGATAACCGCGTCACTAAACTGCTCCCAACCCTTGTTTTGATGCGACCCTGGCGTGCCGGCGCGCACCGTAAGAGTGGCGTTGAGCAAGAGCACGCCCTGCTTGGCCCAGCGCTCCAAGTCTCCTGTCTTGTTTGCAACGGGCCCGATGTCGGTCTCTAACTCTTTAAAAATATTCTGCAGAGACGGCGGCAAACGCACCTCGGACGGCACCGCAAAGGAGAGGCCGTTAGCCTGGCCCGCGCCGTGGTACGGGTCTTGGCCGAGTATTACAACTTTTACTTTCTCAAACGGCGTCAACTCGAATGCGCGAAATATAAACTTAGGCGGCGGATACACTACCCCGCTTGTGTACTCACCTTTAACAAACTGCGTGAGCGCCTGAAAATACTCTTTGCCAAACTCCTCTTGCAAGGCCTCCTTCCAGCTACTCTCAATCTTGACCTCCATAGCTACTTTAAAAATCCTTCTTCGCGCAGGAGCTCGGTTTTGCGCGCTTGGCCGCCGCGGTTGTATTGGCCTATGCGGCCATCGCTGCGGATAACGCGGTGACATGGCACGTTTGGCCTATAGTTCTTAGCCATTAGGCTCCCTACGGCACGCGCAGCGCCGGGCTTGCCGGCCTTAGCAGCCACCTGCTTGTAGGTCATGGTTTTGCCCTTGGGGATTTTGGCCACCACCGCATATACTTTTTCGGCAAACTTAGTGAGTTCCACTTGGACCTTTGCCCTCTCGGGTCTAGAAAAGCGTGCTGGTAGGGTTTTCTTCATGGGCGATTTTCTTAGTGGCAACCGGCTGGGGTGCGGGGATGTCGGGAGCGTTTGGATTTTTGGATTTCTTCTTCTGCTCAAGCAGGGCGCGGCCTGCAGCCTCGCGATAGCGGCAGTAGTCGCAGTCGGCTCCAGCGGCCGGTATTTCGTCGCTATCCAAGCAGGCCTTAAGGCGAATAAGACAGTCCTCTACCCAGTCGGTCGAGCCGGTGTAGGGTACCAAGGTGAGCTCGAAGTCCAGCCGGCCGTCAAACGCCTCGCGGTCTTTGGTGGCGTTGGCGTACATCCAGTAGCCGGTGTCTGATACCTTAAAGCCATTCTGCCGCAGGAGCCACTGATACACCTCGAGCTGGCGCTTGTAGCCGCGGTGCCAGTCCTCGTCCAGAGACTCAATCTTCTGGTCTTTGCTGGTAGCTTTGTAATCAATAACGATAAGTTCGCCCTCTGGGTTAACCCAAATATCGTCTACACCGCCACGCACCATGAGTCCGGTCGGTTCGTGCAGGTGCTTAACGCCTTGCCGTAGAGCATCTCGCCACGCGTCCATGTTTGCGTGCGCCAAGGGTATTGCATCCAGGCCATATGCCTCTGCTAGCGGGTGCCGGGTACCCGCAGCACGATGAGCGTCGAGTTCCTTCTTAAGCAGAGCGTCTACTGCCGAGTTGAGGTTAAAAGGAAACCCGGGCGGCCTGGCAACGCCGAGCTTGTTGTCTATATAAAAGCAGCGCTGACACTCGGAAAATAGGTCTATCTTGGAGCGCGAGAGGGTCCAGTTAGGGCCGCCGTAGCTGTAGTTAGGATTGCGGTTGGGCTTGTAGTACTGGCTCACCAGACCATTCTACCGCGTAGAGCGCATGTGCGCCACGCGGCAGGTTGCAAAAAGGCAGACCAGCCTACTCCGACTTGTACCCGAAGCGCCGACGCAGGCCGTTTTCAACCCTGTGCAGTAGCGAGAATATGAGAAGTCCCATAATCGTAGCGGCAAGCGCCACCGCAAAGTAGCCAAAGCCTGCCGCCATGCCCACACCAGCAACAAGCCATATGCCCGTGGCGGTGGTGAGCTCCGAGGGCTGCTCGCCACGCAGTACGGCGAGCCCCGAGCCAATAAAACCGATGCCGATTACTATCGAGGCGGCAATCTGGAGCGGATTGACGCTCACAAAAGATACAAGCTGATAGCTTGCGACCAAGCCTGCAACAGTAAAGAGGGATGAGCCTAGGGAGACGAGCGCGTAGGTGCGCATGCCGGCGTGCTTGCCTGCAAGCGAGCGTTCTATACCCATACACGCTCCCAGCACGGCCGCCACGGCCAGGCGCACAATAACCTCTAGTTCTATAGACGACAGGTTGTATCCAAGCATGGGCTTATAGTAGCGCGATAATTACTGCGCACGGAAGGTTGCCCACAGAGGACCGCCGTCGGCATCTGCAAGCGGCTTGTCTTTAGACAGGCTGAACGTACGGTCGCCGTCGTCTACCGACAAGCCCACAAAATATCTCTCCCCTGCCTGCGTGTTACGCAAAAGGCCCACCTTGCCCTGTTTGTCGGATGCAGTAAAGAGCCGGGCTCCAAGCGCGTTGCCGGGCTCGCCCTCGCGCGAGACGTACACCACAACCCAGATAGGCCGGGCAATATTAAGATTGCTTATCGTAACACTCGGACCTGCGGCTTGGTCGGCCACGGTAAGTGCCGGAGCAGTGGGGGTTGTCTTTGTTGCAGTATCCGAAGCGCCCGCAGACACATTTGACGCCTGTGCGGTCGAGGTTGCAGTACCCGATGCCTCCCCTTCTGCGCAAGACGACCACACACAGCTCAAGAGTGTGCCGATAATAATACCTGCAACAAACAGCGCTACATATATAGGAGCCTGTAATGGGACTATTTTGGTGTTACTGGGGAATGCCAGTTTTGAAGGGGTCTCGGCAGGGGTTGCAGGGGGTATCGGAGCGGGTTCCGGAGCGGCGCTCTTTGGGATAGACCATGAAAGGCCGGGTGTCTTGTTTTTTTCCTCCATAGGCTCTTGAAGCTAGACTATAATAAATAGGAATTTATACCAGCATCGCTCGCTCGGAATCAAAAGCAGGGCTTTTGTTCTTTCACTCGCTAGCTGATAAAGCTCAAGAGCTGGCTGCCATTATTCTACCCTGGCTTCTCCGTTGCACAAGGTGCCCGCTTCCTCTAGTACCGCAGTTGCCTTATTGCCCGTAACCCCGGCTTCTGCCAGGGCCCGTGTGTTGCTTATGAGCTCGCTGCACAGGACGATGCGCTTCTCCAGCAGCAGCATTTTTTCACGCCTATTAAGTGTTGTGAGTGCAGTTATAGGGTACAGGCCTGCGGCATCAATGCGGTCATGGAGCGTAGCGCCATGCGGCTGCTCCCAACTCAAGAGTTCGAGTCCGGCGCAAGATGCATAGTGGCTAGCATGGGTTGTAAACTTGGTATTGGTAACCAAGAGCCCGCGCACGATGCCGGATTTCCCATCCTTCTCCTTCTTGGCTGCGCGCGCTGCGCGTATATCGTCCATGCGCGCCTTAACATAGAGCGCGGTCTTGAGGTCGGTTTTAAAGCCCGGACTGTTGTGGAACTTGGCCTCTACGTATAAAAACTCATTGCCTTTATGCGCCACAACATCTACCTCGTGCTCGACACACGCACCCATGACGATGCGGTCGGTGGCTGCCTCCCAGCCCTCGGCCCTAAAAAGCGCCGCAACGTATGTCTCAAAAGGGAACCCGGACGGGCCAAAGTCCCACACTGCGCGCTTGAGGCTGTAGCGGGCTGCAATGCCCCGACGGTGCTCGCGCAAGCGCGCAAACGCACGTCTATAAATCTCCTGCGTAGTAATGCCGTCAAACAACTCCTCGCCAATAACCTCTGATATCTCGTGTGCTGTGGCACGGTCGGCTCCTGCGCGCGCCAGAGAACCCATGAGCTTATGGGTGTCGAACGTCTCGCGCGTGCCATCGGCCTTGGTAATAAGAAGCGCCATTACCCCTAGTATACGCTCACTTCCTGTATGACTCCCCCGCCTATACACCTGGCTTGTTTACCCGCTTGCCCAGCGGGCAGGTAAGCGACAAGTGACTGCCCCACCGGCGCGTAGTGCGGCTGCAACAAGGTAATTTCTACAAAGGACGGTCCTTTGTAGTCTTTACCAAGGACGGTCCTTTGTAAAATGGCGGGAATGAGTTCCTGGCGGTAACGATACCTAACCTCGCATGGGCCGTCCTCAACCTGCCCTATCCAGTTAGTGTCGGTAAGGGTCAATTTTGTCGCAGTAGCGCCGGCTGGAAACTTATTCTCAGAAACAGTAATAGTGTTTGCCTCCAGATCTTTAGCAATAACATAGTGGGGTCTGGCCTCGGGGCCCTGCGAAGATAGTACAAACCCATGCCGCTGGCCCATCGTGTAGAGTATGGCGCCCTCGTGTGTGCCTACGACCTCGCCATTTTCGTTTATAACAGCGCCGGGCACCGGGTGCAGCTCTTTTTTAAGCATGTCGCCCACCGATATGGGGCCCAGGAAGCACAGACCTTGGCTGTCAGGGCGAGCCGCCTGCGGCAGACCGAACTTGTCTGCCAATTTGCGCACCGCGGGCTTCTGCAGGTGACCTATCGGAAATAGCACATGCTGCAAAACCCCCGCGGGCACGGCCCACAAGAAATAGGACTGATCTTTATTTTTGTCGGCAGCTACCTGAAGCTCGACAAAGTTTCCCAAAAGGGAGTCGGGGGCGTGTTTATCTCTCCCTTTTGGGGAACTTTTCGAGCTCAGTCTCGCATAATGCCCAGTCGCAACATAGTCGGCGCCATGGGCGCGCGCCCACTCGTAA
>CAYHLQ010000037.1:0-6129 GCA_964357485.1 uncultured Candidatus Saccharibacteria bacterium | reverse complement strand
CGATGCCCTTGGTGGAAATTGAACTTATTGACGTCTCTCGACCATAGCCTACACCCTTAACCACTACACCCACCTCCTTGAGGCCCATGCCAACGCCGCGGTCGCCCAACAGCTCGCCCACCTTGGCAGCTGCAAACGGCGTGCCCTTCTTGGCACCGGCAAAGCCCAGGGAGCCTGCCGATGACCAGGACACGATGTTGCCCGATGCGTCGGCCAAGGACAACTTGGTGTTGTTGTAGGTAGCCTCAACAAAGAGGATGCCTGAATCGAGGCGGCGCTTAGACGCGCGCGAAGAGGCCGCTGCGCCCGAGCCGCTGGTGTCCCCTCCTTTTTTAACTATGCGCTTTTTTCCCATATATCTTAATTAGGTTTTGCTCTCCTTACGGCGACCCGAACCCATGGTGCGGCGTACGTTGCCGCGCACAGTACGGGAGTTGGTCTTGGTGCGCTGGCCGCGCAGCGGGAGGTTCTTGGAGTGGCGGGTGCCGCGGTATGAGCCGATGTCCTTGAGGCGCTTAATGTTGCCTGATACCTCGCGCTTAAGGTCGCCCTCGAGCTTGAGGCCCTCGAGCTCACGGCGGATTGCGTTCTCCTCGTCGGCAGTCAGCTCGTCGGCGCGCTTCTGCAGGTCTACCTTGGCAGCCTTGCAGATAGACTTGGCGCGCGAGATGCCGATGCCGTAGAGCGCCGTCAACGCGTACGGAGCGTGCTTGTTTGGGAGGGTTATACCTGAGATACGCATATTATTATTCAAAATTACCCCTGGCGCTGCTTATGGCGGGGGTTAGAGCATACTACATACACGCTGCCGTGGCGGCGGATCATTTTGCAGTTTGCGCAACGCACGTGTATAGAGGATTTTACCTTCATCTTTTTGTTTTGTAGAACCTCGAGCTTACAGGCGTCGCGTTATGCGAGCCTTGCCGCCGTACGGTTCGAGCTTGACGAGGACCTTGTCCCCGACCAGCACCTTGATGCGATGTAATCGCATCTTTCCAGCCAAGTAGCACAGCACCTGCTCCCCGCTCTCCAGGGAGACGCGAAAAAGAGTATTAGGCAGGGCCTCGTCTACGACGCCCTGAATATCCGGTGTTTTATCCTGCATTAATACGGCTTCCTAGCTACTTTAAACCAGGCTGTGGGATAAGTCAACAAACAGGACCTGGATATAATGGGAAATATGCTAGGGCACTTGACATATTCCAATAGTTTGTGGCCTAATTTTCGTTATCTATATCTACCTTGATCTTCTCTGGGTCCGAGGGGAAATCCTTTATCCAGAAGGGGCGCACCGTGGCGGTGGCCGACTTTATAGCCGGAGCAAACGACTGCACTATAGTCTGAAACTGCCCCTTATCCTTGCCCAACATGGCTTCTTTAAGCTTGTTTGGGTCAAACTGCCACACCAGCGTGGTGTTGCCCGCAACGCGCAGGATTATCTGGTCATCATCGGCTTTTGTGGTCGAGGCAACAGAGACGCTGAGCGAGCCTGCATCCTTAAAGTCTACGGCCTCGCCCTTGTAGTCGCTGACAAGCTTTTGAGCCAAGGCGCTGGCAAATGCGCGGATATCTACCGTAGCGCCGGATGCGGTTGCCGACTGTGATAGTGTTGCGGTCTTTTTGTCGGCACTGGCGGTCTGCACGATATCGCCATAGACCATGGCAAGCGTGCCGGGCAGTGCCACAGCGGTCGCTGGGAGGTTCTCTGTCAGCTGGCGCTCTGTACCCCCGTCGAGCTTGGCTTTAAGCTCTGCCTTGGCAGCAGCCAAGTCTGCATCTGCCACGGCTGGCTCGTCGCCCACAAAGCCGCCTGTTATGGCGCCCTGTGACTTGGCGGAGAATTTCTCAAAGCGCGGGTCGCCGGCAAAGCCTGGCAGAGTAAAAGTTGCGGAGCCTGAGCGGTTATAGCTCTCGCCTGGCGACTCGGCATTAATCTGCGCCTCAACGGTGCCATTGGCAGGCAAGTCTACCGATGATGCCAAGCGATATATCTTGCCGTCCGGTGCCGCAAGGCGCGTGTTGGCTATTAAGCGCTGGCTTGCGCTGTAGGTGCTCGATAGTACGACTATGCCGCGCGCTGTGCGCGATACCCTCTTGGTGCCTGTTGCGGGCACAGTGGTAGTGGCCCACTCGGTGGCACTCAGCCGGGTAAAGGCAAGTGTACCCACTGGTGCGCTTATCTGGGCCAAAATTGTAGTGGATGCTGTTAAGTCCTGCGTGCGGGGCGTGGCCGAGACGCTCGCGCCTGCGTAGACCATAGATACTCCGGCAACTGCGCCGGCACATACCACAATGATACCTAGTGCCCATACGATAAACCGGCCCGGGCGTCGCTTGGCGCGACGACGTGGCACAGGCGGCTCCGGCTGGTAGTCCTCCCTGTAATATTGGGGTATCTCTTGGCGGGATATATGGTGGTGGCCTGCGGGTATGGGGATGTTACGGATAGATCTATCCCCGGGCGGAATCATGTCGCGCATGTGGGTAGTATATCACCAGTTCCCCACATACTGTGAATGGGCACCATTCACAGTTTAGCGGTGGGCCAGCGAGTTGGCGGTATAGAGGGCATCGAGCAAGACATGGGTGTCCTGGGTGCCATGGTGCGCCACAAAGGGCGATATGCTGCTGGAGCGGAAAGCGCGAACCACTCCGCCCTGCGGATATAGGTCGGCCAGCTCGCGGCGCGCCAAAGAGCGCGCAAACCACTCGGCCGCGGGCTCGTGAGCCAGTACAAACACGCTCCCCTGCCCCTGGCCGCGGAGAAGCTCGCGTGCAGCCTGCTTAATCTCGGTAGCAAAGTGCGCAGCCGCAGCCTCTGTCGCCTCGCTCTTATGGTCAAGGTGGAGTGCCGAACGCGCCTCGTGCTCGCTCTGTCCTGCGTGGCTCTTGAGCGTACGCAATACGTGCCCGGAGCCTATGGGCGCTGTGGCGTGGCCCACAACCCGGCCGTCTTCCAGCAGTAAAAGCTCGGACACCTCGCCGTTGACCGACACCAACAGCGCATGCTCCTCGTGCGGGTAAGCTGTACGCAGTCCGTGGACCGCCACTGAGGCGTGCGCGTGCAAGGTTGTGGACACTTCGCCAAATAGCGAGCGTATGCGGGGCGTAAGTGCATCAAAGGCAGGGGCAAAGTCGGGCCGGCCCTGGGCCAGGTTGGGTGTGCCCCAGGGTGCCGCCATAAACACCGCAACGCGCGAGACAGGCGGCAAGGCGCCTGCGTGATGGCGCAAGCGCGCAGACACCTCTGCCTGGTGGAGCAAAGACTCTGAAGCGGCATGCTCTATGGCGCGCGCGAGGCTGTGCGCCGAGCGTGTGTCCATAAGCGGTACAGCAATGCGATGTACCCCAAAGAGCGCAGGAGCAGTCTCGAACCCAAGCTTCATGAGGCTAGATCCTACCGAGCCATTCTCGATATCCAAAATAAGCACCGTCTTGTCAGACGATTTTCTACCGAACATACAAAAAGTATAGCACCTGCAAATAAGCCGCCTGCCGACGGGCGGGTGCGGCTATTCAAGAACAGCTTTTATTCTTCGGATACCCTGGGCTACGGCCTCTTCCTTTGCAATTTTAAATACGCCGGACTTGGAGAGCTCGGCCGTGTGCTCGACATGCGGACCACCGCAGAACTCAAGCGAGAATGCTGACTCAAGCGGCCCCACAGAGTATACAGACACGCGGTCCGGGTACTTGGCGCCAAACTCGTGCTCGGCACCGAGCTTCTCGGCCTCTTCTTTGTCCATTTCATTGCGTATGACCGGCAGGTCTTCTTGGATTTTCTCGTTTACAATACGCTCCACCTCGGCCTTTTGCTCGGGAGTCATCTTGGCACCATAGTTAAAGTCTATGCGCAGGCGCTCGCCAGTAATATTGGAGCCGCGCTGGTGTACCTCGGGGCCCAGTACCTGCTGGAGAGCCTTAAGCAGTAGGTGGTGTGCGGTGTGCAAGCGCACCGTCTTCTCACTTGTGTCGGCCAGGCCACCTTTAAACTTCTGCTCGCTACCGGAGCGTGAGAGGTTCTGGTGCTCCTTAAGCAATTCCTTAAAGCCCTCGATATCTATCTGCTTGATGCCGCGCTCCCCCGCCTCCTCGAGTATTAATTCGAGTGGAAAGCCGAAGGTGGTTACCAGCTGGAAGGCGTCCTGAGCTGAGAGATTATTGTTTTGAGTGAAGCGCGCAAGTTCTTTGGTGCCGCGAGCAAGTGTAGCGACAAATTTTGTCTCTTCTCCAGCAATTTGTTGCAAGATATAATCTTTTTTTTCGATAAGCTCCGGATATTGATCTTTGTATAAATCAACAATATTTTCTATAAGGAGAATGATCGATGTGTCTGTTTTTAATTTATGCAAAAACAGCACCGCGCGACGTAAAAGTCTTCGAACAAAATATCCTTGGTCTTTACTATCCGGACTAACACCATCGGCAATGAGAAAAACAGCGGCTTTGACATGATCTGCGATGATACGAAATGCACGAGTATTTTCTGCATATGATTTGCTGGTTATTGTCTCCAGCCACTCAATCATTGATTTATGAGCAACGAGGAAAATATCACTTTTATTTTCTGAAACTGCAGCAATGCGCTCGAGGCCGCCGCCGAAGTCCACATTCTGCTTGGGTAGGAGGGAGAATGTGCCGTCCGCGTTCTTTATATATTGCATAAAGACCGAGTTTCCTATCTCAAGAAACCGGCCGCAGTCGCAGTTAGGATGGCACTCGGCGCCCCACTTGGGGTCGTGCTCGGTGCCGAAGTCATAAAACACCTCCGAGTCGGGGCCGCCCGGCTCGCCTGCGGGCATGTTCTCGGGTACGCCTGCCCTGCTCCACCAGTTTTTCTGGGCATCGTAGTAAAATATGCGGCCGCCCTGCATACCCTTTATGTAGCCATCAGCCTCCGAGCCGATGTCTACAACCTTGGCTTCTATACCTTTTTCGCTAAACAACCTCTGCCAAATCTCTGCGGCTTCGGTGTCGCGCGGCACATTGTTGCGTTCATCCCCGATAAACGTCGTTACATATAGCTTGTTTGGGTCGAGACCGATTTCCTTAGTTAAAAACTCAAAAAACCACGGCAACTGCTCCTGCTTAAAGTAATCTCCCAGAGACCAGTTGCCGAGCATCTCAAAGAAGGTCGTGTGGCGGTTGTCGCCGACCTCTTCTATGTCGCCGGAGCGGAATGCCTTCTGTGAGTTGGTAATACGGTTGCCAGATGGGTGCGGCTGGCCCAACAGGTACGGCACCAACGGTTGCATGCCTGAGCCGGTAAACAGCGTTGTCGGGTCGTTCTCGGGCACCAAAGGGGCCGAGGGGATAATAGTATGTCCTTGAGCCTTGAAAAACTCCAAGTATTTAGAACGGACTTCGGCTAGCGTCATACGCTATAAAATACAACACATTTTGGTATACTGCCAACACATGACGACTAAAAACAAAGGGTACTGGGGGTTTGACACCAAGGCTATAGACACGAGCGTACGACCGCAGGACGACTTTTATCAGTACGCCAACGGCAACTGGCTTAAGTCGGCCACAATACCGCCCGAGGAGTCGCGCTGGGGCAGCTTTGTAACCCTGCGCGTTGATACTGAACACCAGCTGCGTAAGCTTGTTGAGACTACAAAAAACCCGCAGATAAAAAACTTATACACCTCGGCGCTGGATATGAAGACGCGCAATAAGCTGGGCGCTAAGCCGGTAGAGCCCTTGCGCCGCGAGATTGCAAGCATATCAACACAGGCTCAGCTCCAAAAAACGCTCATGCGCCTGCATCGCACGGGCCTGGCCGGCATATGGGGCGAGATGATAGAGCAGGACCTCAAGGACACCACGCGCTACGCGCTCTTCTTGTGGCAAGGCGGGCTCAACATGCCCGACCGCGACTACTACTTACTGGACAAACCCGAGCAGGTTCGCGTCCGTACCGCATATATAAGCCACGTAAAGCGCATCGCCCGGCTCGGAGGCGCACCTGCAAAAGAGGCCGAGCATATTGCGGAAGTAGTGCTCAAAATCGATACCCGCTTTGCCAAGGCATCCATGAGCAAGGAGGACATGCGCGACCCGCATAAGATCTATCATAAGTACACCCTACCCAAGCTCCAAAAACTCTCGCCTGCCATAGACTGG
>CAYHLQ010000036.1:0-6166 GCA_964357485.1 uncultured Candidatus Saccharibacteria bacterium | reverse complement strand
TTCTTAACCTCATCTTCCTCCTCTACGGGTTCGGGCTCGTCGCCCTCTCCCCCTTCGCCTTCAAGTATTACAGAGTCGGCATCGCGGCCCAGCACGCGGTTCTTCTCCTCGTCGGTGTAGACGTACTGTACGTCCTTGCCGCGCATAATCTTGTACAGCGGCGGCTGGGCGATGTAGACGAAGCCGCCGTCTATGATGGGGCGGAAGTGGCGGAAAAGGAGCGTAAGCAGAAGCGTGCGGATATGCGCGCCGTCCACGTCGGCGTCGGTCGCAAGGATTATCTTGTGGTAGCGGAGCTTCTCGAGGTTAAACGTCTCTCCTATAGCGGTACCAAGCGCCACGACAAAGTTCTTTATCTGCTCGCTCGCGAGCATGCGGTCGAGGCGCGCGCGCTCCACGTTCAAAATCTTGCCGCGCAGAGGGAGTATCGCCTGGGTGCGCCTATCGCGGCCGGTCTTAGCACTACCGCCTGCCGAGTCGCCCTCTACCACAAACAGCTCCGACTCCGACGCGTCTTTACTCTGACAGTCGGCAAGCTTGCCCGGGAGCGTCAGGCCCTCCAAGGCACCCTTGCGCAGTATGGAGGCCTTGGCGGCCTTGGCGGCCTTGCGGGCCTTCATCGCCAAGATGGACTTCTGCACTATAGCCTTAGCGTCATCCGGATTCTCCTCCATAAAGACGCCGAACGCCTCCGAGAAGGCCGTCTCTACAGCGCCGCGCGCCTCCACAGAGCCGAGCTTGGACTTGGTCTGGCCCTCAAACTGGATTTCCGGCAGCTTAACGGACACTACCGCGGTCAGGCCCTCGAGCACATCGTCGCCCGTAAAGTTCTCCTCGCTATCCTTGGCAATGCCCGACTTGCGGCCATACGCGTTGAGCGAGCGCGTAAGCGCCGTCTTAAAGCCGGTGATGTGCGTGCCGCCCTCGGAGTTGTAGATATTGTTTGCAAACGGCAATACACGCGAGGACATGTCGTCTACGTACTGGAGCGCAATCTCGACAGACACGTCGTCGGCCTCCTTCTCTGCATAAAAGATGTTCTTGTGGACCGGCTTCTGGTAGCGGTTGGTAAAGGCAATGAGAGAGCGCAGTCCACCCTCAAAGTAGAAGGTCTGCGAGGGGCACTGTGTAAGAGCGTCGCGGATGAAGAGGGCCTTGCCCGGCTCAGGGAGCTTCATGCCGCTTTCGCGCGCGTCAATTATTATGATGCGCAGGCCCTTAACCAGGTAGGCCTGCTCGCGCAGGTGTGCCACAACCTTGTCGAAGTCGAACTCAATGCCGCCGGTAAATATGGAAACGTCGGGCGAGAAGGAAATAACAGTTCCGTGGAGTTTCGAGGAGCCAACCTTCTTGACCGCGCCCTTCTTCTTGCCTATTGCGTATTCCTGCATGAAGGCGCCGCCGTCCTGATGGACCTCAGCCCGGGCAAAGGTCGAGAGGGCGTTCACTACCGAGGCGCCCACGCCGTGGAGGCCGCCGGATACCTTGTAGCCCGAGTCCTCCCCGCCGAACTTGCCGCCGGCGTGGAGCGTTGTCATTACCATTTCAAGCGCGGAGACCTTGGTCTTGCTGTGGACGCCAACCGGGATGCCGCGGCCGTTGTCGGCCACGCGGACAGTTCCGTCGGGCAGGAGCACGACCTCGATATCATCGGCAAAGCCGCCCATCGCCTCGTCGCGCGAGTTGTCAAAGATCTCCCAGATAAGATGATGCAAGCCATCGGGACCGGTTGTACCGATGTACATGCCCGGACGCTTGCGTACAGCCTCGAGCCCCTCAAGGACCGTAATAGCATCGGCTCCGTAATTGGATTTTTTAGCTTTTTCCGCTGCCATAATGTGTACGAGTTTGCGAGTGAGAAATGAAAAAATGGCCTTTGGCCCTACCCCTGTATTGTAGCAAATTTCGAGCCATTCTGCACGCGCAACAGTGCATAAAAACTGTTGCTAAATAAGGCTTTTGTGGTGCTATTGTCTAGCGGATTTCAAAGCCCTGGGCTTTTAGTTTCTCCGACACTTTTTGCATCGCGTCGTTTGCCTCCTGCTCGGTGAGTGTTTTATCAAACGACTGGAATATCAGGCGGAACGCGAGCGATATCCTCCCCTCTTTCTCAAATGTATCAAACAACCTGACCTTGGCACACAAAGGACCGGCCTCTGTTTTTATACTATCGCTCACTTCCTCCTCAATGTTCGACTTCGTAAATCCAACAGGAGCCCATACAGCTATGTCGCGCACGATGTATGGATACTTGGAAAATGTCTTGTAACGTTCGGCCTGCGAGAGCGGCAGGATGTCGTACGCCTCCGGAGCTTCCGGGCCCACCAGCTCCATCTCTATAGCTTTTTCCTTCTCAGAGACAGCACCAAGCATCACAACCTCTTTACCCCCCTTCCAGACCGTGCCAATCTCAAACAGCCTTACTTCCTTGAGGCCCAACAGGTCGCGGTTGGGCTTGTTTTTAGCAAGTGCATCAGTGAGTCCCGGTATGAGCGAGTCGCGGAGGTAGGGCTTTACGCCGTCTACCTTGTTTAGCACCACGCGCTCGCCGCGGTCGGCAAACACGCTCGTAAACACTTCTGAGTAGCCCTTAGCAGTCCAGTCCTCGCGCGCCTTCTCTGCAGCATAAAAGTTCTTGTTTATCGCAGGAGTGCCCTCAAACACAGGCAGCGGCACGGCCGCAATGGTGTCGTAGCCCACAATGCGCGCAACCTCCTCCACCAAGTCCTCGGCAATCTCAATATCCAAACGCTCGAGCGGGGGTTGCACCTCAAACACTCCATCAACTTCCTTGTATGCAAACCCAAGCCGCTGTAATACGTCGGCCACATCGGCGCCTGTCAGACTACTGCCCAGGAGCTTGTTTATTTTCTCGACAGTTACCGCAACGTACGTCTGCGCTTGCGGCTTGGGGTATGCGTCCACAAAGCCCTCTATCGTGCCACCCGCTATCTCCTGTATAAGCTTAGCGACTTGGCGCATACCAACCTCGGCCAGGTATGGCGAGAGTACTTGCTCGAAGCGCGCGCTGGCATCGGTGCGCAGCTTGAGCTGCTGGGCCGCGCGGCGGATAGTTACGCCGTCAAAGGTCGCCGACTCCAAAAGTATGTCGGTGGTCGCCTCGTCTATCCTGTCGGCTTCGCCGCCCTTGATACCCGCAATACCCACCGGCCTGTCCGCCGCAGTAATAACCAGCATTGAAGGGTTAAGCTCGTATACTTTCTTGTCCAAACCCTCGAGCATCTCGCCGGCCTTGGCGGCGCGCACGCCTATCTGGAGCGAGCCTAGTCTAGTCGCATCAAACGCATGCAGCGGCTGCCCCACATTGAACATCACCAAGTTGGTGGCATCCACAACATTATTGATTGATTTTTGACCTATGGATTCGAGAGCGCTCTTAAGCCATTCGGGCGAAGGGCCCACCTTAACGCCCTTGATGTAGCCCGCAATGTATCGCTTGCAGAGATTTGAATCTTCGATCTTTACTGTTATCTCATTGGAGGTGTTTGATATATCAAACACCAGCGCAAACGGATCGTTTTTGAGCGGCAGCTTTAAAATCGCCGAGAGTTCCTTGGCAATGCCGCGGTGGCTTAGGCAGTCGTGCCCCCGGTTGGGAGTAACTTTTACATCCAGCACCTGATCCCTGGCGGAAGTCTGACTTCCGCCAATCTCATCGGTGCCGTCTATCTCGAACGCGTGGAAGGTAAGCGCATCGGAAAGGGCTACCACATCCGGCAATGGTGCGTCGAAGAAGTTTTGGAGCCATTGTCTTGATACCTTCATACTTTATACATGTCCCTTTATACCTTTTAGAACTGGTTGATGAAGCGCAGGTCGGCCGAGTGCATGTGGCGCACGTCGTCTATACCCCACTTAAGCATAGCGAGCCTGTCTAGACCCATGCCAAAAGCAAACCCCTGGTATTTTGCAGGATCAATCCCCGCGTTCTTGAGTACGTTTGGATGCACCATTCCTGCACCCATAATCTCTATCCATTTGTTTTGCAGCTTCTCCGGGACATTGTCTCCGGAAAGCATCATGTCTACTTCCACCCCTGGCTCGACAAATGGAAAAAAGCTCGGACGGAATCGCACAGCAACGGCAGAACCCAAGAACATGTGCTGGAAATAAGCCTGCAGCGTGCCCTTGAGGTGCGCGAGCGTAATATCTGTGCCGACAACCAGGCCCTCCATCTGGAAAAACTCGGCCTCGTGCGTCATGTCGGTCGCCTCGTTGCGGAACACCTTGCCCGGCACAATAACGCGATACGGAGGCTGCACGCCTTTCTTCATCTGCTCCTCCATGTAGCGGATCTGGACATTGGAGGTATGTGTGCGCAGGACGCTGCCCGGCTCGTCTTTAATAAAGAACGTATCCTGCATGTCGCGCGCGGGATGGTCTTGGGGCACATTGAGCGCGTCAAAGTTATGCCACTCGTCCTCGAGCTGCGGGCCCTCGCCAAGCGTAAAGCCCATACTAAAAAATATGCGGTTAGCCTCTCGGATAAGGGATGAAATGGGATGAATGTGGCCCTTTGACTGCTCTTCCATATATTCACAAAGTATGGCCCAAATAGGCCAAAAATGCTATAGTGAGGCTGTTATGGATGCAGGGGCATTCGGCGTATATGCAGCCCTTTTCTTTGCCCTCTTTTTTGAGGTTTTTCTGCTTATCTCCTTTTTTGAGAAGCGTCCCGCTGGAAAGTCGGCATCACTCCCCAGCCGCTACCCGACCGTCGCCATATTGGTGCCCTGCTGGAACAAGGGCTCGACGCTCTCCCCCACTATCCACTCGCTGCTCGCCTTGGAATATCCCGAGGACAAGCTCTCTATTGTGATAATTGACGACGGCTCCACCGACAACACCTGGGAGGCGGCGCAGGAGTTTGCCGATAACCGCCAAGTCAAGCTCTACAAAAAAGAGAACGAAGGCAGCAAGTACTCGGCGCTCAACTTCGGCATCGCGCACACCGACTCCGAGCTGGTGGGGTGCCTTGACGCAGACTCGTTTGTAGAAAAGGACGCTCTTGTGGAGATGGTAAAGGCCTTTGAGGCCGACCCCGAAGCCATGGCCGCCGCACCCTCGATGAAAGTCAACAGCCCCAAGACCATGCTCGAACTTATGCAATCGGTCGAGTATACGTTCGGCATCTTCTACAAGAAGATGTTCGACAATATGGGGGCCATATCGGTATTGCCCGGGCCGTTCTCTATCTACCGCCGCGCGCTGTTTGACAAGATCGGCACGTTCCGCAAGGCGCACCATACCGAGGACATGGAGATGGCCTTCCGCATGCACTTGCATGGGCAGAAGCTCGTCAATGTGCACACGGCGCTTGTGCACACCAACGTGCCCACATCGGTGCCGGCGCTCATACGCCAGCGCACACGCTGGTCGCGCGGCTTCCTGGAGAACTCCCGCGACTACGCGCACATGTACCTCAACCGCAAGTACGGGAACTTTGGGATGCTAGTGCTCCCGTTCGGACTGGTGGCATTTACGGCAGGGCTCTACAGCGCCGGCTACGTTGCGTATACGCTGGCGTACAGCGGAGTCGAGAAGGCGTTTAACTACTACATGACCGGCATCCCGCCCCGGCTGCCGAGCTTGCAACTCGACTGGTTTTACATCAATACCGGCATGATGTTCTTCCTCATGATTACTATGCTGGCCATGACTCTTGCTGCAGTCCTGCTTGGGCAGCGCATCGCAGGCGACAAACTGGGAGCCAAGCACCTGCTGTCCTACTTCTTCCTCTTTGGGCTCTTGGCGCCCTTGTGGCTTGCGCGGGCGGCCTTTGATGCTGTATTGTCGCGTGAGCGCGGGTGGCTTACCTAAGCGTATATATATGGTCTGGCAAAAATACCTATTAGCTTTCATAATCACGACCGCCATTTTTGGTACGGCTTTCTACATTACAAACAGGTTGGATGCCAGCCGCCTTGCTGACATCCGCACCACGCAGGAAGCCATATCCATAGACATCCTCTCGACTGAAACCCAGTTCGAACTCTTAGGCCAGCTCGACTGCAACGCCATATCGCAGAACCCGGTGCTCTCAGACGAGCTCAATAACCTCGCTGCGCGGCTGTCTGTGGCCGAGGGCAACTTGGGGCAAGACAACCCGGAGGTTATACAGATAAAAAAGCAGTACTCGCTCCTG
>CAYHLQ010000035.1:0-6213 GCA_964357485.1 uncultured Candidatus Saccharibacteria bacterium | reverse complement strand
CCGATCAAACTCCATGTACTTGTACCTGCCCCACAAAAAGAGATCTACCTTGACCCGGTGGCCCTCTTTTAGCCACTCGGCAGCCCTTTTGGCCTTAAGCTGCATATCGTGGTCGCCGGTGCCTATCTTTACCTGGACCGACTTGGTCTCAGTAATGTGAGATTTGGCCTTTGTCTCCCGACGCTTCTTCTGAGCCTCGTACTGGAATTTACCATATTCCATTATTTTAGCAACAGGGGGGACGGCGTTTGGGCTTATTTCTATAAGGTCCAAACCCAGGTCCTCGGCCCTCTGGATAGCCTCTGAAAGGGCCAAAACACCCAGGTTTTCGCCCTCGGCGCCGACAACGCGGACCTCTTTTGCACGGATCTGATGATTAACGCGAGTATTGTCCAAAGTAGTGTTTGTATAGCTATTGTACCACATGAGTGGGCAAAATAAAAGCCCCGCCGTAGCGGGGCTTTGGTCTCCCTAAACGCCCTAAATAGCTGTTTTAAAGAGTCCGATGATGAAAGGGATGGCTAGTAGCGCGAATATGATCTTCAGGCCGAGGAGCCGTACCTCCGGCGATGTTTCGCGCGGTTTAGACTCTCCGTGGTAAAAGTGCCTCCGTGACATGCCTTCCTCCCATGGTTTGGCTTTGTCTCCATCACTATACACCCTCCCGCTTCATGCGCCACTCAGGCACGACCTTGTATGCTACTGAGGATTTGCCCATAAAAGTACCCCGGACGCGCGTGCGCGTCCGGGGGATTCTACATCTGCCATATCAATACACTGCCAGTGCCGAGCGTGCCGGCAAAGAGTGCTGCGCACAGACGGCCCAAGCGGCCGTGGTGTCTACTGTGCAAGCCTGTAAGCCAGAATCGCAACACAAGTAGTAGAACAAGGAATGCGACAGCAAGGGGTAAATGTACCCATAGCAGTGCAGAGGCGACCGACTCTGGCGGACGCAGCTGTACAGACATCTCGATTAGCACTATGCCGAGCGGGATATAAAACAGCGCCATGGTGGTAGCATCGCGATGATGCATGAGATTGATGCTGTTTTGTGTGGTGCGGTACGCTCGGCCCCTGTATACGACGTGAAGGAAGGAGACAGTAATGATGAGTAGTCCGTAAAATGCGAGCCATTTGTGAGACATGGTAACTCTCCGTGCTAGTGGTCTGAAGGTAAGTATACGCTATAAACAAGTTTTTGGGTTTGTGCGATACTGTCCTGCATGAACAAAAAGCAGTTTTTACAATCTCTGAGCGATGTGTGGTGCCGGCTTGCAGTGACAGAACATGGGGTAGGGGTAGTGGCTATACGCCCCATACCCAAGGGCGTTGACCCCTTCAAGCGCTGCGACCCGTTTGGCGATGTGCTGGAGTTGCCGGAAAAAGAATTGGAGGCGAGCGACGCGCCCAAAGAGACCAAGCAGCTGGTGCGTGACTTCTGCGCCCTGCAGGACGGCGTGTACTTTGTGCCGGACTACGGAATGGATGCGATAGACAAGTCGTACTTTCTAAACCACTCCGCCAAGCCCAATATGGTCACACGCGACAACGGCGAGGTGTTCGTAACCGCTCGTCGTATTAAGAAAGGGGAGGAGCTGGTGGCCGACTACGGTCAGTACCACGAGTATGTAAAGGTGTTCGCTAAAAAACAAAAACGCCCATAAGGGCGCAAATGTTTTAACGTGTGGAGACGGGGGGAATTGAACCCCCGTGCAATAAGGCGCTGCAGCGGGCTTCTACGAAGTGTAGTCTGCTTTAGGTTTCTTTAGATATAAAGCTTTAAAACAAACCAAATACTTTATATCTGCAAATTCTTTGTCTCGACCTTTGGGCGAATTATGTCCAAAAGTTATAGTCTGTTTTATAACACCCGGACCACTCCGTCAGACTAGGAGTGGAGGATGCCAGTTATGCCTTGGCGTAAGCGAAGGAGAACTGGTTCGCCGAAAAGTACGGCGATGTAACTGATTTTGCAGTTATGTTTTGGGATATTTTTAAGCAGATTCCCACTGCTACTTCGCGCATCGCGCAAACGGTCTCATTGTCGAAGCCTGGCATCCCCAGGCAGCACTCCAAATAAAAAGGGGAGTGCTCCCTGCGAATGCCAGCGAACAACGGACTACTATTTATTTTTCAAAGTGCGTTCGATCTCGCGCTTGGTGTCTCGCTCTTTTAAGACGGCCCGCTTGTCATATGCTTTCCGCCCTTTCGCGGCCGCTACCGCTAGCTTGAGATTCTTACCCTTATTATACACCCTAAGTGGTACTATTGTCAAGCCCTTCTGGGATTCGTACTCGCTCAACTGTATTAGCTCCTTCTTGTTTAAGAGCAGACGGCGCGAGCGGTCCGGGTCGTAGTCCTTTGCAGTGTTAAGCGGCTGGTAGGGAGGGATGTGCATCCCGACCACATAGGCCTCGCCGCCGCGCACTATAATGTGGCTGCCCTCGAGCTTGCCCTGGCCAGCGCGCAGGGACTTAACCTCGGCCCCCAGCAACTCCAAGCCCGCCTCGAACTCCTCGAGTATCTCGTAGTTAAGGCGCGCCTTTTTATGCTCGATTAAGCTCACTCCACTACTATACATAACTATTGCTAGGGGAGTCCTCTTAATTGATCTTTAAGAGTCGAGAGGGTATGGTGGGTACTGCTGGGTGCTTTTGCTACTCCTGCAACTAACCACGGAGACTACGAGTGATCATTTTGCGTAAAAGCGTATCTATTGTAGCCGTCGCTTGTTCTTTACTATCACCTGTCGCCTTGCCCGCAAGGGCACAGGCATCCGACCTGGTGAGCCAGGCTCGCCAGTATATCGGCACCAACCCAACCGGACGCTCAAGCTTATGGTGCGGCGCCTTTGTGGACATGGTCCTGCGGCAAACAGGCCGACGGGGCGGGGGCGACCTTGCATTGGGCTATCTTAAGTACGGTCCGCGCGTGCAAGAACCTGTCATAGGTTCGATAGCCGTGATGGGTCGTCGAGGTGGCGGTCACACCGGGATCGTGAGCGGCATTAACCAGAACGGCAACCCGATAATCATATCGGGCAACACCTGGGGCGGCGGCTCGAAAAAGCGGAGAGTACTGGAGGCTCCCGTTTCGCGTAATCGCGTATATGCGTACGTGCTCCCTAACTAAGCAATAACGCACAAAGGAGGTGCATCAAGCAACCTTGCCGCCGAGTGACCCTCGGCGGCAATTTATATTGAAAAATAGTGCAAAAATGGTACTATGGATTTCTCATGGCCGAGACTCCCAAGAAGCAGCCCAAGCGCCCTAGTAACGTGCCTCAGCTCCCCAAGAACTTAAACGGGGGAGACTCTTTTTGGATTAACCTCGGGATGTCTGTCCTACTCCTGCTTATGTTGGCTGGCGCCTACAGCTACTTTGCAGGTGCTAGCGCCGAGAAGCCCGAGCAGATTGCCATATCGCAGCTT
This sequence comes from uncultured Candidatus Saccharibacteria bacterium, assembly GCA_964357485.1. Taxonomy (GTDB): domain Bacteria; phylum Patescibacteriota; class Minisyncoccia; order Phycocordibacterales; family SBAW01; genus GWA1-54-10. Next base: position 2,782 of record CAYHLQ010000035.1, on the reverse strand, counting down.
GCCCAGGATATAAACAAGGGCCTCGTTAAAGAAGTTAAGGTAGACGGCGACGACCTTGCCATAACCTATTTACCCGCCGCGGAGGGTGCCGAGGGGGTAGAAAAGGAATCCAAGAAAGAGCCCGATGCGGCATTGACCGACACTTTGACCAACTACGGCGTATCTCGCGAGTCTCTGGACAAGGTTGTTATTAATATAGAGCGCCAAGGCTCGTTCCAGTTCTGGTTGGTAGCACTCGCACCCTTCCTTGCTCCGCTTTTGCTTATCGCATTCTTTGTCTGGTACCTTTCGCGCCAGGTTAAAGGCGCAGGCATGCAAGCATTCTCATTCGGCCAATCAAAGCCCCGCATCCAGGACCCTAACGACAGCGAGACTCGCATTACGTTTAAGGATGTTGCCGGTGCAAAGGAGGCTAAGGAGGAACTTTTGGAAATCGTAGACTTTTTAAAGAACCCCAAGAAGTTCCTCGATATCGGCGCGCGCATCCCCAAAGGCATCCTGCTTATGGGTGCGCCCGGCACGGGCAAGACCTTGCTTGCCCGTGCTGTCGCGGGGGAGGCGGGCGTGCCGTTTATGTCTATATCGGGTTCGGAGTTTGTTGAGATGTTCGTGGGCGTTGGCGCCTCGCGCGTACGCGACCTCTTCTTGACCGCAAAGAAGGCGGCGCCCGCAATAATTTTCGTAGACGAGATTGATGCCGTGGGCCGTGTGCGCGGTACGGGTGTCGGCGGCGGCAACGACGAGCGCGAGCAGACACTCAACCAAATACTGGTCGAGATGGACGGCTTTGAGCCTAACGAGAAGGTTATCGTTATGGCTGCCACCAACCGCCCCGACGTCCTGGACCCGGCGCTCCTGCGCCCCGGCCGCTTTGATAGACGCGTCACTATAGACCTACCCGACCGCCAGGACCGCCTAGCGATACTGGGCGTGCACGCCCGCAAAAAGCCCTTGGCCGAGGACATCAACCTGGAGGTTATTGCCGAGCGCACGCCGGGCTTCTCGGGCGCGGACCTCTTTAGCCTGATGAACGAGGGTGCGATACTCGCTGCGCGCGAGGCACGCAAGACGGTTGCCCAGTACGACCTCATCCGCAGTATCGAGAAGGTCATGCTCGGCCCCGAGCGCAAGTCGCATGTGCTCAACAAGAAAGAGAAGGAGATCACCGCGTACCACGAGGCCGGCCACGCGCTGGTGGCGTCTGTCCTGCCGTATGCCGACCCGGTTCATAAAATTTCGATAATCTCGCGCGGACGCGCAGCCGGCTATACGCTCAAGCTCCCGTTTGAGGATAAGAAGATGCAGAGCAAGAAGGAATTCTTGGACGATATCGCCATGAGTTTGGGCGGCTATATTGCAGAAAAAGAGGTGTTTGACGACATAACGACCGGGCCCTCCAACGACCTGCAGGTGCTGACCAACCTGGCGCGCGCGATGGTCACTCGCTACGGCATGTCCGACAAGATGGGTACGGTGGCTCTGGAAGGGGACGGCGGCCGCGCGCTGTTTGGCGGCGGGGTAGATGGAAAGGAGTACTCGGAGAAGATATCGGGCGAGATAGACGCCGAGGTTAAAAAGATAATTGACGAGGCATACGCAAAGGCGCTCCACATCATCACCACGCACCGCCCTCTTTTGGACACTATTGCCCGCGAGCTGACTGAGAAGGAGACCATAGAGCGCGAGGAATTCGAGAAGCTCCTCATAGCCGGGGGCATTACCCCCAAGAAAAAGAAGGACATCGAGCACCAGCCGCTCGCCTAGATATAAAAAGAAAACACCCGGCGTAAAGCCGGGCGTTTTTGTAAGCGGCACTGCCGCTTAGTTGCCTAACACCTTATCTATAGAGTCGCGAGACTTCCTTAGCAGTTCACGCGCGTGGGGACTGCTGGGGTAGTTGCGCCAAGTCGCAGGCCCCAAAAAGGGATACAACATCGTTTCTGCGACCAAGTCGAGGAAGCCGACGATTTTTCCGCCTAAACTCATTATACTCTCTCCAAGAACATTGCTACTAAATGCACTATATATCAAGCTGTACAAAAAGAGAACCCGGCTTAAGAGCCGGGGTTATTCTTTAGCGGTGGCAATGCACAGCCTCTTTTTTGGATATTTTGCCCCAACGAGTGTCGTTGTTGCCGTTGCCGCTTGAGAAGCGCTTCTTTTTCTTGGAGACTTTCTTCCTAGATTTTGCTTTCTTCAAAACACACTCCCCCGTATGAGTTACAGAACACTAGTATTCTAAAAACAAAGTATAGCACGCAAAAGAAAACCCCGGCTCTTAAGCCGGGGGTCGTTATTGCGTCGGTCGAGCTTGTTAGCTGACAAGTTTCCACTGGATTGTCTCGCCGAGACGGAAGGGATGTACCGGCTCAATGTTGTCATCTTCCTCGACATAGAAGAAGTTCCGCACTTTCCATGGCTGCTTTACGAGCTCGATAGTGCTTGTGGCAGGCTTGATCCCATAGAAGCGGGGGCCGTTGATGGATGCGAAGGCTTCCAGTTTGTCGAGTGCGCCGATCTTCTCAAAGGCTTCGGCATAGAGTTCGATACCTGCATGAGCGGTTATAACCCCGCCCGAGCAGCATACCGACTCTTTGTCCTTCTTCAGATGCATTGCCGAGTCGCTCGCTAACCAGCAGAAGGGATGTCCTTTGCGGGCAAAGCGATTGATCTCTTGCCGATGCTCCAACGCTTGCGGGGCCGGGAACCAGAAGTTGTGGGGTCTCAAGCCGCCGCGATGTGTATCACGACGGTCAGTAAGCATGTGCTGCGGTGTTAGGCA
>CAYHLQ010000034.1:0-6296 GCA_964357485.1 uncultured Candidatus Saccharibacteria bacterium | reverse complement strand
GTGCACTAGACCGCTATGCGACGCCTCCAATGCCCCAAGAATATAGCATAAAAAGCAAAAAGCGGCGCGTTAGTGATGCAAAAGTGCCTTGATCCGTGCCTCTACGGGCGGATGTGTCATAAACAATCGGGCCAGGCCACTCATGGCGGCCTTAGGCCCAAACGGGTTGGATATATAGAGGTGCGCGGTCGCGTTGTTGGCGCGCTGCATGGGCTGTGAGTAGCTGCCGATCTTTTGCAGGGCGCTCGCCAGGCCCTCCGGGTAGCGGGTCAGGAGCGCACCCGAGGCATCGGCCAAAAACTCGCGCTTGCGCGATATGGCCAGCTGTATGAGCGTCGCTACTATCGGGCTAAGCACGATAAACGCCACGGCAACGATCATGAGTATCGGGTTTTTGTTCCTATTGTCGTCTCCTCCGCCCAAGAGCGTCGAGCGCAGAAAAAAGTCCGACACCAGGGTGACAAACCCCACCAGCACCACCGCTACGGTAGATACGAGCATGTCGCGGTTGCCTATATGGCTTAGTTCGTGCGCCAAAACCCCCTCAAGCTCGGCGCGGTCCATCATAGCCAAGAGACCCGTGGTAACCGCCACAGCGGCATGCTCCTTATTGCGTCCAGTAGCAAACGCGTTGGGTGCCGGGTCCTGTATCACATACACCTTTGGCTTAGGCAGGCCGGCGGTTATAGCCAGATTCTCTACAATATTATTGAGCTCGCGATACTCTGCCTCAGTCGCAGGCTTGGCGCCCGACATAGCGATAACCACCTTGTCGGAGTTCCAGTAGGCGAAGATATTTGTCGCAACAGAGAATATGACCGCAAACAAGAGTATCCCCGGATTATCAAAGTAGTACGACACGCCCCAGCCTATGGCCACAACCACGGCAAAGAACACCGACATGAGTATCCATGTCTTGGCGATATTTGAGTCTTGATGCGTGTAGAGTGTCGCCATAATATCTGGCCAATAGCCGCTAGTATTTAGCCATTAGTTGAGCCCACTATACCCTGTTGGTAGTGGCTAAAAACTAACTTTAACGGGCTCCTTGGCCGCGGCATCGGCCTCGCTCAACTCGAAGAACTCGCGCGGCTCGAAGCGGAACATACTGGCAATAACATTGCCAGGGAACGACTCTATAGAAGTATTGAGGTCGCGCACGTTAGTGTTGTAGAAGCGGCGCGATGCCTGGATCTTGTTCTCGGTGTCACTCAGCTCGCGCTGGAGTTCCAGGAAGTTGGTGTTGGCCTTGAGGTCCGGGTACGCCTCAGACACAGCAAACAGCGACTTGAGCGTGTCTGAGAGCATATTCTCGGCCTTGGCCTTGTCCTCGACAGAGCCGGCATCCATGGCGGCGACGCGCGCTGCGGTTACCTTCTCGAGCGTACCGGCCTCGTGGGAGGCGTAGCCCTTAACGGTCTCGACCAGGTTGGGGATAAGGTCGTACCGACGCTTGAGCTGCACGTCTATGTCAGCCCATGCCTCTTTGGCGCGCTGCACCAGCCGCACAAAGCGGTTATATGCAGCAATAGCCCAGACTACGAATAATGCTGCGACCCCGAGGATTATGTAGCCTATGGTACTCATACTGTAATTGTAACAGGTCTACCCAGATTGCAAGGGGTACTTAGAGACCGCACTTTACTTTGCGCATACATTATCTTTTGCTATAGCAAAAGATAATGTATTGATACGAAATTCGAAATCTAGCGATTCTTAATAGTCTTCGCCGCCCATCATCCCTGCACCCTGCGGAGCTTTTTCCTCTTTAGGCTCGTCGGCTATGGCCGCCTCGGTGGTAAGCAGTATAGCGGCGGCAGATGCGGCGCGCTCCAGCCCGGTGCGCGCGACCTTTAGCGGGTCAATAATGCCCGCGGCCAGCATATCCTCTACCACCATGTCGTTAAGCGCGTCGTAGCCTGTGTTACCGCGGCCGTTTTTAACCCTGTCCACGACAACACCCGCATCTACTCCGGCATTAAACGCAATCTGGCGCAGTGGCATCTCCAAGGCCTTAAGCACCACCTCGTAGCCCACGCGCGCGGCCATGTCCATTTTCTCGCGACTCTTGGCAAAGCTCTCGGCAACCTTCTGCGCTGCCTTGATAAGGCTACTACCGCCGCCCGGCACAATACCTTCCTCAATGGCAGCTTTGGTCGCGTTGACCGCATCCTCAATCTTGAGTTTGAGATACTTCATCTCGGTCTCGGTCGCCGCACCCACGCGTATAACGGCCACGCCGCCGGTTAGTTTTGCCAAGCGTTCCTCCAGCTTCTCTTTATCAAACTTGGCCTTAGTCTCCTTGATAATCCCGCGGATCTGTCCGACACGGGCCTCGATATCTTTTTTTAATCCTTTGCCACCCACCACCACCGTCTTGTCCTTGGTGGCAATAACCTTCTGCGCGCGACCCATCATCTCGAGCGTTGCATCCTCGAACTTCAGGCCAGTCTTCTCGCTTATGACCTGGCCGCCTGTCATGGTCGCGATATCCTCGAGCATATCGCCCTTGCGGTCGCCGTAGCCGGGCGCCTTAACCGCCAGCACATTAAACGTGCCACGCAGGCGGTTAACCACCAGCGTGGTCAGCGCCTGGCCATCTACATCCTCGGCAATAACCACAAGCTCTTTCTTACCGGTCTGAGCGACTTTCTCAAGTATTGGCAGAATTTCCTCAACCGACGATATTTTCTTGTCGGTAATGAGTATTAAAGGGTCGCGCATAACGGCCTCCATGCGCGAGGGGTCAGTGACCATGTGGGCGCTAACGTAGCCGCGGTCAAACTCCAGCCCTTCTACAATCTCCTTCTCTATACCCAGAGACTGCGACTCCTCGACAGTTACCACGCCGTCTTTGCCCACCTCTTTAATGGTATCGGCAATAATAGTGCCAAGATCGGGAGACTCCGCAGAAATAGTAGCGACCTGCCGTATCTCCTCGTCGGTCTGGATCTTCTTGGCAAGCGAGCGCAGCGCCGCAACAGCCTCGGCTGCCGCACGCTCGATGCCCGCGCGCACACCCATAGCCGAAAGACCCGCCTCGGTGTGCTTCATCCCCTCCTCGACAAGCGCCTGCAAAAGCACGACCGATGTCGTGGTGCCGTCACCCGCGATGTCGTTGGTCTTGGTCGCGACCTCCTTAACAATCTGCGCGCCCATGTTCTCAAAGCGGTCAGCGAGCTCGATCTCCTTGGCAATTGAAACGCCGTCGTTGGTGATAGTCGGGCCGCCATAGGCCTTGTCGAGCGCCACATTGCGGCCGCGGGGCCCCAGAGTGACTTTGACCGCATTAGACGCCTTGTCTATACCGGACTTAAGCGCGCGGCGAGCCTTTTCGTTAAAGAGGATTTGTTTTGCCATTGATTTTGTCGAAATCACGCCGCGTAACGTCCTTTGGACGCGGCGCCCTTTCAGATAATTAAAAGATGTAAGTGATGCTCTCTTCCTTAACCAGGTAATATTCAGCGCCGTTTATCTTTACCTCTTCGTATCCGTACTTGTTAAACAGTATTGTGTCGCCAACTTTGACGCCCACGGGGATAAGCTCGTTGTCGTCGCCGCGACGGCCGACGCCCACCGCTACAACCGTGCCCTGCTCGGGTTTTTCTTTGGCCTGGTCTGGGATAATGATGCCAAACGATGTCGTCTGCTCGACAGCCTGGGGCTTAACTAGTACGCGGTCGCCGTAGGGCGTACCTAGACTATTCTTTTTAACTTCCACTTGGGCTGTCTTTCTTACCGCTGCCTGGGCCTTCTTTACTACTGGTTTCTTTGTCTTTTTAGCTTTTTTAGGTTTGACCATAGTGCTCATATCGTAGTTCAAAAGCCCCACTTTGCAAGTGGTTCGCCACATCTGTGGTATCATCAAAGACAAGAAGCCTGCACAAGTTTCATTAATGACCTCCAAAAGCGTTTAGCCGCCACCCCATGCCCGGGGTTGGCGGCTTTTTTGCCACGCCCATATGACCCACTGCGTGAAGTTTAGCTTCACGCAGTACCAAAGGTAGCCTATTGCGGCACTTTTCCGCTGTGGTATTATGCTTACCAATGACTCTCGCGGGGATTCTCCCCTACATCCAGCTGGTGCTTAGTGTGTTGCTTGTGAGCAGCATCCTTTTGCAGCAGACCGGTGCCTCACTTGGAGGCGCCTTCGGCGGCGACAACTTCTCTGCTGCGTACCATACGCGCCGCGGTTCGGAGCTGTTCCTCTTCTGGGCGAGCATCAGTATAGCGGTCTTGTTTGCCGCAACAGCGCTCCTCATCCTCGTACTCTAATACCGTGAACTTTCTACGGCCCCGCCTGTCGCTTCTAAAAAAAGCGCAGCATACTCTCGATTCGTTTACCGCCTCTGGCCGGGCGCTTTTCCTCTTCTTTGCAGGACTATGCGCAGTCTCCTCTATTACCCTTTTATACATACTCAACGCCTCGCTGCTGGTCGCCGCTCCGGCGCATGGCGGCGCGCTTACCGAGGGCCTTCTGGGCTCCCCTCGCTTTATAAACCCGGTACTGGCGCTCTCGGATGCAGATCGCGACCTGACTGCACTCGCATACTCGGGCCTCTTGCGCGCAACACCTGATGGCAGCTACGTGCCGGACCTCGCACAAGAGTACTCGGTCTCGGAGGACGGCCGCATTTACACCTTTACCTTGCGCGAGGGGCTGACGTTCCACAATGGTAAGCCGGTTACGTCGGACGATGTCGTCTTTACAGTAGGAAAGATCCAAGATCCAGCGCTCAAGTCGCCCCTGCGCGCCAACTGGGACGGCGTCCTGGCCGAGGCCCCAGACGCCCGGACAGTGCGCTTTACGCTCAAGTCGGCCTATGCACCCTTTGTTAAAAACCTCACGCTCGGCATCCTGCCTCATGCACTTTGGGATACCGTATCGGCCGAGGAATTTCCGTTCAGCGAGCTTAATGCCTCGCCTGTCGGCTCTGGCCCCTACAAAATAGGCACCATAAGCCGCACCGCCTCGGGTATCCCCTCCTCCTACGAGCTCGTACCGTTTAAAGACTACGCACTGGGCCGGCCATACCTCTCGCTTACCCTGCGCTTTTACCAGAGCGAGGACGGTTTGATACAGGCGCTCAAAGACGGCGAGGTAGGAGCTGCCAGTGGCATATCGCCGGAGAAGCTCGCCGACCTCGAGGACATCAATATTGTTACCGCCCCGCTCAATCGCGTGTTTGCGGTCTTCTTCAACCAGAACCAGTCCGAACTCCTGCGCCAAAAGTCCGTGCGCTCGGCCCTTAGTGCCGCCATTGACCGCAAAGACCTTATACAGACGGTGCTGGGCGGCTACGGCACCGTACTGTCGGGTCCAGTGCCGCCTTCCGTACTAGAAAGCGAGGCCGGCGACAGCACAACGCCCGGACTTGAGGCTGCACGGGCAATACTGGAGCGCGACGACTGGAAGATGAGCGAGACGGGTGTACTACAGAAGACTACCGGCAAGGGATCCTCAGCTGTTGTACAGACACTCTCTTTTGACTTGGCGACTGCCAACGTGCCCGAACTGCGCGCCGCTGCTGCTTATCTGCACGACGTATGGGGCCAGCTTGGCGTACAAGTAAACATAAAAGTGTTCGAGGCAGGCGACCTCTCGCAGAATGTTATCCGACCACGCAAATTTGACGCACTGCTATTTGGCGAGGTTATCGGCCGCGAGCTCGACTTGTTCGCGTTCTGGCACAGCAGCCAGCGCAACGACCCGGGCCTCAACATCGCAGGCTACGCGAACGCCGATGCTGACCAGGCTCTCGAGGAGCTGCGCCAGACTAGCGAGGAAGAGGAGCGTATGTCGCTGTATCGGCAATTCAGCGACGAGCTTGAAGCAGACATTCCTGCGGTATTTCTCTACGCGCCCGATTTCGTGTATAGTATCCCTAAAGACATTCAGGGGCTTGACCTAGGGTTGGTCGAAGCGCCAAGCGACCGTTTTTTGAGCGTGACGCAGTGGCACCGTGAGGTGGATTATGTCTGGCCCATCTTCGCAAAGTAGGACCTTGCAGAAAATTACAAATAACAAGCTCCAAATTGCAAACAAATTACAATTTCTAAATTAAAAATTTTGGAACTTGTTTGAGATTTGTGATTTGAAGTTTGGAACTTAATTAAAAAAATATGGAAGAAAGAAAACAACAGGGCACCCCAAGACAAGCACAGCCGGGACCCTCACAAGGCGGCAATCGCCCCGGGCGCAGCCCGCAAGCAGCGCGCAGCCCTCTTGGCGGCGGGCGTGGGCGTGGCGGCTCTAGCCGCGGAGGCGCAGGCAGGGGCGGGCGTGGGCGCCTGCG
>CAYHLQ010000033.1:432-6393 GCA_964357485.1 uncultured Candidatus Saccharibacteria bacterium | reverse complement strand
TAGTACGAGAGGACCGGGATGAACGAACCTCTGGTCTGCCAGCTGTTCCGCCAGGAGCACCGCTGGGTAGCTATGTTCGGAAGGGATAAGCGCTGAAAGCATCTAAGCGCGAAGCCGGCTCTAAGATGAGTAATCATTACGATCCGTCAGAGATGATGACGTTGATAGGCTTTAGCTGTAAGCGCAGCAATGCGTTGAGGCGAGAAGTACTAATAGATCAAGATTCCTCTCAAGTAGTGTCGGAGGTTTGAGCATCGCAATAATCTGTTGTTAGTTTGATATTTACCTGAAAGTTGATTGAATGTTTTGTTTTGGTGGCTTGGCGCCGGGGTCACACCCGTTCTCATTCCGAACACGGAAGTTAAGCTCGGTAGCGGCGATGGTAGTCTGGGTACAACCAGGCGAGAGTAGCTAGCCGCCAGAACTAAGGATTTAATCAGCACCGGAGTCAGTCACGCATAATTTCTTGTGAGAAATTTGCGCGACCCCGCCTAATATAGGCGGATTTTTGCGTTACAATTACGCTATATGGCACTGACTTGGAGCGGGAGGCGTAAAGCGTTATACACCAGTGTGGCCGGGGTTATCGGTTTTATGATGCTTATTGTTGTTTATCAAACGCTCCTGAGTGCGCCCGCGCTGTGCACCGACAGCAAGCAGAACGGTGGAGAGCATGGCGTGGACTGCGGCGGCCCGTGCAGCATCTTGTGTAAGAGCGAGGTGCGCGCGCCGGTGGTCTCGTGGGCGCGTGCGTTTGAGTCTGCTCCGCAGACCTATACCGCGGCTGCCTACATACAAAACAATAACGTGGGGGCGGGTGCGCGCCGTGTGACCTACACCTTCCAGCTCTTTGATGAGGAGAACAAACTTGTTGTAGACCGCGCTGGTGTGACAGACTTGCCGCCCGTGCCCACAGTCCCCATTATCGAGGCGGGTATCAATGTCGGATATCGCAATGTGTCGCGCGCGCTGTTCTCGTTCTCATCAGAGCCGATGTGGGTCAAGGCAGAGGCTTTGCCGCGGCTCGCCGTGTCGGGCCAGAAGCTCGCTGCCGATGGCTCGAGGCTCGAGGCCTCTGTCTCCAACGACTCTTTTGTGGATGTGCGCGCTACAGTTGCCGCTGTGCTGTTTGATGCAGAGGGTGTGGCGCGTGCCGCAAGCAAGAGTACCGCGACGGTGCCTGCGCGCTCGTCTATCCCTGTCGTGTTTACCTGGGGCGCTCCGGCTTCGGGAATAGTGCGCGCCGAGATGACCCTGCTCCCTCTCTAGTCGCACTTCGGGTACAATGGCACTCATGATGCCGACCCTCGCCAAGGCCAAACAGTACGCGATAGACTGGCTTGCCTTTGGTGCCGCCGTGTTGCTGGCGCTCTTGGGGCTCCTCACGATGAATTCCTTCGTGGCAGGAGACCAATTTTTTATACGGCAGGCAATCTGGATAGTCATAAGTGTTGCAGTGTACTTCGGTGCCTCGTGGGTGGACTGGCGTTTCCTGCGCCGCGGGTCCTTCGCCGCGTGGGCGTATGTCGCACTCATCGTGCCGTTGGTGCTCCTGTTGGTGCTTGGTACCGCGGTCAAGGGCGCCAAGAGCTGGTTGTCCTTTGGTAGCTTAGGCATCCAGCCAATTGAGTTGGCCAAGTTGGCGCTCATTATAGCTCTAGCTAAATACTTCTCGCGCCGGCACATAGAGATCAAAAATATCCGCCACATACTCGTCTCCGGCATCTACGCGGCGATAGTGTTCGTCTTGGTTGCGCTGCAGCCTGACCTGGGCGGCGCTATTATAGTCGGCTTAATCTGGTTTGGCATGGTGCTTGTCTCAGGCATCTCGCGCAAGCATCTCTTGCTGGTGTTTGGTGTGGGGCTTGTCGCTTTCGGGGCATTGTGGTTTGGCGGCCTGGAGCCATACCAAAAGACGCGTATCCTCACCTTTATCCACCCGCTGGCCGATATCCACGGTGCGGGTTACAACGCCTACCAGTCCACTGTGGCGGTAGGCTCGGGCGAGATATTTGGCAAAGGGATAGGCTACGGCACGCAGAGCAAGTTACGCTTCCTGCCGGAATATCAAACCGACTTTATCTTTGCGGCGTTCGCCGAGGAGTGGGGTTTTGTCGGTATCGGTATCGTCTTTACCCTCTTTGGTGTCATATTCTGGCGCATACTGCACTCGGCGGGCAGGGGGGCAAGCAACTTCGAGACCTTGTTTGCGCTCGGTATACTATGTTACTTCTTTGCACATTTTTGCCTGCATGTGGGCATTAACCTGGGGCTCCTGCCGGTAACTGGAACCACAATACCTTTTATGAGCTATGGGGGGTCGCATCTTATTGTGGAATTCCTCGCACTCGGCATGCTCGCGGGGATGAACCGCTACAGCCGTGCCACGCACCGCGACATGCTCGACCGCGAGTTCTCCGGCGGCTACGACCGGTAAATACCAGTAGAATGAGGGGAATCAGATTTCCTTCGTAGTTTTATAAACCTCTACCGTTTTATCCACCATTTTCTCAAGTGTGAATTCACTCATATCCTGTGCATCTAAAATCTCGGGGATGCCGCCCACATGGCTGGCCTCTATGGGGAGTCTAGCTTGCTTAGCCTCCAGGAGTACATAGGGCAGGCCCTCTTTAAGAGACGGGAGCGCGAATATATCAAAGCCCTTTAATACCTCGGAGGCCGGCATAAATCCAAAGAGCTTTACGCGATCTTCCAGTCGGTACTCTTTAATCTTTCCTTCCAAAAATTGGCGCAGTTCGCCTTCGCCGACAATGGCCACGTACCGAGGTTTATTTTTTGTCTCTTCTATAAGCGCTATGTGGTTTTTGTTGCGGTTGAGCTCACCGATGGTGCCCACAATCTGTGCCCCGGCAGGGAAGGCATTGCGGATAACCTCGCCGCTCTCGAACTCCATAGGGCCAATACCGTTATAGACGCGCGCTACTCTGTTCTTAATAAAAGGCATGCGGCGCGCAATGTTCGCATCAAAGTCGGATATGCAGATAACTGTGTCGGACAAAAGCGCCGTCACCCACGACGCAAACCATATGAGCGTTTTGCCAAACGTGCCGCGGGCCTCCAAAAACGGCCATCCGTGCGCGGTAAAGACAATCTTCCGGGCACCGGCGAGCCAGGCTGCTAGGGCTCCTATGCCGCCAGCCTTGCTGGAGTTTAGGTGGACGATATCCGGATTTATTTTAAGTACGAGCCGGTACAGCTCGAAAAAGCTCTTGATGTCGGACAGTGCCGAGACGTCGCGTTGCAGAGACAGTATGGGGTGCACGGCTACACCGGCCTCCTGCAGCTTTTGGCCCAAAAGCCCCGGCTGGCCGTAGGCCACCGACACCTCAAACTCTCCCGGTAGGTGAGTAGCCAGGTCAAAGACGTAGCGCTGGGCCCCGCCCCAATTTGCTTTTGTTATTACGTATAAAACTTTCTTACGCATGTAACTTGATGCTTCTGACTTTTGTTGTACTATGTTACCACAGTATGATTTCCATATTCCGCCTCAGGACGCTGGCTTTGTTCCTGGGCGACCTCATTTTTTTCTGCTTGGCGCTCTATATATCGCTGTACGCGCGCGCCTTCGAGGCGGTATCGCGTGAGGCTTTCTTGGCGCACCTCTACCCGTTCTCCCTGTTGTTTATCGCATGGGTGCTGGTGTATTTTATCGCCGGGCTCTATGAGCCGCGTTCCATCATACTTGCAAGACGCGCTCTCTCGGCAACGCTCCTGGTGGCGCAGAGTGTCAATATGGTTATTGCGGCGTTGTTCTTCTTTTTTGCACCTATATTCGGCATCGCACCTAAGACGCTTCTGGTCATCTACCTCATAGTCTCGTTCCTCCTGGTGCTGTACTGGCGTGCTGTACTCTTTCCGCTCCTTGGGTTGCAGAAGCCGGAAGATGCCGTCTTGGTAGGATCTGGGCAGGAGATTGATGCTTTGGCACGCGCCATGAACATCGCCCATCGCGCGCCTGTGCGCATCGCCAAGGTTGTGCCGGCCGACACGCCAGGGCTATCGGGCGCCATCATGGCGGGCATAGAGGGTGCCCGGGCGCGGGTTGTAGTAGCTGATTTTGCCGACCCGCGCGTTAGCGATGCCTTTCCGCATATCTATAACCTCATCAGCAGGGGGGTACGTTTCGTGGATGCACTGCCGGTGTACGAGGAGCTGTTCGGCCGCATCCCGCTCTCTACGCTCAATGAGCGTTGGCTAGCACGCAACCTAAGCCGCTACTCGCAGACGTATTACGACGCACTCAAGCGCCTCTTGGATATTGGCGTCGCGGTCCCCGCGCTCGCGCTTTCTTTTATCTTCTACCCGTTTATCATCTTTGCTATAAAGTTTGAAGATGGTGGCGAGGCTATTATCTCGATGCCGCGCGTAGGGGAGGCGGGCCGCATATTCAATTTCTATAAATTCCGGAGTATGACCGGTAACGATCATGGTAAATACGGGGGCGGAGGCGCCTCTAAGTTATCTGTTACGCGCGTGGGCCGTTTTATCCGCGCGAGCCGGTTGGATGAACTGCCTCAGTTGTGGAACCTGCTGCGCGGCGACCTTTCCTTGATAGGTCCGCGGCCCGAGCTGCCGGCACTCGTCAAGTTGTATGAGCAAGAGATCCCGTACTACGGCGTGCGCCACCTTATAAAGCCTGGCATCTCGGGCTGGGCCCAGCTCTACCACCATGCCGACCCGCATCACCGAGCGGCTGTCGAGGATACGCGCGACAAGCTCTCGTACGACCTGTACTACCTCAAGCATCGCTCGCTTCTCCTAGACGTTGTGATAGCGATAAAGACCATCCGCCGCCTGCTCCTCAAAGGCAACGCCTAACAATAGGGAACTTACCGTATGTGGGGGAGTTATATAGGCTGGATGTCCAGGCTCTTGCTATTAAGAAAAATTTGTGTTAATTTGCTTACTAGCTGAACATAGAAAGGATTACCAATGGCGAGAGAAAAAGTGCTTGTTACCGGCGGGTGCGGCTTTATCGGCCACAACCTAGTGCTCAAGCTTGTAGAGGAAGGCTACGACGTGTCTGTTGCCGACAACCTGGCTGGGGGAGATCTGCGGCCACGGGTAGAGAAGGTTGACTACAACTATCTCGACATCTCGGACCCGGTTAATGCTGACCGGCTGCTTAAACTGTGCCAAGGCGCCTCGTACGTTTTCCACTTAGCGGCGCTTCCGCGAGTGCAATACTCGATAGAAGAGCCGGTAAAGACAGCCCAGACAAATGTAGTCGGGACGGTTGCAGTGCTTAATGCAGCGTACAAGGCCGGTATTAAACGCGTCGTCTTTGCGAGTTCATCATCGGTCTACGGCGACTCTGACCAGTTGCCGTTGGTGGAGCATATGGAAGCTGATCCAATAAGCCCATATGCTCGTCATAAGCTGCAAGGTGAGGAATATTGCTGGGACTTCAGCGGTGAGCCGTTCAATCTCCAAACGGTCTGCCTGCGGTTCTTCAATGTCTATGGGCCGGGGGCAGATCCCAACGGCGCGTATGCTCTCGTCATCGCCAAGTTTCTTGAGCAGAAGCGCCGCGGCGAGCCGCTGACCATTACGGGCGACGGTACGCAGACGCGCGACTTCACTCACGTCTCTGATGTTGTGCGGGCAATCATCTTAGCTGCACAACATCAAGAGGGGTGGTGGGGCGACGTCGTCAATATCGGCGGCGGCCGGCAAGTCTCGGTCAACGAAGTGGCCTCGCTTATCGGCGGGGAAGTGGTTAACATCCCGGCCCGGCTAGAGCCGCACGACTCGCTCGCTTCGATTGAAAGAGCGAAAGAACTGTTGGGATGGGAGCCGCAGGTTCCTATCGAGCAAGGGATACGACAGCTTTTGGAGAGCAACCATCTATAGCTCTAACAGCAGCGCGCGGCCCCGCCCGGGGGGGGGGGGTTTTTTTTTTTTTTGTGGTTTTGGGCCAGATTTTTAGAGGCCGGGAAA
>CAYHLQ010000033.1:0-422 GCA_964357485.1 uncultured Candidatus Saccharibacteria bacterium | reverse complement strand
GCTCTAACAGCAGCGCGCGCCGCCTCCGGGCGGCGCGTTTTTTCTTTTCTTTGGTACTATTGGCCCATGATTGTAGACGGCAGGAAAATAGCCGATGAGATCCTAGCCGGGCTAGGGGACACTCTGCACGGCAAGAAGCTCGGTATTGTAGCGGCCCCTGGCAACCCGGCTGTGGAGTCATACATTGCGCGCAAGACCAAGGTTGCCGAGAGTCTTGGTGTGGAGGTGGTGCGCGGGCAGCTTCAAGATATTGCCGCCATGTGCAACGGCGTGTTGGTCCAGCTTCCTCATCCGCAGGCTGACGTGCTACTGCCCCAGATACCCGGCCACAAAGACGTGGACGCACTCAGTACTCAGCCGCAGGTACTAGCGCCGGTGGCGGCCGCGGTACAGCATGTCCTGGCACGCGAGGGTATAGGGGT
>CAYHLQ010000032.1:0-6398 GCA_964357485.1 uncultured Candidatus Saccharibacteria bacterium | reverse complement strand
GGGACAACGTGTAAGGAGTTGGTTGTAGGTTCGAGTCCTACCCGCGGAGCACAGAAAAGAGGGAAGCGGCGAAAGCCGCTTTTTTCTGTGCTCCGCGGGAGGAAGCAAACTACTTTGCTTCCGGTAGGACGAGAAAGGCGCAGCGATGTTTTGCAATGGCAAAACCGCGAGCCGGGGTCGCGAAAAACTTTTGCGACGGCAAAAGTTTATTTGTGACCGAGCCTCCCCTCGGAGCAGAACAACGGTATAATAGGCGAATGCTACGCGCTTTCATAACCGGCTTGCCGCAGGGGTTTGCACGCATATTCGCGCCGCGCTACCTAGTGTGGCATGCCGTGGCGATAATTGTAACGTATTTGTGCGTCGCGTCGGGCTTCGACTGGTATTACTTTACTCAGACCCGGTTTAACAACCTTTTCGAGCTGACTATCCCCGCGGCGATACTCGGGTTTTTCCTGCCTATCATCGTCCCTGTAGTCTTGTACTACTTTGGCGAGTGGCGGAGGAGCGCCAAGCTAAAGCACATCGCGGTTGTGGTCGCTCAGGCCGAGGCGCTGGGCTGGCTTGTCTCATCCATATACAAGGCATTTACCGGGCGCATACAGCCGGAACTTTTGCACAGCACAGGCCTTCAGGACATCAGCCGGCAGTTTAACTTTGGTTTCTTAGAGAATGGGATATTTTGGGGCTGGCCGTCGTCGCACACTACCGTAGCCTTTGCGGGCGTTGCGGCGCTTATCTATTTTCTGTATCCCAAGCACAAGGTGCTCTCTGTACTCTTGGGTGTATACGCGCTCTACATAGGGCTCGGGGTCTCTGTGTCGGTACACTGGTTTTCCGAGTTTGCGGCCGGGGCCATCATCGGCACACTCATCGGCATCGTAGTGGCCCGGCACGCTAAGTAGAGCGGGTTCGAATTTCCGTCTCCCAGTCAACTCATGGCTTATTTATCGCGACCGAGAGGCGTCTGTATACAAAAATCTTTTTCTATCATATAATCACAAGGGAGGTGCTCCATGTCTTATGACAGGAAAGATGCATTTGCGCTAGCGTGCGCGCTTGATTTGCCCATTTCGACTTGCCACTATCCAAATGGAGAAGTCGATCTATTCGTGCACACAGATCCGAAGTCACTCGACAAGAATCTGTCGTCACTCGAGCGCGCCGGCTATCAGGCACTTGAGTTGGCAAAGCACCAAGCGCGTCGGCGAAAAGACGGCGATAATAATGGCGGAACGCGTATCCGTCCCAAAAATCCTGTTCTGACAGGCTAAGTATCACGTTTCCGATTAGGGCGGCTATCATCCGGTAGCCGCCCTTTCTTGTATACTGGTTCCAACTTCGTAGAAGACACCCCAGTTTAAGCTTTCTTGTGCAGTTGCGGTGCGTGCTTGATGCAGCGGCAGCCTTTTGGCTTTATATAGGACTCCCAGTATTCTTTGTCGTAGTCATAGTTGAGCTCCTCGCCGGCCTTGATGTTCTTCTTGGCCATCACGTACACGCGGTGCTTGTAGATGTCTATCTCTGAGTTGGGGCGGCACGAGTGGTTGATGTAGCGCGCGGTGTTCCACCTGGGTGCGCCGTCTATAGTTACGCCGCCCTCGGCGTCAAACAGGTAGAGGCTGTTGGAGTCCTCCTCCTGCTGCTTGGTCAATATATTGCCGCGGTATTCTATAATGCACGCGCCCTTGGGGATGTCGGATAGGGTAAAGAGCCCCAAGCCTGCCAGCGACCGCTTAACTTTTAAATTGAAATTGCCGGGCTCGTACTTGCCCGGCTTTTTAGCCTTCGTTTTTTTCTTCATCATTGTCTTACTTTTGTATCATACTATTGGGGGCCGGGGCTAGGAGGCGTGGACGTGGACGGGTTAAAATAGCATCATGAACTACAACATAAAGGGCACCGAGGTCCCCGTAACCGACGAGCTGAGGGCATATGTAGAGAAGCAGCTTGCGCACAGCGACAAATTCCTAAACGGCGACACCACAGCGCATACCGATGTAGAGCTGCAGCACTTGCCCGACGGCCGCTCGGGCAAGTACCGCGCCGAGTTCACCCTTTCTATGGCCGGCGAGGTGTATCGCGCCGAACGCTGGGGCTCCACGATGCACGAGGCTATAGACTTGGCCGGCGGCGACCTTGTAAACGAGCTCTCCCGCAATAAAAAGAAGAAGCAGTCCGTCATGCGCCGCACCTCGTTGCGCGTTAAAGAGTATTTGCGCGGCTGGCGCTCGGATATCTAACCTTTTTACCGCATACCCCTAAGATAATCTGCGTAGGGCATTTCTTTTTTGCCTTCGGGGAGGACTTTTAAGATTTCCAGCTGGCCGTCCTGCCAAGCGGCATCGGTGACGACGACGCGCTTTCCTTTGTCGGTTATAAAGTGCGCGCGCGGGCTCTTATCAAAGGCTTTTATCTTCAGGTAGCTCTCCCGCGGGTTGGTTAGGTCGAGCAATGCGTCTGCATCGGTAAACTTCTTTGTATACGTCGCCTGTGCCTCGTCTTGCGGGGTAGGGGTGAGCGTGCCGCTTAGGTAGTCGGGGAGCACCTCGGCCAGCAAATTGATCCCTTCGGTAAACAACATCTGCGAGAGCACCAGTCCCTGCGGCGGCCAGTCGGCTTCCTCTATCTCTATGCGCGCTTGGGCTAGTATGGGGCCGGTGTCCATCTTCTCCTCTAGGAGCATCACCGACACGCCGACGGTACGTTCGTCTGCCAAAATGTTGGAGACGTACGGGCTAGGGCCGCGGTACTTAGGTAGAAGCGAGGGGTGGATATTGATGACGCCCTTGCGCGGCAGGTCCAAGAGCTTTTTAGGCAGAATCTTGCCGTACGAGCACACCAAGATAAAGTCCCACTCCGTGTTGTACAGCTCGTCGGGCAAGTCCTTGGTATCAATAACAACTGCGGGCTCAAGGCCGTGCTTGGCAAGCGCCTCAAGGGCGTACTTGGAGTCTATAGATGTGCCCAAGAAGGCGAAGGTGGGATTCTCCATATTAAATACCGCGCTTTTTGTTTAACTTTTCGCGGGCTCCTTTCATATCCTCATCCTCCTCAAGCAGCACAGCTTTGTCCGTATACAGTATGCCGTCGAGATGGTCGCATTCGTGCTGGAATATATGTGCGATAAGCCCGGAGCCGTGATACGTAGTGGGCTTGCCACGCTCATCAAGCGCTTTTACTGATGCTTTGAGGTGGCGCATGACCGTGCCATATTTGCCCCGCACCGATAAGCATCCTTCAGACATCTCTTTTTTTGCCCGAGAGAGGCGCGCAAGTTCCGGGTTGATAAACACCATGTCGGGCGGCACCGGCTGGCCTGGTTCGTTGTTATCAAAAGCCTTCTTTTCTTCGTCAGTAACAAACGCTTTGCCAGCAACAACAAATATCCTAAGAGATTCTCCTATTTGTGGTGCGGCAATAGCCACTCCATATCCCTCGCCGGCAAGCACTTTGCGCATCTTTGCTATAACCTTTTTAAGAGCGGGGGAGCCTATGTCTTTTTTTGGCACAGCTTTAGCAGTCTTGCGCAGCACGGGGTCTCCTTCCTGGACGATGGGGTCTTTCACAAAATTACTATGCCACAAATGCTACAATGAGGCCATGCAGCATATCGGCCATCACATAGCCGGCAAGGCCAGCCTTAAGAAGGACAATGCCACCGAGCGCGGCGAGCTGATGCAGTACTTTATGCAAAAGCTCAACCGCGCCCGCCTGCGCGACGGCATACCCGCGCTCACCATGGGGCGTATGGGCCGTTTGTTTGTCGCGATACCTACCAAGGACCTCTACTTTTTAAAGAGCGTGTGCGACGACGCGGATAAGCGCAGCGGCATAGACGGGTTCTGCAAGAAGTTCTGGTGGGAGGTCAAGCCACGCAAGGAGGAAAAGAAATAGTATAAAGGGGGCTGTATAAGGTATAAGGGGTATCAGAGCTTAAAGCTTTATACTTTATACTTATTCCTTTATACTGAACGCCCATGGCGTTTTTTACTCCTAAACTCGGTATAGACCTGGGCACCTCCAACACGCTTGTGTTTGTGCCCGGCCGCGGGGTGGTCGTTAACGAGCCGTCTGTGGTCGCAATATCAGAAGTTGATAAGCGTATTTTGGCGGTGGGCATGGCCGCCAAGCAGATGATAGGCCGCACGCCCGGCGAGATAATCGCCTACCGGCCCATGCGCGACGGCGTTATAGCCGACTACCGCGTCACGCAGGCGATGCTTAAGTATTTCATATCCAAGGCTACCGGGCGCTTTAGCCTCTTTAAGCCTGAGGTCATGGTCTCTGTCCCAACCGGCGTTACCTCGACAGAACGGCGCGCCGTTGTCGAGGCCGCCATCAAGGCGGGCGCTAAGTCGGCATATGTCGTTAAGGAGTCGGTGCTCGCGGCTATAGGCGCCGGCATCCCGATACAGGAGCCCCGCGGGCATATGGTTGTGGACCTTGGTGCCGGCACCGCCGACGTGGCGGTAATTAGCCTCGGCGGCATCGTCGCCTCGACCTCTATAAAGGTGTCGGGTGACAAACTCGACCACGCCATAGCCGACTATATAAAAAAGACCTTTAATCTTGCAATTGGCGACAAGACCGCCGAGGAGGTAAAGATAGCGATAGGCTCGGCGGTGCCCATGGAGGAGGAGCTGGTGGCGCATGTGCGCGGCCGCGACTTTATAACCGGTCTGCCGCGCCAAGCCGAGATAAAGACCAACGACATTGTTAAGGCGATGGGCAAGGAGCTGCGCGAGATTATAAAGGCCATACGCGATGTGTTGCAGGAGACTCCGCCCGAGCTGGCCTCCGACATCATAGACTCCGGTATTACGCTGACCGGCGGCACCGCACTCCTGCGCAACTTTCCCGAGCTTATTCTGCGACGCACAGGTGTTAAGGCGCAGGTTGCCGACGACGCACTGTACTGCGTTGCCCGCGGTACCGGCATCGCGCTCTCGCATCTCGACACGTATAAAAAAGCCGTTATTGCAAAACGATAAGCAGGGCAGCTAAAAGGCTAAGCAGCCCTGCGCCTACTTCTGTAACCGACAACCGGCTTGGTTGCAGCCAGTAGGCAGCGAGCCACTCGCGGTGGTTTAAGTGTCCCGCGTGCGGCTCGGCGGGACCCCGGAGCGACCAATAACGGTGGTCGAAGGGCCACAACCAGGCGATGCCGCCCTGGCTCAGCGGTGGCGTGTCGTGCAGGTAATGCCACGACACGCACAAGAGTGCGACCAGGCCCCACACAGGCCCGCCAAGAAGATATGACGCAAGCGCGGCCGCCGGGATGATAACGAGCGGGCGGTGCATGAGTGTTATGTGATGGTTGCCCTCAACCTCGCGCCCCAGGAGTATGGATGGAATGATGTCGAAGTCAGGCAGGACGGCGAGTATAGCCCCTAGTGCCAGATGCCAGAATTCGGGCTGTATGCCAAACTCGGAGAGTGTCGCAGCGGCAATAAGGGTGCCTATGCAGAGGTCCAATGACCCTGCAAGGCCGTTGGCCAGGAATATGCGCAGTTTTTCCATCACTCCTTTATACTACAGGCATGGAGCTGACCCATCACGCCTACTATATAGAGGGGCCACTCTCGGCCTTTGGGGCGTACAAGGACAAGGTGGTGCCTTTCTATGCGCGGCAGTACGAAAGGTTCGGCATTGACGAGGCGCGCGAGTTACAGGGCATCGCGTCGCTCAAGAATTACGAGAGTGGCATTTTCTTGCTCGGCATAGTGTCGCTCACAAGTGAGGCGCAGCAGGCCATGCTTAAACTTTTTGAAGAGCCTCAAGAGGGGACGCAGTTTGTACTGCTGGTGCCTCACGGCATGCTCTTGCCGACCTTGCGCTCGCGCATGCTCGAGTATCCTGAAAAGCTCAATGGGCCGGGAGACGTAAGGGACGCTAAAAAGTTTTTAGGCCTTGCTGGCAAAGAAAGGAGCGCCTTTATTGCCAAACTCCTTAAGGATGACCTGCCTGCCGGCAAGGCAGACGAGGGGGCGCGCGAGCGCGTGCGCGACTTTGTAAACGCGCTGGAGGCCGAGCTCTATGTTCGACCTCGTAGGTCGAACATGCTGCAGGCAAGGCAGGCGCTCGAGGACATTGCCATGGTGCGCCAGTACCTGCAGGACCGCAGTCCGAGTCTTAAGATGCTCCTAGAGCACCTCGCTCTGGCCCTGCCAACTCATTAACACTACGATATATCGTAGTCTTTACTATGACCCCAAAAAAACTGGCAGAGCGCAAAGTGCGGATACAGAAATTAGACAGGGCGCTCAAGAGGCTGTATCCGGACGCTTCTATCGAGCTTAATTTTAGTACCCCGTGGGAGCTTATGGTCGCGGTCCAGCTCTCTGCTCAGTCAACCGACAAAGGGGTTAACAAGATAACCGATAAGCTGTTTAAAA
>CAYHLQ010000031.1:0-6598 GCA_964357485.1 uncultured Candidatus Saccharibacteria bacterium | reverse complement strand
ACCCGCATGGGAACTCCCTTAATGCACTCGATAAGCTTGACCCGCTCCTCGTGGCGCACGCTGTGGTTGGGCGTCTCGCCGTCTATACCCGACATCTCAAGCACCGCCAGCACCAGAGCACTGGGTATAAGCTGGCCGAGCGCATTTTTTAATTTTTTGTTGCTCTGCTCGATAAGCAAGGCTTGCAGCTTTTCTTTGAGCATCGCGTAGTCGAGGGCCGGCAAGAGGTCGAGCATAATGGTCACGTCGCCGTACTGCAGCAACTCGCCGATATCCTTGCTCATATTAAGCACGGTGGGGCCGCTGATGCCTACATGTGTAAAGAGAATTTTACCCTTCTGCATACCCTGCTTGATACCGTCTTGATACACCGTGAGCTTAATATCCTGCAGTGTCACGCCTGCTATCTTGTGCGCCCACGCGTCGTAGAGTGCGAGCGGCACCAGCGACGCATTATTAGGGGCCACTGTGTGGCCCAGGCTTTTCAGCCAGGCAAACCCCTCGCCCGTCGAGCCGGTCTCGGGGCGCGAGGTGCCGCCGGTTGCTACAATGCACGACCTGGCATGCACGCGGGTATTGTTGGCCAGCGTTACGAGCATAAGTCCGCTTTCTTTGTCTTTGCTGATACCAGAGACCGCGGTGCCAGTCTCTACGGCGACGCCGCTTTTCTTGCAGAGAGCTACCAGCGCATCCCACACCGAGCGCGCCTTGTGCGTTATAGGAAACATCCTACCCTCGGCCTCCTCCACAAGCTCCAGGCCCTGCTTTTTAAAAAATTGCACCGTGTCCTCCACCCCAAACTGGCTGAACGCCGAGTATAAAAAAGGCTCTGCACCCTTGTACTTGGGTAAAAGCGCGCGAGTGTCGGGCTTGTGGTTGGTGACATTGCAGCGGCCGCCGCCCGTTATGAGGAGTTTTTTGCCCAGACCCGGGTTCTTCTCCACAAGCAGCACACTCTTTCCGCGCTCAGCGGCCCGGCCGGCGGCCAGCATCCCCGCCGGGCCGCCACCTACGACGACGACATCCCATATAGTTTGTACTGGGGTCTTGTCCAACATAGAAAATTGATACGAAAATACCGGCCCGAGGGCCGGTAGGTTCGTTAGGCTGCTGCCTCCTCGGAAGGGGCTGCAGTCTCCTCTGCAGGGGTCTCGACGACCGGCTCTGCGGCAGGCATCTCTGCCGGGTTGTTTACATCATCCATAGTGGTCTCAATGCTAGCGGATAAAACGACCGAGCCTCCACCATACCACAACAATGATCCATATGGTACCCAAAAGCAAAACCGCCTCGGTTCCCCGAGGCGGTTTTGCTTCACGCACTTATGCGCGGCTTACGTTGACGGCGTTGAGGCCCTTAGGTCCCTCGGCTACCTCGAAGGTAACCGTGTCGCCCTGGCGCAACTCGTCGAACATAACGCCATTGAGGTCCTTGGAGTGGAAGAAGAGGTCTTTAGCCTCGCCCTCGCGGGAGATAAATCCAAATCCGCGGTCCGTCAAAGTTTTTATAGTTCCAGTCATTTTGTTGTTTGTTTTCTTGCTCGAAACTCCGACCCGTGTTTCTTAGTCTTTTAGACCCACCTAGTATACCACACTATTCCATATATATCCTATCCCCTAGAAACTTCGGGTTTCGGTGGATAAGTACCTCCCCCACGGCCTTAAGCCGGGCCAGCGACTCGCGCACCTCGTTGCGAGCCAGGAGATGCACATTGTCGGCACGGTACCCAACAGCATCTATACCCAAACTGCGCGCTATAAACAGGGCCCGGGGCAGATGAAAGGTCTGTGTAGCGATGATGGCCGAGCTGACGCCGAAGATTTCGCGCGCACGGTACATCGTGCTGTATGTGTCAAAGCCTGCATGGTCCAGGTAGATGTCTGCTTCCGGGACACCTTGGCTCAGCAGGTACTTGCGGGCCGGGTCTACCTCATTGTGCTCGGCGGTGCTGTTGTCGCCCGACACCAAAATCTTTTGGGCCTTGCCCGTCTCATACAAGAGTATCGCCGCATTGGCGCGGTCCAAGAACACGGCAGAGAGCGCCCCCGAGCGCAGCACAGCCGCACCGGGGACAATCACCACCGTGCGCTCTGGCACATCGGCAAAACTGATATACATTCTCTGCTGCTGGAGGCCCACCATGAGCGCGTTGCAGGCCACAAATACGGCTGCTGCCACAAGCAAGACCATCGCACTCCAACAACATAGCTTCTTAAACATCACACTCATAAGTGTATCAAATGTCCGGAAAGCTAGGCGTGGTGATACTTCCCACCCGAGAGTATCGAGTGCGCGCGGTACAGCTGCTCGGCCAAGATAAGCCGCACTAGCATGTGCGGAAACACCAGCGAGGAGAGCCTGATAGTGGTGTTGGCCCGCTCTTTGACGCTCTCGCTTACCCCAAACGCCCCGCCGATTATAAACACCAAACGCTTCGTGCCGGTTTGCAACTGCTTATCAATTAGCGCTGCAAACGCGGGGGTGTCCATGTCGCGACCATGCTCGTCCAGGAGCACAGCAAAATCCCCGTCCTTTGTAAGCTTAAGTATCGCCGCACCCTCGGTGTTCTTATCCCCCGCCTTCGGATGCACCCATTCAATGGGCCAAGCGCTCAGGCGTTTTTCGTACTCGTTGATACCGTCCTTGACCGTATCGTCATGCGCCTTGCCGGGTGAGATAATAAGTATCTTCATACGTCCTTTGGTTTTATCAGACTCAGCTTGTTTTTCCTAGGCAGCTTTTTGATTGCCGCCTCGCGTCGGCTGGCGGCCGAGCGGTTAGGATACTCCTCGCTATACAGCATCTTCTTAGCGCCCCTGGCGCGGGTATAGTTGCTGCCCGTACCTTCTTTATGCTCCCTGAGCCTGCGCACCAAGTCGGTCGTGATGCCGGTATAAAGAGTCTCGTCACCGCACTGGAGTATATAGACAAAGTACATTAAAGGATCTTTGAGCGCCTAAGAAATTGGCTGTTTTGCTGATGCTTTAATCTCCTCTTCTAAAACAACTCCCTCCTTCTTTAGTTCCTCGCCTGAGACGCCAATATCCCAACTCTTCTGGGTATTTGCATGCCAGATACCCTTTCCAGAAAGCCTGGCAATATGAATGCGCGCTAGGCTGAGCAACTCTTTCGTTTCCTTTTCGAGCTTATCCATCATGCCCGGCATTTGAGCAAAAGCACCTGTGATGTAGTGCCAGTTTTCTGCCTGCAAAACACCGCCACCGATCATTATGTCCTCAAATCTCGTGAGTGTGTAATTCATAGACTGTGAGTCTATATTGACCCTCTGTACAAGACGCTCATAAGAAAAGTACTTGTTTATGACACTGAGACTTCCCAGACCATTGTTCAGCTCTTTCCTTAGCGGAAGCTCGATAAGACGGTTGTGAGTCAACTGGCGCCTTTCGAGAATATTTTGAGTATTTAAGGCATTCGACTTATTGAGGCCAACGATATCAATGTGCTCATTGAGTAGCCTTTCTAGGGTTACGAGAGCATCACGGTGTTTTATAAAACGTTCATGGCGCTTTATGACTCGATAGCTAACAAGTCCAAATATAAAAGCAAAAAATGCTCCAGAAAAAGCGCCTACAAATTCAGGCGAGAACATAGCAAGATCCGGCCTCTGATCCTGAAGAAAAACGTAGTTAGTTGTGTAATCGTGCCATCTCATAGTTACTCTCCAGTTGGCTGCCTCGAGCTGGGCCATAGTCGGCCAAGCGCTGCAATGCGAACCAGCTACATTTTACACTAGCCGCTCGACGCGTCTCGGGCGCTAGTAAAACTAGTATCTTATGTTATCGTGGCCTGACTGTCGGATGATCTGATAGTTTGCATCGTCCTTTATGTTCGATGTAATCGTCATAATGGAGATTGGCATGGACGCAAAGCAAATGGCGGCAGCGTTCCCTGAACTGGGGACGGAGGATGAGATAGCTGCTACTCTGCAGCAAATAGCCTCACTGCCAAAGTTGGATCTCTATCTCAAGAAGATAACCTGCATGCCCAGCGGCTACGGACACAAGGGGGGCGACCAGGGCCACATTCTGATACGAAGTATCTCTGACAACAACATGGTAGGATCCCCGATTGGGGTTATGGACCTCGATCCCGAAAGCTGCGATGCGCTCATTCGGGCTCTCCTGAATATGCGGAAGCAATTCAAGGCGCTCGCGGAGTACAGAGCCAACAAGAAGCAGTGACTGTGAGGTCACATGTGCGGACAAGGACCAGAGCATCGTCTCTGGTCCTTTTTCTTAATCAAATAAACCCCCAACTTTAGCTGGGGTGTGTGTTTCAAGACGAAGTCCATGTGAAAATCACCGAAGGTAGATAATGAAACTCCCACACCATAGTGTGCTTATTGCTGTGTTTCTTATTAATAATGGTCGTGAATAATAAGGAACACTACCCGCGCAGAAAGATATTCAATATTCCGTTCGAATCCAGTCTCCCTGACTCATCGTAAAACTCTTTGGCTGGCCTCCTCGGTCTCGAACATTCCCCCACCAAGCCCCACAAGGCTTTCCTGACGCTTTTTAGTTTACCATTCCGAGGCTCCTCGGAATGGTCCAAAAGCGACAAATGCGACACTACTTACCAATTTAAGAGCCCCATAAAAGCAAAACCCGCCGAGTCGAAACTCGGCGGGTCAGGGACTTTAGACATTCAGGATCTATCCGACAATCGCGTGATGGGTAGCCTGTGCTGCTGGAGTGGCTTGTTTAAGCTATACGTTCCATCCGGCTCCATCGTCAAGATGCGATATTCGCAGTTGCCGAGATTGGCGAACGACTCGAACAACTCTTCGCTCCAGCCCAGGATGAGCTTGAGCAGCACCCGGAACTCGAAGCCGTGCGAGAGGACAACGATATTGCATCCGGTGTCACGCTGTACCCGGAACATCTTCTCTTTGAATTCCGTCAACCTCTCGATGAGGCTGGCGGCACTCTCACCGGTCGGGAAGGTATAGCGCAGGACGCCGACTTTGTAGCGTTCGGCTTCAATCCCCGGCCGGTTCTCGGCGGTGATATTTCCCCAATCCTGCTTTACGATGAGGGGCTCGATTTCCACATTTGCATTGATGTGATCTGGAAGCAGCGGAAGCACGATTTTGAGTGTTTGCACATTCCTGACGCCCGGAGACGTAAAGAACCGGGTGTCAGGGTTGCCGTTGAGGAGTTGGGCAAGCAAGGCCCCGAAGTTACGAGCCTGTTCGCGACCTCTTTCAGTCAGCGGGATTTCGAGGTCGTTCAAGACGTCGTAGACACTGTTGTCGACATCTTCCAGCGACTCGGCGTGACGACAAATGATAATCCGAGGCTTTCTTTCCATAGCGCAGCCTTTCAGTGGTTTGGGGAGATATTTCAAGGTACACTCATTCTCATGAGCACCGTTTTGCTAACTCTGTCTGATAAGGATATCTTTCCAAATGCACCGGATACGACCGGCGTTGTATGGAAAGACCGCCCTACCGGCAAGGTTATCCTTTTCAACGAGAAGAAAAAAATTGCCTTGGTAAGCAATAAGGTCACCAATCTTTTCCTTCTGCCTGGCGGCGGCATAGAGAAAGGCGAGGATATTGTAGAGGGCACGAAGCGCGAGTGCCGCGAAGAAACGGGCTACGAGATCGAGATCACCCACGAAATTGGCACGACAGAAGACTTTCGAGCCAGAGACAGCCGTCATTGTCTCAGCTACTGCTTTGCAGCAAAGGCGCTGTCACAAGGTCCGGTCGCTCTTACCAAAGACGAGAGCGACGTAGGATTTTTCATGCAATGGTTCTCCCTGGAAGAAGCGGCGAAGTTGCTCGCCTCCCAAGAAGAGAAGGTCAGGCGGGGCGAAGTCGAGTTTTACAACACCTGCTTCAATATTGTCAGAGACTCCTTTTTTATCCGCCGCGCCCAAACATTGCTTGGATAGCTCTAACCGCCCCTGATTTTCTTGAGAATCAGGCCCGTCGAGATTTCTTCTTCGGTGTAACGGGGAAGAATTTGTATCTTCGTCTTGGGCGAGCTAGCCTTTACCTGAGCGATTCTTTGCTGTAACCGAACTTCGCTCTGGGGATCTTTCCCAAAGACGATGCTGTCAGGCTTCAGTAAAGAGAGTACGCGTGGGCTGTTTGGACTCACACCCGCCAAATACACGTAATCGACACACCGCAGTGCTGCCACCATCGCAGCCCTTTGCTTCTCGTTGATTATCGGACGGCTTGAATTCTTATAGCCCCGTACATAGTTGTCCGAAAGCACTGCAACGACAAGCAAGTCTTCGAGTGTCGCGGCATATTCGAGCAGGTGCAGATGGCCCACATGAATGAGGTCGAATGCTCCTCCCACCAAGCAAAAGCTTTTGCCAGGCGGTAGTAATTTCTTGAACGCCTGAGCGCTTCGTGGGACGCTTTTCATCGTCACTCCTTCCGTTGTAGAGGTACAGATTGAGAGGGATCTCGGCTGGGGTGCATAATGGTATATTATTTACACATAGTCAAATCTATTTTCAGATGCGACACTTCAGTAGGTCACTCGATTTTATAAGTCTTCAACAGAGAAAGTAGCAGTACAAGTAGTGGTACAGAACACTACTCAACATTGCCCAT
>CAYHLQ010000030.1:0-6707 GCA_964357485.1 uncultured Candidatus Saccharibacteria bacterium | reverse complement strand
TTTAAACAAAGATTTGTGGAGCGATCTGGTTGAGGCCGCGCACGGCCAGCAGGTGGCGTGGGAGTATGTGGGCGGGCACGTAGGTATTAAGGGCAACGAGCGAGTAGACACTATCGCGTCGGAATATGCGCTCGGCAACCCTATCGCTTTATACAAGGGTCCTATAGAGGAGTACGAGATAGACATAACCGACCTTTCGCACGACGTCGTGCTCAAAGACAAGAAGTCGTCGTCTAAGTCGCGCGGGACAACCAAGGCGTTTTCCTACATCAGCGAAGTAGGCGGCGTCGTGGTGGTGCATAAAGTATGGCCGGAGTGCGAGGCACGCGTGCGCGGCAAGCATGCGAGGTTTAAAAAGGCCATCAGTCCCGCAGATGAAGCTGCAATAATCCAAGAGTTTTCTAAGCCGCGCTAGGGGAGTATTGTGAGTAGGTGAATCTGAAGCTCTACGCCGTTGTTGTTCTCTCGCTGTCCGCGCTTGTTTTTGCGCGCTACGGCGTGCTGCAGTTTTTTGAGGCAAAAACCTCGCTTGCGACCTATGCCGACCGCACCGCTGTGGTGGCGGGCACAGTCGCCGGCGACCCGGACAAGCGCGCTACCTCTTTACGCGTACCGCTTAGGGTCGAGACTATAAACAGCCAAGATGCGCCGCACGGCACGCTCTTAGTTTTATTGCCACGCGAGACAGAGGTTGCGTATGGCGAGAGGGTCGAGGTGCGCGGGCTTATAACTCTGCCCGATGCGTTCGAGACGGATACGGGCCGCGTGTTTGACTACCCCGGCTACCTGCGCGTGCGCGGCATCTCGGCGGTGATGCAGCGCGCTACTTTGCGCGCACAAGAGCCCGCAGGCTTAACTGTGCTCGGGCCTTTGTACTCACTCAAGCATGTGTTTGAGGACTCGCTTGAGCAGAATATTGCCGAACCCGAGGTGTCTCTGCTTGAGGGTATGCTCTTGGGTGAGCGCGGCGGGTTTACGCCGGAGCTTCTGCAGGCGTTCATCATAGTTGGGCTCATACACATTGTCGTATTGTCGGGCAGCAACATCGCCATTGTTGCTGAGGCAGTGTTTCGTCTGCTGGGCCTGGTGCGCCGCCTGCCGCGCGGCTGGCTGTTTGGCTTGGGGTTTGGTGCTATTGTCCTGTTTGCACTCATGACAGGCGGGGGAGCGGCTACGGTGCGCGCGGTTATTATGGGCGCTATAGCTATTTTGGCGCGCTATCTGCGCCGGCCGCAGGCGGCCCTGCGCGCGCTTGCGGTCGCTGCAGTCGCTATGGTGCTGTGGAACCCGCTCGTACTTTTATATGACACAGGGTTTGTCCTGAGTGTGTTGGCGACATTCGGGCTTATCACACTCGCGCCGTTTATTGAGACAAGGCTCACTAAGCTTCCTTCGTGGAAGAGATTCAACATCCGCTCGATTGTCGCAACCACCATAGCCGTTGAGATATTTTTGCTGCCGGCGCTCTTGTACACCTCGGGCATATTTTCGGCACTCTCCCTGCCGGTCAATATACTTGTTCTGCCTCTGGTGCCGGTAGTGATGCTCGTGGGGTTTGTGGCAGGCGTACTCGGATTTATCCACCCATTGCTCGCGTTTGTGCCTGCGTTTTTAGCGCAGTTCATGCTGCGCCTCATCATCGGCATCGCCGAACTCTCAGCAGACATGCCGCTGGTCTCCACGCTTATTGCACCCTTTCCTTTGTGGGTAGCACTGCTCGCGTATGTACCGCTTATTTGGCTAGCGTGGAAGGCCTACGCGAAATCAAACCAGTTTACTTCGCCAGCGCCTCAAAACGATCCTCAATAACTTTCCAGTTTAAATTCTTAAAGAAGGCCTCTATATATTTAGCTTTGCCTGCGGCGCCGTGGTCCAGGAGGTAGGCATGCTCCCATACGTCCAGGGCAAGCACAATGGGGAGCGTGGCAAAGTGGCCTTGATGTTGCTCGCCCGCAAAGCCGGCCAAAAACTGCTTGGCCTCCGGGTCCCAATAAAGAATCGCCCAGCCCGGTCCGCGCATGTTTCCTATCGCTTGTATATACGGCTGCAGGTGTGCGGCGTTTGTGTACTCTTTTGCCAGCTGCTGAGCGAGCGCGGAGTTAGGGTCCATTGTTTTTGCGCCGCCCTCGAGCTGCGCAAAGTACAGCTCGTGCAGGCGCATGCCGTCAAACTCGAACGAGCGTCGGCGTATCAGCTCGCTTAGCGCGTGCTGATGTTTTTCAGAGTCCTGCGCGTACTCGGGCAGGAGCCGCGATATTGCGTTGAGGTTTTTTACGTAGCCCTGATAGAGGCCAAGATGCTCATCTATAGACTTAGTAGAGATGCCGTCGAGCGAGGGAATATTAAAAGTCTTGGCTGTGTAATCCATAGTAAGGTTAGGTTAATGCTACAGGCATAGTATGCCTCTAAAAGCTGAAAAAGTATTGAATGGGTTGCCGCTATCCACACCCCTCCTTGTGTGCTTGCAAATTTAGCTCGGTTGTGCTATAATAAAATATAGGTGAGCCATGTAGGTTCACATATGTGTTTTTATGTTCACGCGCAGCTAAGAGGAGGACTCAATGCGCAATGTTTTGCTTGTTACGGGTCTCGGTCTCGCGATAGCTCTCTTTGTTCCGGCTGCGCAGGCTGCCGATTGCTCGAAAGTTGTCGAGATTCCGCTCGCGGCTCCGGCTGATAAGGAAGCTCTTGCTTGCGTGGCGCTCCGCGCCAAGCTGGTGCATGACCAGAACATGGAGCTGCTGCGGGCCGCTTACGATGCGGCCACTCCGGCTGTATATATCCTGCGGTTCTCGTCGGACAGGCACATCGTTACGCTCGATAGGACGAGCGGGAGTGATGTTGAATACAACCGAGAGCACTTCGACGATGATACGTTGCAACACACCGAGGTTATTGTGACCGGCTCGCCTCGCTATATGCTGGCGGTGTCGGCATATGCCGATCTCGCTAGTAACAACGCTCAGCATCGTCCGGCATCACTGACCGAGTTGGTAGACAATGTCGCGACACCTAATGCGATCGTTGCGGCTCGTTGGCCCAGCTCGTTGAAGATGCCTGCGGCCGTCGTGGCCGAAGGTAAGTAATAAAAGTAGTTTTGATCGCGCGAGGAGGGCCTGATGATTCGTCATCAGGCCCTTACTTTTTATATGTATACTGGGCGCGTGGATTTTATACGCAGATATCCGTGGGTCCCGGTCGTGTTCCTCTTGGTACTCGTATGTCTCGGGGTGTGGTTTGTTGTGGCGGGGCAGGCCAAGCGCCATGGCCTGCTTACTTTTGCGATGCTCGATATTGGCCAGGGCGATGCATTGTTTATCGAGGGCCCGACAGGGATGCAGGTACTTGTAGACGCAGGGCCCGACACGGGCGCCATACTGCGCGAGCTCCCCAAGGTTATGGCGTTTGGCGACCGTACATTAGATGCGATTATCGAGACGCATCCGGATGCCGACCACATCGGTGGATTCATAGACGTACTCGAGCGCTACAAGGTAGGTGCATTTATAACGCCCGGCATCACAAGCAAAACCAACACGCTCATAGAGGCTCTGAAAAAGAGCGTGGACCAAGAACATGCACTTATATATGTAGCGCGCCGCGGCATGGTTATTGACCTCGGCGGGGGAGCGCACCTCGACGTACTCTACCCCGACCTCGATGTCTCGGGTTTTGGCGACAAAACAAACAATGGTTCGATAGTAGCTAGGCTGGTGTACGGAGAGACTGAGGTGCTACTGACCGGGGATGCCGCATTTGCGACCGAGGATCATTTGCTTGCTATCGCGAGCAGCTCGCTGAGTGCGGATATTCTAAAAGTTGGCCATCACGGTTCTAAAACCTCGACAAGCGCTGCGTTTATACAGGCCGTGCATCCGCAGATGGCGCTGATATCGGTTGGTGCTAAAAATACCTACGGCCATCCGACAGGGGAGGTATTGAGCCGGTTGAGTACGGCCGGCGTACCGCTGATGCGCACCGACCAACACGGCAGGATTGTCTGCACCTCTGATGCAATCGTCTTTACGTGTAAATAGAAAAACCGCTGGAGCAATCCAGCGGTTTTTCTGCTTTTTAAATTATTTGATCAAGCCTGCCTTCTTGAGCGTCTTGTAGGCACCGTTCTTAGTTATCGTGCGCAGGCCCTGGGTCGAGACGGTAACGGTTATCGTCTTGTTGAGCTCGGGGACGAAGATGCGCTTCTTCTGGAGGTTGACCTGCTTGCGGGTCATGCCAGAGGGGTTGAACTTGGTAGCGCGAATACGGTTGGAGTACTTGCCAGCCATTTTCGAGCCCTTTTTGGTGATTGGACAGATTTTTGCCATAGAAAAACCGGGCCGACGCCCAGAGAACGTTATGCTATCATGATTCTCTAAGTATGCAAATGCATACTCAAATCAAGGAAAGCACATGGATATTATCTTTGGCATAGCGGTCCTGGCCGTCTCCGTAATACTCCACGAGGTAGCCCATGGCTATATGGCTAACTGGCTGGGCGACCCCACAGCCCGCCTAGAGGGCCGCCTGACCCTCAACCCCATAAAGCACATAGACCCGGTAGGGTCGCTCTTGTTGCCCGCGATACTGGTCATAACTCATTCGCCGATGCTCATCGGCTACGCCAAGCCGGTACCCTACAACCCCTACAACCTGCGCGGCAGGTATGGCGAGGGCCTTGTGGCTTTTGCTGGGCCGGCGGTCAATATCATCCTGGCGCTTATTTTCGGGCTTTCTATCAGGTTTTTTGACATGGCGCCGGCAGACCCTCTTACGGTTGCCTTTGCTACGGTGGTCTACGTAAACATGCTCTTGGCCCTCTTTAACCTCATCCCTATACCGCCTCTGGACGGCTCCAAGGTGCTCTCCTCTTTGTTCTTAGCGTTCTCGGCCAGGCTCTCCAGGGGCTACGATGTATTCCGCCTTAATTTCGAGCGGATAGGGGTACTGCCCATGGTTCTTGTGGTCCTGGCTATTTTCTACTTTTTGTCGCCGTTGTTTGTGGGGGTACTGCTCGACCTTTTCAGCCTTTTGACAGGCATCCCGGCATAGAGTATTGTGTGCCTAACGCCGACAGGGCGTTTTCTTTTCGAATCAATGGCACGACTATCACAACTCGTACGCAAGGGCCGCAAGCAGCGCCCCAACAAGACCAAGTCGCCCGCACTTGCGCGCGGTTTTAACGTGCTTAAGAACAAACCGGTATTCTACCCGAGCCCCTTCAAGCGCGGCGTATGCACCAAGGTAACCACCACGACTCCTCG
This sequence comes from uncultured Candidatus Saccharibacteria bacterium, assembly GCA_964357485.1. GTDB lineage: Bacteria > Patescibacteriota > Minisyncoccia > Phycocordibacterales > SBAW01 > GWA1-54-10. Next base: position 1,446 of record CAYHLQ010000030.1, on the reverse strand, counting down.
CAAGCCTAACTCCGCTATCCGCAAAATCGCCCGCGTACGCCTCACCAACGGCCAAGAGATCACCGCCTATATCCCGGGCGAGGGCCACAACCTCCAGGAGCACTCGGTGGTAATTGTCCGCGCCGGTCGCGTTAAGGACATCAACGTCCGCTACCAGGTCGTGCGCGGCAAGCTCGATGCTGCCGGCCTCGACAAGCGCCGCCGTTCGCGCTCCCGCTACGGTGCCAAGCGCCCTAAATAAAAATTTTGTAATCTACTCATATGCGTCGCCCTGTTAAAAATCGCAATATCGCTGGACCGGACATCAAGTTCGCCTCTGTCCGCGTGGAGAAGTTCATCAACTCCGTTATGTGGGACGGCAAGAAGTCTACTGCACGCAAGGTTGTTTACGATGCATTCGACATCATCAAGGAGAAGGCCAAGGTAGAGAACCCTATCGAGCTGTTTGAGACCGCTATCCGCAACGTGTCTCCTGCGATGGAGATCCGCTCCCGCCGCGTCGGCGGTGCCAACTACCAGGTGCCGCGCGAGGTTCGCCCCGAGCGCAAGCAGGCAATGGCGTTCCGCTGGATACTGCAGGCTGCACGCGCAGGCAAAGGCCGCCCTATGGCCGAGAAGCTCGCCGCAGAGCTTATCTCCGCTTCCAACAACGAGGGCTTCGCCTTCAAGAAGAAGGAGGACACCCACCGCATGGCCGAGGCCAACAAAGCCTTTGCGCACTTTGCTTGGTAACCTCAATTGGTCGCCTGGTAATTTCCTACAAAGACTTTCCGAAGAGCCGCTCCTCAAGGAGCGGTTTTTCTTTTTCTGACAGAAGAGAAATGTTTTGCTTTGCGAGCTGATCGCGAACTTCCTGCGAGAGGGGAGAGGGCTCTGTGTTTAATATATCAAACACTTGCACGACCAGGTCCTCAGGGTCGTCGGCAGCTATGCGGTTTAAGTTTATTTGGCCGCACTTGGTGCAGCGGTGCACGAGCATCACGTCGCCCAGTTTTTCTTTGCCGTATTTATCAGTGCCTTCGCGCTTCAGTGTCACGCCAATGGGCTCCATACAGCCTTGGCACTGGCTGGCGCGGTCGCCGGGGATAGTGTCCACGTGCTTGGACCACAAACAGTGGTTGCAATGGTTGCGGTGCTGGGTGCCCATCGAGGGGTTGGGAGTTACCTCCAAACTGCAGTGGCAGCACTCAAAGTAGGGCTCGGTTGTATTGTTCATATGTATCCTTGTGGCTTCATTGTAGCAGGGCGGGGTACATTGCAATTTCGCCCGTTTCGACTACTATAGCGGTAACGCCTTTGGCGCATTTTTTAATCCACTATTACTATATGAATCGCGACTATCCACTCGAGAAGCTCCGCAACTTCGGCATCATCGCCCACATTGACGCCGGCAAGACCACCACGTCTGAGCGCGTGCTGTTCTACACAGGCTCCCAGCACAAGATA
>CAYHLQ010000029.1:0-7111 GCA_964357485.1 uncultured Candidatus Saccharibacteria bacterium | reverse complement strand
GAGCTTGCCCTCCTTGGGCTGTGCGCCGATTATCGAGACAGGGAGCTTGGTGCCTACGAGCTTGCGCAGCTCATCCAAAATGCGGTCCTTGTCGCCGTCGGCAACGCGCGGATAGTGCTCAGCCTTAAGCTGGGATGCGGGCAAGAAGCCTGCGATGCCCTGCCATTCCATAATGAGACCGCCTTTGTTGGCCTCCTTAACGGTAAGCTCGAGCATGGTCTTGTTCTTGACCATCTCCTCGGCGTCTGCCCAGGCAGCAGCCTGGCGAGCCTCTTTGAGAGAAAGCTCGATGTAGCCGTCTTTGGTGTTAGTTGAAATGACCTTGGCGCTTATCTTGTCGCCAACGTTGGTGCGCTTGATAACCTCGCGCGCGTTCATGTACTCGCGGCCGTAGATAACGCCGGTGCCGAACGGGGGCAGGTCTACATACAGGCGTGCGCGGTCCAAAGACAGCACGGTGCCCTCTATAATATCGCCCGGTGCCGGCGGCATCTGGGCCTGGTCGGCAAACATCTGCATCACGGATGCAGGCAACAACTCCTCTTGTAGGTTATTTTCCATAGTATTGATTTGTCGGGCAGGCCCCCTTTCGGGTTAAACCTACGCTCAGTTAATAAAGGTAGACCCTCTATTGAGGAAGACTATACACTACTATATATAAAATGAAAAGCCCTGCCGGAGAGGCAGGGCTTGTAGTGCGTCAGTGAGCATAAAGTCAACTCATTTGTCGTGCGGCGTCCTTGAGCGCCCTCATGATAGGGGGCGGGGAGCAGCGGGCCTGGTCGGCTTGCTGTTGGCGCTGGGCAAGCTTCTTGTTGGTGTCAGAAACCTGCTTAGCGATTTCCTGGATCTCGTTTTTAGGTATGTGCGGCGCGTCGGTCATTAGGCGTAGCCCCTGGGTTGGAAGAACTTTCAGTCTCAAGAGAGATAATTTAGTTGTACCACAACGACTTGTGTATCTAAATGTGGATAAGAAAAAGCCCCAGCGTGATGCTGGGGCCTTGGGGTCGGTTTTCCGACCTCCCTCCTGGAACTCCCTAGATTTGGGCCTGCTTGACTCCGCCCCGTTGCTGCAGCAGGCGTTGTTGCTGCGGCTCGCGCTGCCGCTGCTGTTGCTGCATCTCCATCGGCTGGATGGCCCTGCTGCGTGTTTCCCGATCTGCAGTCCCGCGCCAAGCAAGGACATGGTCGGATACCGGCTTGGTATCCATAATAGATATCGGTGGTGACATTGTGGACTCTAGCTCCCCAAGTTGTGGTGTACAAGCATCCTGTCGTCCTCAGAAACAAAAAGTCGTCTCCCAACAAATGTAGAAGGCGGCTTTCAGTAAACCTGCGGAAGGATACGTAATTACCAATATATACCATCTGACATGAATTGTCAATGACTTTGGGGTGGCAAAATAGCTAGTAAAAAAGACCGAATTTTGCTATACTTCATGTATGGTTATTAGCTATTTGGGGGGCGAGTGCTTTAAGGTGACGTTTGGCGACCTAACGCTCTCCGTTAATCCGCCCGCCAAGGGCTCCGGCTTTGCCTCGGCCAAATTCGGCGCCGATCTGGCGTTTGTCTCGCTCGACCATGAGGACTTTAACGGTACGGAAAATGCCAGCTTTGGCGAGCGCCAGCCGTTTGTCGTCTGTGGCCCTGGCGAGTACGAAGTTAAGGGCGTGGCGGTGCGCGGCTTTGGCGTACCCACGGTGTACGACAAAAAGCCGACTATAAACACCATCTACTCCGTATCGCTCGAGAACATGAATCTCTGCTTTATGGGTGCGCTCGGCTCGCCTGAGATTCCGGCTGCGGCCAAACAGGAGCTCGACGAGATAGATATACTGTTTGTGCCGGTGGGCGGAGGAGACGTGCTAGACCACGCAGCGGCCTACAAGCTGGCGGTGGGTCTAGGCCCTAAGGTCATTATCCCGATGCACTACGACGCATCGAGCTTGAAGGCGTTCCTTAAAGAGGCGGGCGCGGAGGGTACTAAGGCTGAGGAAAAGCTCACGATAAAAAAGAAGGACCTTGAGGGCAAAGAGAGCGAGGTTGTAGTGTTAGGTGCTTAGCCAATAGCCACTAGGGTATAGTTAAGAAAATGAAGAAGTATTTCGACCATATTAAGACTAAAGAGCCGCATGACCGTCGCCAGCATGCGATGCAGATTGCAGGCGTGGTAACCGCGATGGTCTTTGCGGTGTGGATTACGACGCTCGGCTTTAGGCTATCGAGCGGCAATGCCCAGCTAGCCGAAGGCGAGAACAACCAGACCTCGCTTACTGCAGCTGCGGTCCAGAACGGGTATAGTGGTCCCAACCAGCTGTACGTAGCGCCTACAGCAGAAGGCTTTTAATACATGAAGGACAAGGACGAGAACAAGACTAAAGAGCAGGGCGGTACGGGCATAGTCGGCCGCAATATCTCAAGCGAGATGCGCGAGAGTTTTATTGACTACGCCATGTCGGTTATTACCGACCGCGCCCTGCCCGACGTGCGCGACGGGCTGAAGCCTGTGCACCGCCGCATCCTCTACACCATGCACCGCCAGGGGCTCACGCCTGGCGCGCGCTTCCGCAAGTCGGCGACTATTGTCGGAGACGTGCTGGGCAAGTACCATCCGCACGGCGACCAGTCGGTGTACGACGCCATGGTCAAGATGACGCAGGACTTCTCCATGCGCTACCCGCTTATTTTGGGCCAAGGCAACTTCGGCTCCATAGACGGCGACTCGGCCGCTGCTTACCGCTACACCGAGGCAAAAATGTCGCGCATGTCGGAGTCGCTTTTGAGCGACCTTGATAAAGACACAGTGGACTGGCGCCCCAACTACGACGGCACTCTTAAGGAGCCAGCCGTGCTGCCAGCTGTGGTCCCCAACATTCTGCTTAACGGCACGCTCGGCATTGCTGTGGGTATGGCCACCTCTATCCCTCCGCACAACCTGGGCGAGGTTACGGGTGCCTTGACGCACCTGATAGCAAACCCGGATGCCACGGTGGAGGACCTGATGGAGTTTGTAACCGGCCCGGACTTTCCGACAGGCGCGGTGGCGTACGACAAAAAAGCGCTGCTACACGCCTACACCACCGGCAAGGGCGGCGTGGTGGTGCGCGGCAACGCGGAGATTGTCGAGGGTAAGAAGGGGGACTTTAGCATTGTCGTTACCTCCATCCCGTACCGCGTCAACAAGGCCGACCTTATCATGCGCATTGCCGACTTGGTGCGCGACAAGAAGCTCGAGGGCGTGCGCGGCCTGCGCGACGAGTCGTCCAAGGACATGCGCATTGTTATAGAGCTTAAGTCCGGTGCGCATCCGCAGAAGGTTCTCAACTATCTGTACAAGCACACTGCTATAGAGGACACATTCCACTTCAACATGGTGGTCTTGGTAGACGGCGTGCCGCAGACGCTATCGCTCAAGGGCATTCTCGAGGAGTTTATCAAGCATCGCCGCGAGGTTGTGCGCCGCCGCACATTGTTTGACCTCACAAAGGCCCAGGACCGCGAGCATATTTTGCTCGGTCTTGCCAAGGCGCTCGATATTATAGACGAACTTATAAAGACTATCCGCGCCAGCAAGGACGTGCCCGAGGCGCATGCCAACATTGTTAAAAAGTACAAGTTTAGCGATCTGCAGGCTCAGGCGATACTTGAGATGCGCCTCAGCCGCCTCGCCAACCTCGAGCGCCAGAAGATTATGGACGAGCTGGCAGAGGTACAGCTGCTTATCGCGGAGCTTTCGGCACTTTTGGCCAGCGACAAGAAGATGCTTGCGCTTATCAAGACTGAGATTGAGGATGTGGCCAAGCGCTTTGGCGACGATAGGAATACTAAGGTGATGAAGGGCGCCGCTGGCGTCATAAACATAGAGGACCTTGTGGCCGACGAGGAGCAGGTTTTAGTACTCACCCAGGGAGGCTACGTTAAGCGCACCAACCCCGAGGAGTACCGCAAGCAGAAGCGCGGCGGCGTGGGCGTTATAGACCTAGACACTAAAGAAGAGGACTTTGTAACGACATTCCTTACGACCTCGACCCACAGCGACCTCCTCTTCTTTACGGATGTAGGTAAGGCCTACCAGCTCAAGTTCTACGAGATCCCGGAGGGCAAGCGCTCTACAAAGGGCAAGGCTATTGTTAACTTCCTCCAGCTGAGCGACGCCGAGCGCGTCTCGAGCGTGTTGCCGATGCGCAAGATCCAGAAAGAGGGTGAAAAGTTTTTGTACATGATAACCAAGCAGGGTGTTGCCAAGAAGGTAGACGCGACGGCCTTCCACGATGTGCGCCGCTCGGGGCTTATCGCGATGAAGTTGCAGAAAGGCGACGAGCTTATTGCTGCGCTCTTGGTAGAGAAAGGCGACGAAATATTCCTCTCGACAGCCAAGGGACAGTCTATACGCTTTAAGGAGTCTGACATCCGCGCCATGGGCCGCGGTGCGGGCGGCGTGCGTGGCATGAAGCTCGGCGCCGGCGACACGCTGGTAGGTGCTGATGTTATCAAGAAGGGGATGAAGAACCTCGAGGTGCTGGTAGTGTCGCGCAACGGCTACGGCAAGACCACAAGCGTGGAGGAGTACAAGAATCAGAACCGCGGCGGCTCGGGTATCAAGACCATGAACACAACCCCCAAGACCGGCCAGCTTATCGCCGCTAAAGTCATATCTAAAGAAGAGGGTATAGGCGAGGACGAGATAGTGGTAGTCTCTAAAAAAGGTCAGGTCATCCGCACCGAGCTTAAAGAAATCCCGTCTCTGTCTAGATCTACTCAGGGCGTAAGAGTAATGAAGCTCCGCGAAGGCGACGCCATAGCCTCCTTCGTCTGCCTGTAACTTACAAAGGTCAGACTTTTGTAAACACGGGTGGCCCAAAGGGTGGGTTTTTGGTAGGCTGGGGGCAGAGACACACAACCGCAGGAGTTGGAAATGCTACTCAGTACGTCTAATACCGTCGTTAAGGATGCTTGGATGCCTGTGCAGGACCGCAAGATACTGTTTGTGCGCTCGCATGACCAAGATCTCTTTTATTGCGTGGGCGGCAAGCGCGAGCCTTATGAGAGCGACCACCAGGCCTTGATACGCGAGACATATGAGGAGGTGGCTGTTTTACTCATCCCAAAGACCATCATCCGTGTCGCGACATTTGTGGGCCCTGGCCACGGCAAGGCCGAGGGCAAAATCACAGTGCTTGCTGTCTTTGATGCGGAGTATCAGGGTACGCTCCAGGCTTCCAATGAGGTTGCCGAGGTGGCGTGGTTTACCACTGCCGACAAGCATCGCACCACAGCTATCGGCCAAGAAATCCTCGACCTGTATCTCAGTCTTGGGAAGATAGATTAGCTACCACCCGCAGCGCAAGCTGCGGGTGAAATATTTTTGTATGTGAGTCCTCGCAGTATATACTTACAGTATGTCTCATCAGCCAGTACCAGAGCTGCCGACCGATGCCCCCAAGACGGAGGAGCAGTACCGCCACTACAAGGGCGATATGTATAAAGTGGTAGGTATTGCACTCGATTCTCAAGAGCAGTGGGTTGTGGTGTACGAGCCTCTGTACGAGAACCCGGCCGCACCCATGTTTACCAGGCCAGCCAGCGAGTGGCACCAGCTAGTGGAGTGGGAGGGCGCTAAGGTCGCGCGATTTTCAAAAGTTTGATAAGGTCCACTTGGATTGAACACTAATTTAGGAGGGTTGCCATGGAAGGCAGGCGTATCTATGTGGCCGGCAAAACTGGTAAAGAGGGAGCTGTAAAAAACCTCATTGCACGGCTATCGGAGCTAGGCTATATCGTAACCTACGACTGGACGCTTTACGCGATACAAAAGCCCTTTAAGGACAACCCGGAAGCCGCTTTGGCGGCCGAGCGGATGGCTCGGGGTGTTATGGAGGCTGATATCGTCATCGTGTTGTGTCAAAAAGAGGGAGGTGTCGGCTATCACATCGAGACTGGTGGCGCGCTTATTGCAAGCCTTGTTATGTCTTTTATGCAAGGCGAGCAGAATAGGCGCATCTATTTGGTTGGTGATGGTAATGAGCGGTCAATCTTCTATTTTCACCCGTTGGTGATCCGCGTCAACTCGGTTGAGGACCTGCTAGCCATGGGCCGTGACCTTCGTTTGCCGCCCGGTTCCCTTGTAGACAAGAATATGTAGGGTCAGGGCCCGTAGCAATGCTGCGGGCCCTTTTAATTTCCATATACAATAGAGGGAATGGAAAGTTTGTTCCTTAGTCCTCAAGCAACTTTGGATGCTGTACATATAAGTGAGGGCTCGCGCGTGGCGGACCTCTGCTGCGGCTCGGGTTTTTTTGCACGTGCCGCGGCTAGAGCTGTCGGTCAGGATGGCGTGGTGTGGGCCGTAGACCCCAACCCCGGTATGCTCCCGAGGCTCAAAAATCTCGCCATGGGCGAAGGGCTCCACAACATCGAGGTGGTGCGCGGCACACTAGAGAAGCCCGGGGGTACTAAATTGCCCGATGCGACCATGGATGTAGCCATATTGGCCAACGCGCTATTTTCTATAGAGAACAAAGATGCCGCCGCCGCCGAAGCGTACCGCGTACTGCGCAAGGCGGGTCGCCTGGTGCTTGTAGACTGGACAGGCAGCCATGGCGGCTTGGGGCCGCACGCGGACCATGTGGTTACCCGGGCGCACGCTCAAAAAATATTCGAGGCAGCTTGGTTTGCCCAGGCAGAGGATATCCCTGCGGGCGCGTATCATTGGGGCCTTATACTAAGGAAAAGGTAATATGTCTGCATTCCAAACTATCGTCATGGGGATCTTTGTGGTTTTGGTCGTTGTCGGAGTGGGTGTCTTCTCCTTGTTTGGCGGCATAGGCGGCAAGGCAAGCGTTGGACCGGTCGTTATATGGGGCACCGTGGACCAGACCGACATGGACAAGCTGCTGACCGACTTGGCCCAGACTGACAAGTCGCTCCAAGACGCGGTGTACGTTGCTAAAAATTCCAGTACCTACCAAGGTGAGCTTATAAACGCCATCGCCGCTGGCCAAGGGCCCGACCTTGTCTTCCTGACGCCTGGCACCATAGGTACGCTCCAAGACAAGATATCCCTTATCCCATACAGTGCGATGTCGCAGAGCGCCTTCCTTTCCTTTTATG
>CAYHLQ010000028.1:0-7211 GCA_964357485.1 uncultured Candidatus Saccharibacteria bacterium | reverse complement strand
TCCTTGTCATCGTCTGGCTCGCGGTCGTCATGGTGGCGCTCGGCGTCATACTCCCCATATATAGCCTCATTGGCGGCGTCAACAGATGAAGATTAAAAGAGTATAAAGGGGTAAGTATAAAGCATATGGCAAAAGACAGAAGGGTGTATAGGGGATTAAACCGGGGGTTTTCTCTGCTTGAGATGCTGCTCTCGCTGGCGGTTCTCGCTCTCATATTTGCCGTGTCGTCATCTGTCTACTCGCGCGCCGTATTTACGCAGGAACTCGACAGCGGGGCACGGGGCGCCGCCTCGCTGCTTGGCTTAGCAAGTGCGAGGGCTGGGGCCTCGGCGGGCGACGCGCAGTGGGGTGTCGCGTTTGTCGGAGGATCGGCGGTTTTGTTTAAAGGCGCCTCGTATGCCGCGCGCAACGAGGCGTATGACGAGACGCTCGCTCTCCCCGGGCTCTCTAGTGCGGGCCAAAGCGAGTACGTATTTGCGAAAATGACAGGCAGGCCTGCGATCGCGGGCAGTACAACTCTTACGTTTGCCGCGACGGGCGAGTCGGCGACAGTCGAGGTAAATGATTATGCGACTATCTTTGCACAATAAAGGAGGCTTTATGCTTATCGAGGCCGTGCTCTCGGTCGCCCTTTTGGCTCTGGTGACGCTGGCTATAACCACAGGGCTGGTGCTGGGGCAGCAGGGGGCTTCGCTCGCGGCTGACCGCGCACAAGCGCTCTTTTTGGCACGCGAAGGACTCGAGGTGGCGCGGTATATGCGAGACAACCATGAGTCGCTTGCTGATGAGTCTGACACTGTAGGGCGCTTTTCTCGCACGCGTGCTATAACGACGGACGGCGCACGCCGCGATATTATAGTTACGGTCTCGTGGGAGGGGGTGTTGGGCGCGCGCGAACTAAGTTTGGAGTCGCGGCTTACCGATTGGCGGTAAGGCGGGAGTATAAAGGGGTTGGTATAAAGTATAAAGCGACAAACAATGAAAGGAATAACACTCATAGAGATAGTGCTCTATACCGCCATAGCCGGGATGGTGCTCTATGGAGTGTCAATACTCTTTGGTGCGGCCATTATAAGCGACGCCCGCAACGAGGCACGCAGCGAGGTAGATGCCTCTGCTGCCCACGCTCTTGTGGCGCTTACGCAGGCAATCCGCAGCAACGGCAGTGCCGACGCTTGGGTTGAGGACGGTACGCTCTACATGCGCGAGGGGGAGATAGAGGAGACTCTCACTCCGCCTAGCGTGTTTGTTGGCACGTTTGTGCAGACAGCTAGTACCAATGCGACGAGTTCGACCGTTAGGATAGAGCTTGAGGCACATTACCGCAATGCGGGCCGGCCCGAGCAGCAGTACAGCAACACTTGGTATGCAAGCGCTACGACACGATGAACAAACACATGCACACTGGTAAAAACGGATACGCGACACTCTTGGCAACGCTTATTGTATCGGCCTTTGCCGCGGGCGTTTCTCTCATGCTTATAACAAGCGGGGCAGGGGATGCGCGCGTGGCGCAGGCACACGAGAGTTCGTATAGGACGCAGGCGTTTGCCGACGCATGCGTCGAGGAGGCGCTGTTGCTTATTAAGGAAGGGGACGGCTACGCGGGCGCGGATACCCTCTTGTTTGATGGTGGCGCATGCGAGTTTGCCGTAGTTGTCGGGGCGGGGGAGAGTACAGTAGAGGCGGAGGGTACTGCAAATGATGCCGTGCGCCGGGTGCGCGTGGTGGCGCAGACGCAGGTCGTCGGGGGAGTGAGCACTACTACGGCTATTACCTCGGTTGACTGGCAAGAGGTCGCGGAGTTTTAGTATAAAGGGGTTAGTATAAAGTATATGGGGAGAATACAAAACGGGTTTACGCTCTTGGAAATTCTGCTTATAGTTGCCGCTATAGCTATACTCGCCGGTGCGGTGGTTATAGCGGTTAACCCGCTGCGGCAGCTGCGCGAGGCGCGCGACAGCGTGCGCCGCGGCGACGTGTCGGCGATATGGAACGCTACGGCGCAGTATGCGCTCGACAATCACGGCGCGTTGCCGGGTAGCGTCCCTGCGGGCACCTTGGAGGACTGTCTCGCGAACGCAACCAGCACCGAGTTTGGCATCTGCCGCACCAGCGGCTGCGAGGTGGTACTCGATGATCTTTTGGATAATGGCTATCTAGTCGAGGTGCCTGCCGACCCGACCGCTGCCACAGACGACTATAGCGGATATACTATCGTGGCAGACACCGAACATGCCGGCCGTGCCACCGTGTGCGCCCCCGCCGCCGAAGGCGGCAGCCCCATTTACTTACCGAAGTAAATGAGTATAAAGGGGGTAGTATAAAGGGGCAGCTCAAAAATGGTTTTTGTGGTTTGTCCGTTCTTAACCCTTATACTTTATACCGCACCCTTTATACTCTGTTATACTTACCCCTTTATACTTTATGCTCTGTATATGAAATCCCCCATCATTTTATACGTCGAGGACGACGAGACTATAGCCAGGCTTTTTGAGCGCCAATTTAAGATGGAGGACATGCCCGTGCATGTGGCGCGCACCGGCGCCGAGGCGCGGGCACTGCTTGCTACCGGAAGCCCCGACATCATACTCTTGGACATCTCGCTCCCCGACATAGACGGTTTTGAGCTCCTCAAGGAGCTGAAGTCCGTGCCGGCCACCAAAGACATACCGGTTGTTATACTGTCTAACTTTACGCGCGAGGAGGACATCGAGTGGGGCAAAAAGCTCGGAGCTGCACGGTTTGTGGACAAGGTATCGCTGCAGCCGTCCGAGATTGTTGATATAGTCAAGGAAGTACTTGCGGACAAGTAATTGGAGTATAAAGGGTACAGTATAAAGTATAAAGCGGGGGACCAAGGGAAGCAGGCAGAGTATAAAGGGTGCGGTATAAAGTATAAGGGTTAGGAACGCAAATACCTTATGAGCCCGTTTATTAGTTTGTTTGCCTTGCGTATTTGTTCCTCCAAAGCTTGATGCTCGGAAACGGGGAGATACGCGATGTCACGGCAAATGAGCAGCTGACTCTCGAGCTCTGTCAACGAGCCTTTTGCGATTGCATAAAATTGGGCTTTGTCTTTTGCAGAGTTGCGGCTAAAACCCTCGGCCAGATTTGAAGTAACTGAGACTGCTGCGCGGCGAAGCTGGCTTACGATACCGAATAGTTCTTCTTTAGGAAACTTTTTAGTCGCTTGATATACATCAATCGCAAGTCTGTGTGATACTTTCCACGCCTCTAAATCGGTAAAATTCTGTATTTTAAGCTTATTTTCCACTCCGCTCTTATACCACCCCCTTATACTTTATACAAACCCCTTTATACTCTTGTCTTTGAGCTATCTCTTTATACCTTATACCCGACCCCTTTATACTTTTCCTGCGGTACACTTAAGGCGGGTTCCGGTCTCCTTATTTTCTAATTTCATAATAAATATGAAAAAGGCATTACTTGTGCTGCCTGTGTTTGTGCTATTAGTAGCCCCGTCGGTTGCCTCCGCAACTCCGTTCGCTAAAGACTCCTTCGACGCAACCCTTAGTACTGCAACTTCAACTTTTAGTGGTAACTTTGCGGTACTTGGAAATACTAAAGCCATCGGTTCTAACGGAGCGATACAGTTTAACAACAACGGTATAATTGGTAGCAAATCGACCCTTTGGTTTGATAAAGATGGATCGGGCAACGGGAGATTATTTGCCCCATTCTTTGCTGCAGGTATTGCCCTTGAGTTGTACGGCGGAAGCTTGGACTTTCTTGCTGAGGATGGGCAGTCAGGATACGGAGGTATGTTCATGCGCAGTCTAGCTAAGTACAGCTTTTCTGCTAGCAGCGGAGAAGCAGTACTTGATGCGTCTCAAGTTACCCAAGATAGAATTTTTACTTTACCCGATATTTCTGGGACTATAAGTTTACTTGAGGCTAACCAAACGTGGAGCGGGGACAATATCTTTAGCAAAGGTGCATCAGCTACTACCACTGTCAACTTTGGTGAGGTGGGGGAATCGTCTTCGCATGCATGCTTCAACACCAAGAACACTGATGGGGGTGATATCTCCTTCTACTTTGTGGGTACGAGCATGATGGTCGAGGCTAATGCTTGCCGATAAATCGGCAGAGTATAAGGGGGCAAGTATAAAGTATAAAGCAGGCTGTTAGAACAAAACCCCGTGGCGCAAAAACGCCATGGGGTTTTGTGCGGCCTGGTGGCGTCGCCTAAGGTTTGGGCCTTGACCACAAGTTTATCTTAAGATAAACTTGGAATATGAGAAAAACAGCCGCAAAAAGGAATATTATCGGCCTTAAGGAGCTACGGGAGCATATGGAGGAGTATGTCGAGCGCGTTGACAAGGGCGAGTCTTTTACCGTGGTCCGCCGCTCCAAGCCCATATTACGGCTGGAGCCTGTAGACGATGAGGCCGGGTGGGAGACTGTTGTTGACTTTACGCATATTGACCCGCAGGGAGTATCGGCAGACAAAGTGCTTGCAACATTGCACAAGATGAAGCAGAGGCATGGATAAGATAGAGAAATTCCTGAGAAAGCTGTCACTCAAAGAGCGCGACGTTGTCGAGCAGGCAATAGGGTCGGTACTCAGGGGCGATGTTGACGGCCTGGATGTAAAAAAGTTGCGCGGATACGCGGATATTTTTAGGGTGCGCAAGGGCCGGTTAAGGATTATTTATAGGCAAAGCGGTTCTAAGATAACCCTGCTTTCAATAGGTAAGCGGAACGAAGGCACGTATCAGGATTTTTAGTATCCGCTTTTCCTTCATACCTTATACCCGACCCCTTTTATACTTTTCCTGCGCTATTGGCGCAGGCTGGCAAGGGCTTTTTGTTTTGTGTGTGTGGATAAGGGCGGCAAGTGCTCAGGGGTATAAAGGGATGAGTATAAAGTATAAGAGGTCGGAGCTTTATACCTTATACCTGACCCTTTATACTAACTTGTTCGTCTCGCCGTGCCGAGATTTGGCTCTAGATATAGAAGTATCGGACATTAAATATTAATAGAAGGGCGCATATCTGTCCGCTGTCTGCCGACAAGCTAACTTCGGTTGTTTGTATCCCTTAGACATCTGGCTGGCAATTTCCTGGCACATGCAGCGGTTAAATAGCCAAGAATAACGCTTTTTTAGAAAATAGGGGAGTAAAATAACGACTACAGGGCACCCGAGGTTGTTTGACCGTGGGTGCCCGTTGTGCTGTCTTAAATTTTCATGCAGTTTACCCGCCAGTTTCTAACCAAAAAAGTACTCCTGCGCAGCGCAATATTAGCGCTCGGCTTTGTCATATATGCCATGCCAAACAGCGCCAGTGCCGCTATCCAGCTCGTGGGCACCTCGACCGCTAGCGGCACCAATGCCGCGTACAACTTGTCGCTTACATCGCTCGCGGGCGGCATTGGGAGCGCTGCTATAGAGGGTGACCTCGTCATAGTCGTCAACATGTTTGTCAATATAACTAACGGCAACCCTGGCGTAGGCACCGCTGGCTATACCGAAATGGCCGACCTTTACAGTAGCGACGGCAATGACGTAAACCTCTCGGCAAACTACAAGGTTATGACAGCGTCTCCGGACACGACCGTTTCGTGTAATGCGAGCAGTGGCACCGGCATTTCTTCAGTGTGCTACGCGCTGGTGTACCGGGGAGTAGACACGACGACCCCTATGGATACAGCCTCTACCACGTTCCAAGACGGAGATGGCACCGTCAACAGCGAAGATGTTGACTGCCCCTCTATTTCACCCGTGACATCGGGTGCTGTGGTGGTGTGTCTCGGCGGCGCTGCCGGCGCGTCAATAGACTTACCGGGCAATTGGACGTTTCCTGCCGGCCATACCGCGCTAACCAAAATTACATCAGACCCCGGTTCTGCGGGTGCTGGAGTAAGCTCCCACATTTTTTGGAGCGGCTCGGGTGCAGAGAATCCGGGCGCGTTTGCAATGGACCTCGGCTCCGCCTCGGCAAACTCGTGGGCGGCTGTGACCGTTGCTCTGCGGCCCGCGCCGCCTGCCCCCACCGTTACTACCAGCGCTGCGACTAATGTTGTGGCTACCTCGTCAACCATCGGGGGCGACATTACGGTTGGCACTGCAACATCGCGCGGGTTTGCAACCTCGACCAACTCGACGCTCAGCAGCAGCGTCTCTACCTCGACCGAGTCCGGGAGCTTTACGGGTGCGTGGACGGCTGCGTTTAGCAATACCAACCTGGTGGGCAACACCACCTACTACTACCGCCCGTACGGCACCAACGCCGCGGGCACCGGGTATGGCAGCATCAACTCGTTTTTGACCGTGCCCAACATCCCCGGCACCCCAACCTTCAGCAACATAACCACAAGCGCCATGCGCATTAGCTGGACAGCGCCCACCGGAGGCGCTACTACCTACAAGCTCGAGCGCTGTACCGGCACCAGCTGCAGCGACTACGCAGAGGTTTCTACCGGTATTGCCGCGCTCTTTTATGACGACTCGGGGCTCTCGGCCAGCACGGTGTACCGCTACCGCGTGCGCGCTACTAACGCCACGGGCGACGGCCTGTACTCTGCAGGGGCCGAGCAGGCGACAAATGGGGCCACAATTACGCTTGCCAACGCTACAGACCCGAGCAATGTCACTATTGCACCGGGTGACAACCGTACGCATGCTGGCTCGTTCAGTTTCGTGAGCGACGCGACAGATAGTGTGACAGCCGTGGTCGTAGGCCTAGGCACTGGTGCGGCCGCGGGCATTGCCCGTGTGGACATTACCGACTCGGCGGCCTCGACGACCTTCGGCAGTATTACGGACCCAAGCTCGGACACGCCTACCATTACGCTTGCCAAAAGCATTACTGCCACTACTACC
Source organism: uncultured Candidatus Saccharibacteria bacterium (assembly GCA_964357485.1). Lineage (GTDB taxonomy): Bacteria > Patescibacteriota > Minisyncoccia > Phycocordibacterales > SBAW01 > GWA1-54-10. The sequence goes on along the minus strand of CAYHLQ010000028.1, from coordinate 360 downwards.
GCGAGCATCTACCGCATCTACATAACGCCCAAGAGCCACGCCAACATGCCCCCGGTGCCGGGCGCGAGCTACACGGTTACGGCAAAAATTAACTCGTTTACTGGCGGAGGCTCCCAAGCAGGGAGCGACACTGCCGGCACGACGATAACCATAGACAACGCCTCGCCGGCCGATGTAACCTCGGCGACCGCAACTGGCGGCAACAACCAAGTGGACCTGTCGTGGACCAATCCGGCCGACGGAGACTTTTTGGAAAATGTCGTCCTGCGCGCAACCAGCACCATAAGCACTATTGCGACGAGTACGTTTGAGGGCACGGAGTACGAAACGAGCGGGACGTTTACTGATAGCTCCATTTCA
>CAYHLQ010000027.1:0-7595 GCA_964357485.1 uncultured Candidatus Saccharibacteria bacterium | reverse complement strand
GTGTTTTTGGTGACTACAAAGCCGCCAGTGGTGGGGGCGACCACAGGATTAGGAGACTCCGTGTCGTCAGTTGCGCTTGTGCAGCCTGGATCCATTGTGCCTCCATTGCCGTCAAAGTCTACAAAACCGTCCTCGTCATTGTCTATATTATCGTTGCACTGCGGGGGGATGGTGATAGTTATAGGGGTCTGGTTGCTGTCGAATTCAGCTCCGGCGCCTGGGTTGCAGCTCTGGTTTTTGAAGGCGCGTGCCACAAACGTGTGGTTACCGGCAGGCGCAGCTACATTTGCCGTAAATGTTAGGGTGAACGACGAACCAGGCGCAATACCTACGCCGCCGGGATTATTAGCGCCAAACTGTATCTCAGTGCCACTACTGCATACCTCCCAATCAGTAACTCCGCCCAAAGTAGGGACAGGAGGATTCTCAAGAGTAAAACCGGTCGGGAGAGTTAAACGAGCAGAATTGATGTCGTCGTTAGAGGTCGGGTCGTTAGTAAAAGTAACTGTAAAAACTTGCGTTCCGCCTGTACCGATATTTGTCGGAGAAGTAGACGCACTGAATTTGCGCACCGGTGCCGTTGCGGCTGCCGACATAGGCATAACTGCCGGAGCGAACAACGTCGCAACTATCGTTGCGGAAGCTGCAAAGCTGGCTGCTTTCTTAATAAATACGTTCATAACTGCTCTAAGATAGACAATAAATAATGAGCCCGCCCCGCCCTCTTCATGAATACACCATCAACCTACCACCCATTGGGGTACTGTCAATAAGCTCCCTCTTGTTTATAAGCTAGACGAGAGGGGTAAAAACGTGCCGTATACTAAAGGACATAAAAGACATGCAAAAGCTGGCCCTATTGCTCGGTATTTTACTGCTCCCCTCTGCGGCTTTTGGGGCCGGGTTTGCGCAGCAGACCATATTTTTGTCCAAATCCAGCGTGACAGAGGGCGACACGGTGCTTATCCACACCGTGGTGCAGAACGACTCGGTAGCCACATTCCCCGGCAACCTGGTCATTAAGGATGGCGACACCAAGGTGGGCGCGGTGCCGGTTACCTTGGACGCCGGCGAGGCGCAGGCCGTGTCGGTGTCGTGGAAGCCCACGGCCGGCCCGCACAAAGTAGTGGCCGAACTGCAAGACGCAGGCGGCACCGTGGTGGGGACCGAGTCGCAGACTTTCAGCATTAAAGAGAGACCCAAGCCGGTAGACGATAAGCCCAAGGTATCCTCAGGCTCGTCCAACACCGCGGCGGCTGTCGAGTCATCGGCCGATATCCAGGCAAAGATAGACGACCTATCCCCCGCTGCGGGCGGCGCGCTAGCCCCGGTATTTAAGCTGGTAGACGGCAGCCGTACCGCCGTCGCCGACGTTCTAGACAGCCAGCTGGCCAAGACCAAACCGAAAGTGGGCCCTATACCGGGCATAGTAGCGGGCACCAGCACCATCGCGGCTCCCGAGCAGGGCAGCTGGTTTAGCGCAATGTTCAATACGGTCTACTTCTACATCCTGACTGTTTTGCGCTATGTGGTCGGCTCGGCCGGAGCCTTCTATCCAATACTTGCGCTTGTATTCTTTTATATACTCTGGCGCACGTTTAAGCGGTTTAGGCGAGCCTAGCGGCACAAAAGAGGGTTGAGCTGCACTAAGTCGCAGGGCGACGGCCCAAGACAGAGGAATTTTTTAGCAGAAAAATTCTGGTGACGTCGAGGCCCTGCTTTTCTGTGGCTAGGCCTTACGCCAATGATAGGCGGCAGTAATAAACATGAGCAGCGTCACAAGGCCCGATATCGCGCAGAACTGGCACAGTGCCTGTATGAGGGTGAGCTGGATGTAGAAAACAGCCCACACCGAGTACAGCACCCCTATACCGGTGTACGCCAAGGCGCCCAATTTAAGCCCGCGCGAAGCAGGGTCAATAACAAGCAGGACCGACAGGCACAGCATGTAGCCGTAGTACACCAGGCCGATGTAGCTCCACGGCACACCGAAGAACTTGGAGTACTCACTGGTTAATACCGTCTCGCACCCGCCGATGGCGCAAGTAGGTATCAGGTTCATGTACTGGAAGTACGACAGGTACAGCGTATCGCCCAACCCAACTAGGGCGAGCGCAAGCAGTATAAACGGGGCAAGAGGAGGGTTGGTTGGCATTTAATTAAATTCTACCGTTTTAATAAGATTGTTAAAGTCGGCGCGTATCTGGTCTGCTGGGTCGAGCCAGTCTCCGCTAAAGAGGAGTATCTTGCCCCCATGTGCTACTGCAACAGAGTCAACCTCGTAGAGGCCCGAGTAGTGGTACCAAAGCGCGGGCTCGCCGCCGACAGTGGTCGGCCGCGAGGCTCGCTCGTCTACGATCATCTTCCAGTTGGAGCGCGCGTCGCCCTGCACCCAAGCCTCAAGCATTAGCTCCTCGGGGTTTGGAAACACGCTCACACTTATAGCGGGCGGACCCTCGCCGGCCTGGGGCGGCACGTAGCCCTTGGGCAGGAGCACCAAAACATCCCACCAGCGCTCGGCATTGCCCTCTGTGCGCGAAGCAAGCTCGTACGTGTCGGGGTACATAAACGAGTACCCATCCTCGGAGGCATATTGGAGCGTATGCTCTTGCGGCGCCGAGACCCCACCCGTACCGTCCAGTTTACTTAGCAAATACCGCGAAGAGGCAAAATATATGCCCGTCGCAACCACAGCCACAACAAGTGCCCAAACAAAGGCTCTTTTGTCCATATATCTAAAGTGTACCATCCGGCCGCGTATCTTCCCTCTCCTGCACCTGGCCCTCGTCGTAGCCCAAGTAGTGCGCCACTTCGTGCCAGATAGTTTCGCGGATTACCTGGTCTATGGGCGTCTTTGTCTCCTCTGAGTGCTCCTCTATTGTCTTTTGGTATAGCGTAATAGTGTCGGGCAGGGTCATACCCTCGCCATAATGCGCACCGCGCGCGGTGTGCGGTATCCCGTGGTACAGACCAAGTAGGTCTGCGTCGGGCGCCTCGTCGTCTACCAAAAACGCGACGTTTTTAAGCAAAGCGTGGAACTTCTCGGGCACCGCGCGGGGAAACTCCTCCTCTATAAGTTTTTCAAACTCTTCGCGCAGCATTATTTTAAGAGGGTTTTAAACTTACTCTGCACCTTTTCAATCTTAGGAGCTATCACCAGCTGGCAGTAGCCGGCGTCTTTGTGGCTCTCGTAGTACTTCTTGTGGTAGTCCTCGGCGACATAAAATTCCTGCAGGGGCTCCACGCTCGTTACCACCTTTTTTACCCCTTGGTAGACCAGGCTGTTGAGGTTGTTTATGTAGTGCTCGGTCATCTCCTTTTGGCGCGGGGTGGTGTAGAAGACCGCCGAGCGGTACTGCGGGCCAATGTCTGCCCCCTGCCCGTTGGCCTGGGTCGGGTCGTGGCTGCCAAAGTACACCTGCAAGAGCTCGGGGAACGAGATGGCGTCCGGGTCGTACACCACGCGGGCCGACTCCACATACGGTGTGGTGCCACTGCTAACCTCCTCGTAGCTCGGGCCTGCCTTTTTGACGGACATCTGATTCCCCTCATTTTTGTACACAGGGCCGGCGTAGCCGGGCTCCACGCTCTGCACACCTTTAATCATGAGGAATACCGCCTCGGTGCACCAGAAGCACCCTCCGCCAAATACTATTATCTCTTTATCCATACTCCTATAGTACTTCAAATACTTCTTGGCCTTTAATTTCTCCGGCAGATGCAGATGATGCCCATCTGTACGTCAAAAGGCCCCGTAGCAGGGCCTTTTGGTCGGGCGTCTCACCTACTAACTAGATGATACTGTCGTCCCCTTCGTTGTCCTGATCCTGGCTTGTGCGCCCGCCGCCGTGGCTGTTCTGCCCGCCCTTCTGTCCTGCTGCGACAGCTTTCTCGCGGTCGTTGGCGAAGTTGCCGGGGTTGTTGTCCTTGCCTTGCGACTGCCCGCCTTTGCTTGCGATGGCGCGCCGTTTGTCCTCGCTCATGCCGGCAAACCCGCGGCGGCTGCGACTGGGCATTTCCACATTCTTGTCTTCGCCCGACACATCAAGCTCGTCGCGCTCCGGGTCGAACTGCGGCTGCTCGTCTCTCTCAAGTTCTTGTTGCATGTTGGGTAGCCGATTAGCCTCTAATCGCACTATCTCAGCTTACCTATACGCACCTGAACGGACGGTTAAGCCTCGCCGCTAGGCAAGTTCTATTTTGTTATGATACATGGGAACAAACGCTATTTTATGTATTTGGCGCTCCAGGCAGGTCGAGCTTGGCTAAGGCCTGCGAGTATGTCAGCCCCACTTTCTTGCCGGGGTTAAATATATTGTTGGGGTCGAATATCTTTTTTATTTCCATAAACAGCCCGTACATTTCGCGGCCAAACATCTTCTCGACATATGGCGTACGCACCAGCCCGTCGTTATGCTCGCCCGATATGGAGCCGTGGTACTCCAGGACGAGGTCATAGACCTTGTGGCTGAGCTCGTCTATGACGCGACCAATAGTTGGGTCCTTGGGATCTATAAGCGGGATGATATGAAAGTTGCCATCGCCCACGTGGCCCGCGATGGTGTAGGTGAGCTGCGGATACTCTGACATAAGGGCCTGGAGTTTGGGTAAAAACTCCGGCAACACCAGCGGCGGCACCACAAAGTCGTCTATAAAAGGCGCGGTGCGCTTGCCGCGGATCTTGCGACGCAGCAGATTGAAGCTCTCGCGGCGCACGGCCCAGTACTTACGTGCAGCATTTTCGGTCGCGGCCACCCGCACGCTTACATGCGACTTATTGTGCGCCACTTCGGCCGCAAGCCTCTGCGCCTGTGCCAGCGCCTCCTCCTGTGTGTCACCCCTAAACTCCACCAATAGGACTAGTTTGGGTATCCCGCCAGTGAGTGCCATCCACATTTCCGGGAGGAACGACAAGCCAATACTCAAGAGTCCGCTCTTCATCTGTGCGGCAAGCTCTGGTAGGTATTTGATTGCGATAGAGAACGTGTGGTCGTCATAACTTTCGAAGCTGTCGGGCTGGTAGCGCAGCACCTCGGGCACCAGCTCGCCCAACTGCGATAAGTTGCTGACAAATATCACCGCCATGGACGAATATTTTTTGGGATGAACGAGGCCGACCTTGGCGCGGGTTACAACGCCGAGCGTTCCCTGCGAGCCCACCATGAGTCTCGCCAAGTTAAGCGAGCGTCTACCGTCGCCAATGTCCCACAATGCATAGCCGGACGAATTCTTTTCCACCTTTGGAGTATTAGCCTCGATAATTTTTGCGTACGCAGGGTTGGAGACAAGTGCGGATACCTGACGGTAGATATCGCCTTCGACGCCCGGCTCTTGGAGCTTCTGTGTTAATTCTGCGTCGGCCAAGTTTTTGAGCGTATGCACCTCCCCATCGTGGAGCACTACATCTAGCTCCTCTACATAGCGCGCGGTCTTGCCATATTTTAAATTTTTCTCGCCGCCAGAGTTGTTGCCCACCATGCCGCCCAGCGTGTTGAGCTCGCGGCTGGCCGTGTAGCTCGGGAGCTCGAGATTCTTCTTTTTAGTCTCTTTGTCAAAATCTCTAAAGAACATGCCGGGCTCTACAACCGCCCATCCCTGATTGCCTTCGGCCGCCTCTCCCAACTCCACAAGGCGGTTAAGATGCGCAGTGGTGTCTAAAATAATAGAAGTGTTGAGCGGCCCACCCGACATGTCGGTGCCGGCGGCGCGCGGCGTTATATGGAGGTCTAGCTTATGGTTCTGCGTCTTTTTGGCCGCGACGAATTTTACCAGCGCCGACACATCGGCTGCGTCCGCAGCGCGTACGACAACTTGGGGCACAACGCGAAACAGGCTCGCATCGCGCGAGTACGCGTCAAGGCTCTTTGGGTCATCGAGCACTTCCCCGCGCATGATTTTTCTCAATTCATCAGCAAGCGGCATTTCTCACATTTTACCATGCAAAAACCCGCGCCGACCAAAAGTAGGCGCGGATTTTTAAAGCCACTAAGCGATCGGGTTGCGGCCCTGTATAAGCCTAACCAAGATCATAATGACAGCTATTACCAAGAGTATGTGGATAAAGCCTCCAATAGTGTAGGAACTGATAAGCCCCAAGAGCCACAAAACAAGCAATATGGCTGCAATAGTTACAAGCATATATAAATTGTTAAGGATTAATGCTTCTTCTGCACTACCTATTCAACCGCATATAACCTGTAGCGAGTATGAATCCGGTCTTAGAGACCCTCGCGCTGTACGAAGTTGCTGCGCGATATCACGCTGCCGTCTGCATTAAGCTCTACATCGCCCTCTTTAAGTACCAGCTTGCCTCCCTCGCTAAAGATGCCCACTTCCTTGCCGGCATTGTCACGTACGCATATAACACCGGAGACCTCGTCCGGAAGAAGTGGCGTGGTGGTGGCGCCCACCAAGGCACAAGTGCCGCGGTATCCACCCACAGGCACATCTACGCCCGCTACAGTCAGGAATACGCGCGTGGTAGTGCCCTGAGTGTCCGGGTCAACTCCCTGGTCTACCAGCTTCCATTGCAGCTGCTCTACTACAACCGGGTCAATTTTCGTGGCATTGAGATGGCGCACCAAAGCCCAAGCGGCAAGCGCTAACACGACCAAGCCCAGTACTACCCATACGCGTTTGTTTTGCATGGGTGTAGTATACCAAAATGCGCATAAATAAATACCTGGCCCAGGAAGGCCTCTGTACCCGCCGCGAGGCCGACCGCTATATAGCAGAGGGTCTGGTGTATATAAACGGCAAGCGGGCCGAGCTTGGTAGCCAGGTACAAGAGGGCGACAAGGTAGAAACCCGCCTGCCGGCTAGGCAATATCGCTACTATGCCTACAACAAGCCCAAGGGCGTAGTAACCCATTCACCTACCGCAAGCCAGAAGGGCATCCAGGATATTGCGGGGCTTAAGGGCGTATCGCCGATGGGCCGCTTGGACAAAGAGTCCCACGGGCTGATTATCCTCACCGACGACGGCCGCGTGACAGAAAAACTATTGGGCCCCGAGGCCGGCCGCGAGAAGGAGTATGTGGTTATGACAAAAGAGCATTTGCCTCCGAGCTTTAAGGCCCGGATGGAGAAGGGTGTGGACATTGAGGGCTACATGACCAAGCCGGCCAAGGTAAAGATGCTCAGCGACAGCAAGTTCTCCATCATCCTGACCGAGGGCAAGAAGCACCAGATACGCCGCATGTGCGCAGCGTGGGGCTACACCATAGCCGACCTCAAGCGCGTACGCGTAATGAACATCCGCCTGGACACGCTCCAAGCCGGCCAATTCCGCACCATTAAAGGCGCAGAGCTAAAGGAGTTTTTAAAAGGGCTGGGGCTCGCTTAGGCATGGTCGCCGGCGACGTGGCCGGTGGTCCAGCAGAGCTGGAGGCTGTAGCCGCCCGAGGGGCGGTCTATGTTTATCATGTCGCCCACTACATACAGCCTGGGTACAAGACGCGACTCCATCGTTTTAAAATTGATCTCCTCCGGCACTACCCCGCCGGATGACACTATCGCCTTGTCCTTACCCAGCAGCCCTTTGACATTAAGCGGTACCGCCTTAATAAGCTCGATAAGCTTGATGCGCTCCTCGT
>CAYHLQ010000026.1:5969-7611 GCA_964357485.1 uncultured Candidatus Saccharibacteria bacterium | reverse complement strand
AGGCGCACGCCGCGAGCTACGGCAAGGTCGCCTACCAAACCGCCTATATGAAGGCCAACTACCCGGTGGAGTACATGGCGGCCGTGCTTACCGCAGACGCCGGCGACATAGACACCGTGTCCGTCATGGTGGGCGAGTGCAAGCGCATGAACATCCCCGTGTTGGCTCCCGATGTCAACGAATCGTTCGGCGACTTTACGGTGATACTGGCCGACTCAGGAAATACAAAGGCCGGTCCTTTGTATGACTCTATAAGATTCGGCCTCTACTCTATTAAGAACTTCGGCAGCGGCGTCGCCGACAGTGTCATCAAAGAGCGCCAAACAGGCGGCAAGTTTACGTCGTTGTCGGACTTCCTCACCCGCACAGCAGACAGTAGCCTGAACAAAAAAGGACTTGAGAGCCTCATCATGTGTGGGGCACTCGACACCTTCGGCGAGCGCGGCGCCATGCTGGCGCACATCGAGCAGCTCCTGCAGTACCATCGCGATGCCGCGCAAGAGTCGGTGCACGACTCGCTCTTTGCCGACGTGGCAGGTATGAGTGAAATAAAAGTCCCGCCGGCACCACCCGCAACGCAGGACCAGCGTCTGGTGTGGGAGAAAGAGCTGCTGGGCCTCTATGTGTCGGGCCACCCACTAGACAAATTTAAGGACAAGTTAGATAAGCGCCCGATGAACCTGGCGCAAATAAAGGAGCGTAGCTACCCGGGCACCACCACGGTTATTGCCGGCATGATAGAAGACTTGCGCATACTGCTTACAAAAAACGGCGACCAGATGGCCTTCCTCAAGCTCGCCGACAAGAGCGGCAGTGTGGAGGCGGTCGTATTCCCCAAGAGCTATGTGGAGTACAAGGCACTGCTGCGCCCCGAGGCGTGCATCGCAATAAAAGGGAGGGTATCCAACCGCAACGGGGAGTTTTCAGTAATTACAGAGGCTCTCAAGGCTTTATAGCCACTATCCACAGATACTCTTGACTTTTACCCCAAACGGGAGTATAATGATTAGGAAAGCTCATGCGATAAAGAAAGGGAGGGTTTGATGTCGTTCCAAAAAACAGAGACGGAAAGAATGATCGAAACCGCTCGCGGCAAGCCGATCATACTTGCGACCCACACAGCCGAAGGCGAGAGAATCGGCCCATGGATCCGCTGCCGGTGCGGCAGCAGCCACAGGACACCCAGGTGCCCTACGTGCGAGCCCGTGATACACCGGCTGCCGTCACGCACCAGCTAAGTCTCGGGCTTATAAAATACCGGCCTATCCACACAGGCCGGTATTTTCTTTTGCCTAAAACTTTTCGGATGGTATAACAGTTGTCAGTACTAGTAAGCAGTGCGTACAAATAACCAGACAACGGGCCGGAGGAACCCAATGGAAGTCGAGAAACGATACGCGAGCCAGGCCGAAAAGGACTTGCAGGACAGATTCAGGAAGCCGGCTCAAAAGCCAGCAGCAGACCCAGCCACACTGCCTGCAAAGCAAGCTACGGGAGACGAAGTGCTCCGCCGGGACATTATAGAAGACTCGCGGCTTTAGCTGCAGACAGCGGCGGGGGGGGCCCCCCCCCCGCCGCCGGGGGGGGGTGTAAACACAAAAAACCAAAAGAAGTTATTTTTATTTTTTTTTTTGGAGCCCCC
>CAYHLQ010000026.1:0-5959 GCA_964357485.1 uncultured Candidatus Saccharibacteria bacterium | reverse complement strand
GCGCCGACCCACTACGGGCCGGCGCTTCTACTTTCCAAACGCAAAAAGCGATGTAGTATATGTAGATTATGGAAGAACGCGACCACAGAGTCATAGGGCGTGAGCTCGATCTTTTTACATTTAGCGACCTGGTAGGCCCGGGGCTCCCGTTGTGGACCCCGAAGGGTACCACGTTCCGCAATGAAATAGACAAGTTCATCTGGGAGATGCGCGAGGCCCGCGGCTACGAAAAGGTCACCATACCGCACATCACCAAGCGCGAGCTGTACGAAACATCCGGCCACTGGGAAAAGTTTGCCGAGGACCTCTTTAAGATAACGGCGCGCGAGGGCAAGCAATACGCGATGAAGCCGATGAACTGCCCTCACCACACGCAGATATTCGACCGCAAGCCGCACTCTTACCGCGAGATGCCGCAACGCTACGCGGAGACCACCATGGTCTACCGCGACGAGCAGTCCGGCGAGCTCGGCGGCCTTACCCGCGTACTATCCATTACCCAGGACGACGCGCATGTCTTCTGCCGTACTACGCAGGTGCGCGAGGAGTTCCTCAAGATCTGGGACATTATAGACACCTTCTACAAGACCTTCGGGTTTACCCTGCGGGTACGGCTCTCGTTCCGCGACCCGCAAGCGCCCGAGAAGTACCTGGGCACGCCAGAGATTTGGGACCGTGCCGAGGGCGAGCTGCGCTCCATAGCAGAGGAGCGCGGCGCCGACGCCATTGAGGGCCCGGGCGAGGCCGCGCTCTACGGCCCCAAGCTCGACTTTATGGCAGCCAATGCTGCCGGCCGCGAGTGGCAGGTAGCAACTATCCAGCTCGACCTCAACATCCCCGAGCGCTTTGACCTGACCTGCATCAACGAGAGTGGGCAGAAGGAGCGCATCGTAATGATCCACGCCGCTGTAGCGGGCTCGCTGGAGCGCTGCGCCGCGATACTCATCGAGCACTACGACGGCGCCTTCCCTACCTGGCTCTCGCCGGTACAGGCTGTCGTTATACCCATAGGCGAGGCGCATGCCGCATTTGCACAAGACACGCTGGATAGGCTCAAAGAGGCCGGCATCCGCGCCGAGGCCGACTTTAGCGGCGAGAGCTTGGGCAAGAAAATTCGCGGCGCCAAGACCCAGAAGGTGCCATACCTGCTTATAATCGGCGACCAAGAAGTAGCGAGCGCAACCGTTACACTTGAAGGCCGCGAGGGCAAACTGGGGGCCATGCCTATTACCGATATCGTCAAAAAGCTCTCCGACGAAATAAAATCCCGCAGCTAAACAAAAAGAAAACCCCCAGCATTAGCCGGGGGTTTTCTTTTTTAGTGTGTGCGGAGCACCCACATTAGGACATTAGGAGCGCTTGATCTGGCTCTGGATGAAGGGGTCTATGCCCTCCTCAACCAAGGTTGCCGATACGGGAGCGGAAGCGTGAGTAGTGTGAACTGCAGTCTTAGCTGCTGCACCACCGAAGAGGAAGCTGTTAAGGAACGAGACGAGCTTGTTCTGAACGCGCTTGACCACTATGAGGTAGGCTGCCAGCGCGCACCACAGCACGAGGAAGGTCCAGTAGAGCACCTCGCCCATCGGACCCAGGTCGAGGCCGGTGTACGGCGTCTGGCTGAGGCTGATGTACGGAGTGGTGTTGTACGCTATGGGTGCCGCGTAGGAGTAGCAGTGGCCGTCGTAGTTGTACGAGCCGTAGTTGTAGCCGTCCTGGCCGTAACCGTCGGCGTAGCCGTTGTAACCGTAGCCCTGGGAGTAGCCGTAATCGTAGCAGTCGTTGATCTGCTCCTTCTGCTTCTTCTGGTTATTGAAGGAGTTGCTGATCTTGACACTGTTGTCGGTGTAAGTGTTGCAGGAGTTATTTACACAGGTATCTATGTCAGTGTAGCTGTAGCTGGACTTAGGCGGAGTGTAGGACGGGTAGTACGAGGAGCCGCCGTAGCTGTAGCCACCGCCGTAGCCCGAAGAACCACCAAACGAAGGCATCGAGAAGCCGGAGCCATAGCTAGAACTGTCGTAGCTAGGAGCCCAGGTGTCCTGGTAGCCGGTGTCTACCCAGCCGTAATCATTCCACGTATCCTGGCTAGGAGCCCAGGTGTCCTGGTAGCCGGTGTCTACCCAGCCGTAGTCGCTCCAGGAGTCGCTGCCGCCAGACCAAGTATCGTAGCTGCCGGTGTCTACCCAGCCGTAGTCGCTGCCCAAGTCTGCCGCCTTGGCGACAGAGAAGGTAAAAGCAAGCGAAAAGAGCGCGATAAACGCAATGCTGGTGCCCGCCAAAGTCTTAGTAATGGTATTCATATAATTTGCTCTTGATAACGGTAGAACCTTAACAGTTCTTGATAATAATGTCAATACTTACGCTCCGGGCTCAATAGTGTAATTAAGCTCAGAGAATAAGGGCGGAAGTGAGAGGATTACCTCTTACCTCCGCCACTGTGTCGCCTTTGAGGGGTCGTGTTACCTCCCCCTGTAATTGCAGCGCTGCTGCTCGACCAGCACGCCGTCCCGCATAATATTCCGGGTCTCGACGACGCCGGGACACCCTGCGAGATAAGCCTTGTGGGCCTCCGGCATGTTGACCCGCGTGATCTGGTTGGCCACGCAGAGGCCGAGCTTCTGGTCGAAGTGTCCGTCTCCACCGCACTGAGGCGGTCCGACCTTTACGACCTTAGGCGGCTGCATCGGCTGGGGCCGATACGTGCCGCGCGGCCTGTATTGATGCGGACGGCCCTGGTACCCGCGAGGGGCGAAGCTCGGACCGTAATTGTGCCCATCGTGTACCGCAACAGCGCGGTCACGATCCTGATACAGCACCGATGTTGCATGGGCCGGAGACCCGAGCATCATCGCAACGATGGCAATCGAGAGCGAAAGAAAGTACTTCTTCATGGTCTTCTCCTGTTGAGTTGATGGTTGAAATGAAGTTCAGTCTTCGGTCGGACGAGCGGCCACATTGGTCCGCACGCACATACCGAGTGTCGCATCGAACGCGCCTTCCGAGCACTTGGGAGGGCCCCGAGTGACCGGTGGCGCAGCCTTCTTGTCCGTGGTGCCAGCCCCAGCTTGGGCTACCGGCATGACACGGCAGTTACGTTCCAGCTTGACCATAAATTCAAGCAGCGTAGCTGCTCCCTTCGTCATCGTGGCGGCGTCGGTAGATGTCCACCCCTCAGCACCGCTTATGCATGCCAGTTTCGCCAGCTGCAGCAAGCATTGCTCGCTACAGTCAGAGAACCTTGCAGGGATCGGTGTTGCCGGAGCTGTCTTCTGGTCGGGTGCCGGAGCAGCCTGACCGAGCTCAAGAATCTGTACCGGCGGGACCTCCAACGACGTGTTGGCCTGAGCGATTGCCGGACTGCAGTAAAGCAGCACAGCAAAGGCCGTAGCAAGATATTTCATGGCATTCTCCTGTGAGACAGTTTGATGTTCAGCAAGGGTCCGCCTATTGGCAGAACACCCTTTCTGTCCCAAAGTATATACTATTTCACCCAACTTGTCAAGTGGTACGATGGAAGCCTCGATTCTGCCTATATATTGAGCCATTTCAGACCACTTTGTATCGGATCGCTTCGCAAAGCGGTCAAAGTCAGCCTTATTGAGGGCAAGACTCCCATTTACTACCCCTTCCCCCTTGTTGCCAGGAGCATGATAAAGCGCGAGCGCTGTCATTCCTACAAACAAGAGCAGCAGGAGTACCTTTTGCCCTTCTTTGAGGGTAGTCTCTAATATCGAGGCAGCCTTGGCCGAGTCGGTCTCCAACTCGGCCTTCTCAGCTCTGAGCTTTGTCACTTGCGCTACAAGCCTAGAGACAATCTCCCTGACCTTGAGCGCAGCATCGGTAAGCGGTCCGTTCTTTGTGGCCATAAGGGCCTCCTCTGTTTATATGAGAAAGATCATCTGCAGCAGTACAAAGTGTCTCTTGCCCTTTTAGAGAGCGTCTGCTCCGTGCTTTTTAGTTTAGGGCGTAGGCCCCCTCAAAGTCGGCGGTGACGACATAGCGGTCCGACTTGGAGCCGAAGTTGTCGCAAGTGATGAGCACCAGATACTTGCCGTCTGACGGGAGTTCTACCACATCTTCATCGGCGCTGGCAACCCGCACCCCCACTACCTTGTAGCGGTACTCTGTGGTGGCCGAGTACACGCTTATACCCTGCCCCTTCTTTAGTTTTTCTATTCCGTTAAACGCCTTAAACGCCTGGTTGTGCACGATAGGCAGATGCGAGGAATGTCCAAAGAGCGCGACCGTACCGTCCTTGCCTAAAAGCGCCGAGGTAGGCCAGCGCATGACAGCCTGGTCTACTGCGGCATTGAGCGTGTCGAGGTCGGTCTCTTGCGGATTGAGTATCTTCCAGTCTATAGCAGCGTCCTTAACCACTATGCGCACCGGCAGCTCGTGTGTGCCGGCAGGGATTTCTTCCTTAACGACAGATGGCTCGCGCGTAGCGCCCTCCGAGGGCTCTGGCAAGGCGTCTACCATACCTAAAAAGACATAGGTCAGGCAGAATAGGAATATAAATGTGATGGAGAAAGCAAGGGCGCGCATAGATATAAATAAGGTTATACCACTTTTTATCAATGTTGACTAGCCCAGCTGGCCGTGCTACAGTGCCGGCCATGGCAACCACCACAACATTTCGCGAGAATCTCCTGCGCGTTATCGCCGTTATAGGCCTTATCGCCATCCTCCTTTTGGGCGCATGGGGCATCATCAAGCTCGCGTTCTACCTCCCGACATTTTTTAGCAACTGGGGCCTGGCACGCGAGACCCTGACGATTACCGTCCCTAGCCAGACCACATCCGACAAAGCCTCGACTGTGTCGTGGAAGCACGCCGGCGGCGAAGGCGAGTACTCGTACTCCCTGTCCTACTCGTGCGCCGCGGGCCTATCGTACGCTATCCCGGTGCCGACCGGCGCCTACCAGCTCGTGCCATGCGACACGCAGTTTAACTACATCAAAGCCACCTCGACTATGCCGCTTATTCCGGTATTGGAAAAAGGCATCGCCAAGGCAACGACCACTATTACCCTGGCCGCTACACGCCTCTTAGACGGAGTCGTTACCAAGAAGGCAACCGGCATAACTACCGTTAGCGCCTCCACCACGCCGGCCGCAGCAGGCCCCGCCTACACCGCGCCGTCGGCAAAGCCCGCCGCTGCCAAGCCGGCAACATCCGCAAAACCTACGACCACCTACGTACCCTCCGGCCGCACCACCAACCTGTACGGCGCTCCAGACCTCGCGGTACAGATAGTGTCGGCCCCGGCGCAGGCTGCCATTGGATCGCGCGTCTCGCTCCAGTTTGTTGTAACCAACGTCGGCACCAATGTCGCAGGGGCCGGCTGGATGTTTAACGCAGTGCTCCCCTACACCCCCATCTATGTATACCCGTCCGGTGGCCAGCAAGCGCTCTACCCTGGCGACAAAATAGTCTACACCTTAGGCTACGATGTTGTACCGCAGAACTATGGCTACTACGGCGGCCAGGCCCAGGCCACTATCGAAGTAGATCCCCTCAACTACGTTAACGAGTCCAGCGACTACAACAACACCGCGGTAGCAACCTACCAGGTCTATTAAGGTTCCACAAAAGCAGGGTCTCGAGGAGTACGTATAATTTTTTGCTAAAAATTTACTCAGTCTCGGCCTCAGTCAGGCCTGCGAAGCCTCCCTCAACCCTCTTTTGCTCCACATCAAAAATCCCCCTTAGGGGGATTTTTGTTTCGGACTAGATGTCCAAATTGGCGGTTTTGGCGTTTGACTGGATGAATGACTTGCGGCTCGATACGTCCTCGCCCATGAGAATATCAAACACGCGGTCGGCGTCTGCGGCGTCGTCTATCGTTACCTGCTTGAGTATCCGGTTCTGCGGGTCCATGGTTGTCTCCCACAGCTCTTCCGGGTTCATCTCGCCGAGCCCCTTGTAGCGCTGGATGCGGATGCGCGCTGAGGATTTT
>CAYHLQ010000025.1:1407-8270 GCA_964357485.1 uncultured Candidatus Saccharibacteria bacterium | reverse complement strand
AGCCGTATCTGTCACAGAACATTCAGAAAGCCCCGGACTGGGCGCCGCCATAGTGCTCTCCGTACGCAACTTTTTTGCAGGACTTTTTGGTTGGTTGCTGTAGTGCACAAAAAAGCCTGTGTGGCGGCCTAATCCTGCCTTCAGGCGGCTCTACTAAGCTTGAGTAGCCAGCCTTTACTGCGTACTGCGCACTCGCATGGACAGGCTTGCTTATCAGCTAGGTTAGTAACTCATTTATTCTTTATGAATTCATTACTATATAGAAAAACAGGCATTGCGGCAGTAGTAGCGGCGGGTCTCGTCGCCCTAGCGCTTGTGTTAGGAAGCGCTCAAGTAGCGCTTGCGCTCGGCACCAATGGCAGCTTTGAGCTGGGGACCGACCCAGGTTCGTTCTCAACACACATCGCCGGCGATAGCAGTATTACCGATTGGACAATAAACTCCGGTAGTGTTGACTATGTCGGCTCCTACTGGGCGGCTAGCAGCGGTGCGCGCAGCTTAGACCTAAACGGCACCACTACTGGCTCGGTAAGCCAGGTCATACCTACGACTGTTGGCGCGACATATCAAGTTACCTTTGATCTCTCGGGCAATCCGGATACCTCGGCTGACCCCAGCCTTACAAGCCCGTCCCTTAAAGATGTGCGGGTTGACGCGACTGGCGCCGCGCCTCAGGATTTCACCTTCGACACTGCGGCAATGGGCAACACTCACGAGAACATGATGTGGCAGGGCAAGACCTACTCGTTTGTGGCGACGACATCCAGTACGACCGTAACATTTACGAGCCAAATCGTTGGCGCCTTTGGCCCGGCGGTGGACAATGTCGCGGTAACGCAGGCGTCCACCTCGACGCCGACCTCGACTGTTACGGTAACGATAAACAAGTTTATTGATGGGTCCATGGCCACGACGGGTTCGGCCAATAGCGCGTCGTTCCCAATGCAGTCATTGTGGGACGCCGACAACATTGGCGCCGGCAGCGGCACCTACGAGCTAGATGCGGACGGCTTCAACAGCAGCTCGACGCCGTATCAGGCCGTAACTACTGACATGACCTCGGGCGCCGACTACACCACCAGCGAGCTTATGAACACCTCTTCCGTAGGTGCCTCGTGCGCCGACGGCAAGCCGTTCGCGCTCTCCGGCTACTCGAGCGGCGACACGCTCGTGCAGGCGCAGCAGGCTGCCACCTCGAGCCAGGCGCCGAACCTCACCAACATAACCACAAACAAGCACATCATCGTGTGGAACATAGTGTGCGCGGGAACCACGACGCCTCCCACGCCCCCGGCCCCTATAGCTAATGCATGCGCTACACCCGGCGTAGCGCCGGCAGGCTATACACTGGTTAACGGCTCTAGCCGCAGCGACAATGTCACCCTTGCTTCGGGCACGATGTATGTCGGCCGCGGCGGCAATGACCACGTAGCGGCAGGCGACGGCAACTACATCGTCTGTCTCGGCTCGGGCAACGACCATGTGTCCTTGGGCGACGGCAATAGCGTTGTTGATGCAGGCGGCGGCAACAACCAGGTAGAGGTTGGCGATGGAACTACTCACGTTAAGGCCGGCTCGGGCAACGACCAGATTACGACCGGCTCGGGCAACGACACCGTTAATGCCGGCGGCGGCAATAACCAGGTAACCACCAACGACGGCAACGACTCTATAACCACAGGCTCGGGCAACGACACGGCTAATGCCGGTAGCGGCCAAGACACCTGTGCACTGGGCGGTGGCAACAACAATCCGACCTCGTGCGAGCTCTAAATCCCTGTTAGCTAGCTGTGCAAAAGCCCCCTCCGGGGGCTTTTGTCGTATATAGTAGAGGGTAATGAAGCTGTGGCGCTCTATAAAAAACCATCTTTTGCCGTGGCGAGGCAACACCCATCGGCCGCACATCCTGCGCCGCGGCTGGCTCATGGCTTTCCTTGCGGTGGCGCTCGTGAGCGAGGGCATAATATTGAGCCATACGCTTGTCCAGACGGGACCCAACGTATTTCTGGCGGCAGTGGTACGCAGCGATGTTATTGAGTATACCGAGGAGGCACGTGTCGGGGAGGGCGGTCAGCCGCTTGCCGAGAACGAGGTGCTAAACGCCGCAGCCCAAGCCAAGGCCGAGGATATGGCCGCCCGCGGCTACTTTGCCCACGTGGGGCCGGACGGAGAGCAGCCATGGGTGTGGCTCGAGAGGCAAGGCTACGAGTACGTATATGCGGGCGAGAACCTGGCCGTGCGATTTAACGACTCGAGGGATGTCGTGGACGCATGGATGGCGTCGCCTACGCACCGCGCCAATATTGTTAAAGCCAACTACGAGGAAATAGGCGTCGGCCTAGCCGAGGGTACGTATAAGGGAGGACCTGCGACGTTTGTAGTGCAGTATTTTGGCGCACCAGCTAAAGTTGCCGCTGCTGCAGTGCCTGCGCCTGCCGAGCCTGTTGTAGAGCCGGCATCTTCTCTCGTAGCTGCCGCAGAAATTCCCCAGCCCGCGGTAGCTCCGGTCTCGGAGCCTTCAGTTGCCGGCGCAGAGACGCCGGCTGCTGTAGTGCAGGCCTCTGCGCCTGCGCCCGAGCAGTCGGCTGTGCAGTCTGCTGTGCGCTCTATCGGCAAGTTGTTTAGCGACGCGCCGAAGGGTGCATCATGGGCGCTTGCGGGCGTCACTATGCTGCTTATAACGGTACTGGCGCTCACGTTCCTTATCCGCATCCAGGTACAGCCGACCGACCTCCTTCTGCCGGGTGCGGCAGTCGCACTTGTTGCTATAACGCTTATGGCCGGCAATGCCATGTTCTTGCCCGGCACAATGCAGACAGCAAGCGTTGCGGGCTCGGGTGGGGGCGACATAGCCGGCGGCATTGCCACGGAAAGGGTGAGCGCGTTCCCAGAAGCTCCGGCACACTAATATTTCCAAGTTCGCCTCAACACTATTTCATACATACATTATTTCCTGCTATAGCATAGAATAATGTATTCGAAGGAACGCGTAGTATCCCCATGTTGGCCTTGCTGATGAGGGCC
The DNA here is from genome assembly GCA_964357485.1 of uncultured Candidatus Saccharibacteria bacterium. GTDB lineage: Bacteria > Patescibacteriota > Minisyncoccia > Phycocordibacterales > SBAW01 > GWA1-54-10. The sequence goes on along the minus strand of CAYHLQ010000025.1, from coordinate 5,246 downwards.
CAGGGGAGTAGGCTTTATCTATGACCAAAAGCACTTTATATACGGGCGTTGCGGTTACTGTCACATTAGTAGTTGCAGGTATATTTTTTATCCTGGGCGTTCCTCTCAATACTTCGTCGCTTACCGGTCAGGCTGCGGCGGTTGGCACAGCGCCCGCCGACGTTATGGTCCAAGACGAAATTGTTGGCGCGGGGCCTGGCGTGCGCGCAGGCGACACGATTACGGTCCACTATACGGGCCGTTTGCAGGACGGCACGGTGTTTGACAGCTCAGAAGGCAAAACGCCCATTAGTTTTACTGTAGGTTCGGGCGAAATTATTCCCGGACTAGAGCAGGGAGTTATCGGCATGCAAACAGGCGGCAAGCGTCTTATGCTCATTCCACCATCTCTGGCATACGGTGCGCAGGCTTACGGACCTATCCCCGGCAACTCGACACTTGTCTTTGAGATCGAAGTCGTCTCTATCGGGCCCGTCGCGCAGTAGCAAATATTGCTAATTCACACCGGAAGGAGTACCCTCCACTATGGAGGGTGTTTCCTCCGTTCTTTCAACAACTGAAGGGGTACAGACGATGTGCGACTATAGCCTCCAACACAAAGCTTCTCGTCCTGCGCGCGTAGGCGAAAAACTTGTCACAACCGTCTTTTCGGATGCGTCTACTCGCGGCCTCTCGTCGCCCGACGATCCCACAACAGCCGTGTGTGTCCTTCCGGGAACTGAAATCAGCTTCAGTGAGTCGGTCCACACCGGCCAGGTCAAGCCCATCGAGGCCCTTATCAAAGGGGTCAAGACGATCATCGGCATCGCGCCGGCATCGCGCGATCGCGTTGCGACATTTACCCAAGTAGACAAGGAAGATCCTCACAAGCATCATGATGCGCTCAAGTTTGCGGACGGCAATATCGTGCTGCTTCACGATCTTGCGCCGGGCCAGGAAGTAACTATCCTGACGATGCCTGCCGACCCGAAGACCCTTTCGGGGGCAGCCCGTGTTGCAGCTGAAAAAGAGCAAGAACGCGCCGAATCCATCTGATCTGTTGCAGCCTTCCTGGTTTTATCAAGGCCCCTCCGCGTACTCGCGGAGGGGCCATTTTCTTTGTATATTGGGTCTACGTGCGTCCCATAAACTTTAAAATAGAAAAGGAGCTCCCGAACTCGATGGCGAGGGCGGGAGTTTTAAGCACTCCGCACGGCGATGTACTTACGCCGTCTTTTACTGTGGTTGCCACCAAGGCAACCGCCAAGGGCGTAGATCAGTCCCATTGGCCGCAGCTTAATGTGCAGGGGATTATTGCCAACACCTACCATCTATACCTTTCGCCGGGCGAGGACTTGGTGGCTAAGGCCGGCGGCATCCACAAGTTTATGAATTTTAACGGTCCCATTATGACCGACTCCGGGGGCTTTCAGGTGTTCTCGCTCGGCGTGGCGTTCGGTCATAAGCTCACTAAATTTCTGCCCGAGGAAGCTGCGCGCGAGGAAGCCGTGGCTGTGTACGACCAAGAGCTGGCGTCGAGCCACGGCCGCCTGGCGATAGTGGATGAAGAGGGTGTGTCATTTACCAGCCACGTGGACGGCACCCTGCACCGCTTTACGGCCGAGCGCTCAATCGAGATACAGCACAAGCTCGGTGCCGATATTATTTACGCGTTTGATGAGTGCACCGCACCCAACGAACCCCACGAGTACCAGAGGGAGGCGATGGACAGGACTCATCGCTGGGCTAGCCGCTCGCTGAAGGCGCATCGCCAAAATATCAAGGCAAATGCTGCGCAGGGCATATACGGCATCGTGCAGGGCGGGCGTTTTGAGGACCTGCGCCTGGAGAGCGCGCGCGAGCTCGCCTCTATGGATTTTGACGGCTACGGCATCGGCGGCTCTTTCTCCAAGTGGGATATCCTGGGCATATTGGAGAAAGTTAATGCAGAATTGCCCAAGGAAAAGCCGCGCCACCTGCTGGGTATAGGCGAACCCGAGGATATCTTTATAGGTGTGGCGGCGGGCATAGACACGTTCGACTGCGTGCTGCCCACGCGCAATGGCCGCACGGGCGGGGTATACGCTAAAACGGGCAAGTATCAGATAACCTCCTCGGTATACCGCGAGGACTTCGGCCCGCTTGAGGAGGGTTGTGAGTGTCCGACCTGCACTACCTACACTCGCGCCTACGTGCATCATTTGTTTAGGACTAAAGAGATGCTCGGCCTCGTACTCGCATCCCAGCACAATATCTACTTTTTAAACACGCTCACCAAGAATATCCGAAAGAGTATATTGGATGGTACCTTCGAGCAGTATCGCGACGAGTTCATGGCCCTTTATAAAAAGGCGTGATAGTGTTGCGGTGCGGGAAACCTCATCACTGCCCCTACCTGAGGTCCGTGGCCGTCGCATCCACCATACTCGCGACGGCCTTTTTTATGCATATTTGCTATAGTGTCCCTACATGGCCGTCTTCAAGATCAAATCAACCCACAAGCCGGCCGGCGACCAACCCAAGGCTATAGAGTCGCTCATTGAGGGTATTAAGGCGGGCGAGAAGCACCAAACGCTTTTAGGTGTCACAGGCTCGGGTAAGACATTTACTGGGGCTAACGTTATAGCGGCCATAGGCAAACCCACGCTTGTCATTGCTCACAACAAGACCCTGGCGGCCCAGTTGGCGCAGGAGTATCGCGACTTCTTCCCCGATGCGGCGGTGCATTATTTTGTCTCGTACTACGACTACTATCAGCCGGAGGCATACATCCCGACATCCGACACCTATATAGAGAAGGAGGCGCAAATAAACGAAGAGATTGACCGCCTACGCCACGCCTCGACCCAGGCTCTGCTTACGCGCCAAGATGTCATTATTGTGGCGTCTGTGTCGTGTATCTATGCGCTAGGCTCTCCCGAGGAGTATCGTCGGGTGCACCTGGAGATCGGCGCCGGGGTAAAGAAGAATCGCTCAGAGCTTATACGCGAGCTCATAGACATTTACTTTGAGCGCACGACAGCAGACCTATCTCCGGGCAAATTCCGCGCGCTTGGAAACTCGATAGAGATTATGCCGACAGGCGAGAGGGTTATATACAAGGTGGACTTTGAGGGCGAGATAATCGGTGACGTGCGCATTATAGATGCGACTACGCGCGCCGAAATAAACTCGGACGCTTCGTTGTTCTTGTTCCCAGCCAAGCATTATGTAACCCCAGAGGCCGAGCGCCTGCGCGCGATTGAAAAGATTAAAGACGAGCTCAAGGAGCAGTTAAAAAAGCTCGAGGCTGCGGGCAAGACGCTCGAGGCCGAGCGCCTTAAGCGCCGCACCAACTACGACTTGGCTCGCATCCGCGAGATGGGCTATTGCAACGGCATCGAGAACTACTCGCGCCACTTTGACGGGCGCAAGCCGGGGCAGCCGCCTTATACCTTGTTGGCATATTTTCCGCACAAGGCCGACGGCACGCCGGACTTTTTGACGATAATAGACGAGAGTCATGTTACGGTGTCGCAAATAGGCGGCATGTACGAGGGCGACCGCGCGCGCAAGGTCAACCTTATTGATTACGGGTTCCGTCTGCCGAGTGCCATAGACAACCGCCCGCTCAAGTTCGAGGAGGTTGAGAAGCGCGTGGGGCAGGTGATATACACCAGCGAGACCCCTGGCGCGTATGAGAAGGAAAAGAGCGGCAAAAATATAGTCGAGCAGATAATCCGTCCGACCGGCCTTATAGACCCAGAAATTATTGTTAGACCAGTTACGGGAAGAGGTGCGGATGTGTCCGCCCATGCAGCCGGGCGGCAACCGGTCCAGCCCTCGAACACAACCCCAACGCGACGGGGGCAAAGTGAGGT
>CAYHLQ010000025.1:0-1397 GCA_964357485.1 uncultured Candidatus Saccharibacteria bacterium | reverse complement strand
GGCAAGGGGACGCGCGGTCGAACACATCCGCACCTCTTCTTGGGCAAGTTCAGGATGTGTTGATTGAGGCCACTTCAGTAATCGACAAAGGCGCTCGTGTTTTGATTACCACGCTCACCAAGAAGATGGCCGAGGATTTGTCGGAGTATTTAAAGGAGAGGGGATACAAGGCAGCCTACTTGCACTCCGACATCGAGACGCTGGACCGCATCACTATTTTGACCGACCTGCGCCGCGGCGAGTACGACGTACTCGTGGGCGTTAACCTCTTGCGCGAGGGGCTCGACCTGCCCGAGGTCGAGTTGGTGGCCATACTCGACGCCGACAAAGAGGGCTTTCTGCGCTCAGAGACCTCGCTCATACAAACCATTGGCCGCGCGGCGCGCAATGTAGGTGGACGCGTCATACTTTACGCTGATAATGAGACCGAATCTTTAAAAAAGGCAATAAGCGAGACCAACCGCCGCCGCGCCATACAGGTGGAGTATAACCAGAAGCATGGCATCACCCCCACGACTATCAAGAAGGCAATCAAGGATATTACCGCCGAGCTCCGCTCGGAGCACGGCAAGGCGGTGCAGCAGCTTCTCGATGTGGATCAGGATTTGTATAAGAAGAATCCGCGCAAATTTATCGCCGAAAAGCGCGCAGCAATGGCGGAGGCGGTGCAGAACCTCGACTTTGAGACGGCGGCTATACTGCGCGATGAGATATACACACTGACAAACGGGGCGCCCGCCAAACGCTCGGCCTTGCGGGGTGCGGAGGCTGGCAAGGTTAAGCGTGCCCAGCGCGACGCTAAAGGCGGCGCCAAGGAGAAGCCAAAAAAGCAAAGAAACAGGGGAATATAAAAGTTCCTGATGTTGCTTGACATCAAGCAGGATAGGGGTATAATGGTAGTTGTGAGGCGCTCTTTGGCCCCTTGTTAGCAGGAACGCCCCCCGCGCGCTGACAGCGGTATCTCCGAGCGCCCACCAGACCCTCCTTTGTTCCATCCTTGTGGATGTTGCAGCAAAGGAGGGTCTTTAACTTTTCTAAGTGGGAGTATTTTTTGTTATCCCCACGTGGTATATTGCTTGTGTACACATAGACCAACCCCCGGAACATCCGTGGGTCTTGTGGCGTTCCGTGCCGACTTGTGTATCCCTTACAAAGGACGGTCCTATGTAAACATCACCCTATAAGAGAAGCTTCGCTCTCATATAATCGTCGCTCGCTCGGAATCAAAAACAAGTTTTTGTTCGCTCACTCGCTAGATTATGGAAAACAACATTCATATCAAAGGGGCCAAAACCCACAACCTCAAAAACATAGACCTTACTATCCCGCGGGACAAGATGGTCGTCTTTACCGGCCTCTCTGGCTCTGGGAAGTCGTCCTTGGCGTTTGACACCATT
>CAYHLQ010000024.1:0-8287 GCA_964357485.1 uncultured Candidatus Saccharibacteria bacterium | reverse complement strand
CGTTAGCCGCCTCGCGGAAACAGACGCGGCACATGCCGAAGTCGCGCATAAACGCGCGGGCGCGGCCGCAGCGGAAGCAGCGGCGAACCACCCGAGACTTGAACTTCGGGGGGCGGTTTGAGCGTACGACGGTAGATTTCTTAGCCATTGTGGATTTTTTACTCCGGACTAGCCGGCTTACTCCCCATACCTTGGGAGTTACGATTCTGGGGTATGCCTCGCCTTGCGACTAAGCGGCACCTGACAGAAAAAAGGAGCCCTGTTGGGCGTGGGTCCAATGTAGCACAGGCCTTCCCTCAGTGCAAACCCCTCTGGAATGGCCCGCCCTATTCATTGACATACCAATACTTTTAGGTTACATTAGTGATGTATAGTTCCTTAAGCAACCGAGGAGAAATTAGTGTCCGAGCAAGACAACCTGAATCAAAATCATCCCTCTCCGGGATTTGGCAAAGAGATGTCCATGACGGACATAGCCATCAACGGCACCCTAGAAGGGCTGAAAGCCTTATACAAGAACCGGGCAGAACGGAAGAGAAATCCCAAACCCAGCCCCTCTCTTGAGAGGATTAAGGTACTGGCTCAGTATATGCATGACCGCTCGCTGCGCAAAGGCTACCCCAAACACCTCGGCTGACTATCTCCTCGCCCAAACAAAAAGCCCGGATCTTCCCGGGCTTTTTTCTTTTTACATTAAACTACTTCTGCTTTTTTATTTGTTCAAAAAGATTACTTCTTGAACGGGAAGCCGAGGTGGGTCAGGTAGGCCTTGGCCTCTGCGCGGCTCTTGGCGGTAGTTACTACCGTAACTGCCATACCAAAGACATCCTTGATATCCTCGTCGGCCGTCTCGGGGAACACCGAGTGCTCCTTGATGCCGAGCGTGTAGTTGCCCATCTCATCAATAGCGGCTGAGTTAATGCCCTTAAAGTCCTTGGTGCGCGGGAGCGCTACGTGTATAAGGCGGTTGAGGAAGTCCTGCGCACGGGCGCCACGGAGCGTAACCTGGTACCCTACCCTGTCGCCGATGCGGGTCTTGTAGGTGGCGATAGCCTTCTTGGCCCCACGCACAACCGGCTTCTGGCCCGTAATGCGGCCCAGGCGCTCACCTACGAGGTCCACCTTGTTCTTGTCCTTGGCCATCTTGCCGACGCCGACAGATACGACAACCTTGGCAATCTTCGGGGTCTGCATGACGTTTGCCCAGCCTAAGTCTCCCCCAAGTGTCTTGAAGGTGTCTTTCTGCTTGTCTTGTATTAGTGGGGTTTTCATGTGATTTAGTTTTGAGCTTCTAGTTGCTAGCTTCTAGAAGCTACGAAGCTATTTTTTAGCTACCTTGCTGGCGTGTATCGGGTGCTGCTTCTTGAGTATCTGGCCCTGCTGACCAGCCTTGCGCGGCTTCTGGTGCTTGGTGCGCATGCCCAGACCCTCTACAAGTACCATACCCAGCTTAGGATAGGCGCGGGTAACCTTGCCAGACTTGCCCTTCTCATTGCCGGCGAGGATTACTACGGTGTCGCCTTTTTTAACGTGAATCTTGTTCATATAGGTATTGTTTAGACGACCTCAGGGGCGCGCGAGATGATGGTCTGGTAGCCGAGCTCCTGTAGCTCGCGAGGTATCGGGCCAAAGATACGGCCAGCCTTGGGCTCGCGCTTGTCCTTGGCACCCCAGTCCAATATTACGACAGCATTGTCGTCAAAGCGGATGTAGGAACCGTCCTTGCGGCGGAAAGGCTTGCGCTGGCGCACCACAACGCCATGGAGGACCTCTTTCTTCTTAACACCCTTGCGCGGCTCGGCAGTCTGCACCGAGAGAATGACTATCTCCCCTATCTCGGCATAACGCTTCTTGGAGGCGCCGGGAACCTTAAAGACGCGTCCGATCTTGGCGCCGGAGTTGTCTGTAACGGTTACTAATGTGCGGTCTTGGATCATATAAAGTTATGAGTTCGTGACGATCTCGAAGTGTTTGGTCTTGGAGAGCGGGCGGCAGGAGCGGATGGTTACCTTGTCACCCTCCTTGGCTGTGTTCCCTGGGTTGTGGGCGGTAAACTTGGAGGTCTTCTTGAGGTACTTCTTGTACTTAGGGTGCTTAACGTAGCGGGATACGGCCACGACAGCAGACTCCGCCATCTTGTCGGACACGACTACTCCTGTAAATTCTTTGCGCTTAGTTTCCATAGTATTAGTTGGTTGCCTTGGTGGCCTGAGTCAGCGCGCGAGCTACCTCCTTGCGGAGAGTCTTGGCGGCCTTCACATTACGATTCTTACTACCTGCCGTGCCAAAACGCAAGACCCTAAGCTCCTCGCGCTTGTCTTGAGCTAGCTTCATAAGCTCTGTCTTGGTGTGTTTGGTTAGGTCAATTTTTTTAGCCATATAGGTGGTGTGTACGAGTTTATGAGTGAGGGCTAGTGGGCGCGGGCGATTACTTTAGCCTTAAGAGGAAGCTTCTTGGCAGCCTTGATAAGCGCGTCGGTAGCGATAGCGTCGGATACGCCATCCACCTCAAACAGCACGCGGCCCGGCCATACCTGCACCTCGTATCCAACAGGGTCGCCCTTGCCCTTGCCGAGCTTAACCTCGGGCGGCTTCTGGGTAAACGGCTTGTCCGGAAAGATACGTATCCAGCTGCGGCCGGTCTTGCCCAAGGAGCGGGCGATAACCTTGCGGGCCGACTCTATCTGGTTGGAGCGTACGCGGGCAGCAGTAGTAGCCTTGAGCCCATGGCTGCCAAAGGCCACCGTAATGCCGCGGGTGGCTATCTTAATCTTTTTAGGATTAACGCGCATGGTGTGCGACTTGCGGAATTTTACTTTCTTAGGAAACAACATATAGGTTTATTTTTTGGCACCGGCTGCAAACACTTCGCCGCGGTATATCCAGACCTTGATGCCGATGACGCCCAAGGGCAGGTTGGCGCGCTCGCGAGCAAAGTCAATGTCAGAGCGGAAGGTCTGCAGCGGTACGCGCCCCTTCTTAAGGTTCTCGGTGCGCGACATAGAGCCGCCGCCGAGCATGCCGGACACCTGTACGCGCACGCCTTTTACGTCGCGGTTGGCGCCCACCTTCTCGATAGTCTGCTTCATTACGCGACGGAACGGCATGCGCTTCTCGAGACCTTCGGCGACCATGTAGGCCACGATAGCGGCATTGCTCTCAGGCGAGCGGATCTCCTCGATGTCGAGCTTGATCTCGGGCACAGGGAGCGATTTGCGCTTCAAGAAGTCGGCAATAGTCTGGCGCAGCTTGGTCGAGCCCTCGCCGGAGCGGCCGATAATGACGCCCGGCCGAGAGGTCTTTATGATAACGCGGAGCTGCTTTGCGTTGCGCTCAATCTCGAGGCCGCCGATGTACATGCCGCGCAAGGTCTTAAGTAGATGCTCGCGCAGGAGGATGTCCGCTTTGAGGTTCTCCTGGTAGGCAGGGCCGGAGGCGTACCAGCGATGGCGCCAATCCTTGATAATGCCGAGCCTATGAGCAAATGGGTTAACAATTTTAGACATATTTAGTTTTGGGTTGCCTCAGCAGCGACCTCTGCCTTGGCAGCCTTCGGAGCTTTCACACCCTTGGCTACCTTCTTGGAAAGGGCGAGGGTGATGTGGCTGTTGCGCTTGAGTATCTGGGCGCCGCGGCCGCGTGCGCGGGGCATCATGCGCTTAAAGACGGTGCCGCCGTTGACCTGTATAGAGGAAATGTAGAGGTCAGCGGCGGAAACATCTTTAGCATTTGCTACGGCAGACTCAACAAGCTTCTTCATGGGCTCGCCAGCGCGCTTAGGCAATACGGAAAGCAGGTTGATAGCATGCTGAGCGCCCTTGCCACGGATGAGGTCGGCAACGATGCGCACCTTGCGGGGTGCCTGACGGTAGTTAGAAAGTTTTGCAGTAGAAATGGTATCCATAGATTATTTCTTCTTGGCGGCGTCGCCTGCAGCTTTGGCAGCCTGGGCAGAAGCTATTTCGGCCTCCTTGGCCTTGGCCTCCTGGTCCTTCTGCATCTTGCCTCCGTGACGGACGAACTTCTTGGTCGGGCTGAACTCGCCTAGGCGGTGGCCCACCATGTCCTCGGAGACGAGCACCTCGATGTGCACGCGGCCGTTGTATACACCGAACTTAAAGCCCACCATCTCAGGGGCTATCTGGGAGCGGCGCGCCCACGTCTTAATCATCTCAGATGTCTGAGGCTTTTTCCCCTCAATTTTCTTGAGGAGCTTTTCATCAACGTAGGGTCCTTTTTTAACGGAGCGTGCCATATATAGCCAAATCTTTTTTATTGTTCAATTTGGCCATGCTAACGCCGGCCAAATTGAAAGCCCATGTCCGTCATAGCCAGAGAGCGGCTAGACCTTGCGACACGGGTTACTTGGACACTCTACAGGAATCCTTTCCCATGTGCAAGGTATACGGAAAACCGCCCCTGTTGGGGCGGTTTTGGAGTGGTTTATTTGTTGCCGCGGGTGCGCTTGCCTACCTTGCGGCGAGATACGATGAGGTAGTTGGAGTACTTCTTGGGGGTACGGGTCTTCTGGCCCTTGCCGGACGGCTTGCCCCAAAGGGTCTTGGCGCGCTTGAGACCGCGACCCTGGCGGCCCTCGCCGCCTCCGTGCGGGTGGTCTACCGGGTTCATAGCGGTACCGCGAACGGTAGGGCGGATGCCCATCCAGCGGGAGCGGCCCGCCTTGCCTATCGTGCGCAGGTGGTGCTCGTCGTTAGACACCTCGCCAATAGTGGCCCAGCAGGTGTCCAGAACTTTGCGCACCTCTGAGGAGGGCATCTTAAGGTCTGCGTAGCCCTGGTCGCGGGCAATAAGCTCGATGTAGGTGCCTGCGGCGCGGCCCAGCTTGCCGCCGTTGCCTGGCTTGATCTCTACATTGTAGACAAACGAGCCAATAGGAGCGTTCTTGAGCGGCATGCGGTTACCCGGTGCTGCAAGCGCGGTCTCGGAAGTCTCGATAATCTGACCAACAGTAACCGACTTGGGGCACAGGATGTAGCGGCGCTCGCCGTCTGGGTACACTACCAGCGCGATAAAGCCGGAGCGGTTCGGATCGTACTCAACAGTCTCGATCTTGGCCGGGAGGTGCTTCTTGTAGCCGAAGTCCACGTCGCGGAAAAGGCGCTTGTGGCCGCCACCCTTGTGGCGCACAGAGATGCGGCCGGCGTTGTTGCGGCCCACATCGCGCTTGCCGCCCTTGGTGAGGGACTTGTGCGGCTCGGTAGCCGTGACCTTACCCTTAAAGGTAACGGTGGTCATGTGGCGACGCGACTTGGTGTAGGGTTTATAAGATTTCATACTTTTTTATTTATCAAAATTAAAATTTTGATTATACGAGTTCGATCGTATCTCCTTTTTTCAGGAAAACGTAGGCCTTTTTGCCGGCGCGGGTCATACCCTTGCGGTTGGTGCCGCGGGTCGTCGTCTCCTTGCGCGGGATATTGACCACGGTTACCTTGCGCGGCGTAACTTTAAAGGTCTCGCGGATGGCGTCGGACACCTGTACTTTGTTGGCATCGCGGGCAATGTTAAAGACGTACACGCCGTCCGCGCTCAGGTACGCGCCCTTCTCGGTGATGCGCGGTGCGAGCAGTATTTGTGAGGAAGACTTTTTCATATCGTATTACTTGGCGGCTGCCTTAGTCTTAGAGGCCTTGGCAGGGGCGGCAGCCTTGGTAGACAGCTTCTTCTGCAAGGTCTCGACAGCGGCCTTAGGGTCGGCGATAACGAGGTACTTGGACTCAAGCAAGGATACCGGGTTGAGGTCTGCCAGGGCGCCTGCCTGCACATGGCCCATATTGGCGAACGACTTAAGCGTGTGTGCATTGCGCGAAGGCAGCGCGATGTAGGCGGCGTTCTTGGACTTGTTGAGGCCCGAGAAGCTCTTGCCGAGTGCTTGCATCATAGCCTTGGCCACGGCGGTCTTAGGTGCTGCCATCTCGAGAGAGTCTACAAAGATAACCTCGCCATCCTTGTACTTGCGCGAGAGGGTTACCAAGAGGGCCTTCTGGCGCATAGAGCGGTTGATCTTGACCTCGTAGTTCTTGTCCGAGCGCGGGCCATGGGTTACGCCGCCGCCCTTCCAGATAGGAGAGCGCGAGGAGCCATGGCGGGCGCGGCCGGTCCCCTTCTGCTGCCAGGGCTTCTTGCCGCCGCCGCGCACCTCGCCGCGGGTCTTGGTGTGGGCCGTGGAGTGGCGTGCGTTTGCCTGCATGGAGATAACCACCTGGTGGACCAGGTCGGCATTCCAGGTCAGGCCAAAGATATTCTCCGGCAAGGTCATCTTGCCTGCCTCTTTGCCCTCTATGTTGTAAATCTTAGTTTCCATATTGATATTTTAGCCGCGGATCTCTACAACCGTGCCGCGGCGGCCAGGGACCGCGCCTGCGATGACCAGCTCGCCGGTCTCTGGCAATACCTGGAGTATTGCGAGGTTGCGCACAGTAACACGGTCCTGGCCCATGCGGCCGGCCATGCGCATACCCTTGGCAACGCGGCCTCCTGCGCGGCCGCCGGAGCCGCCAATGGAGCCTGGAGAGCGCTCAGAATGCTTCTGGCCGTGCGAGCGAGGACCACCCTTGAAGTTGTAGCGCTTGATAACGCCCTGGAAGCCGCGGCCCTTGGAGATTGCCGAGACGACTACCTTGTCGCCAACAGCGAAGGCCGACACGTCTACCGTAGAGCCCACCTCGGGGAAGTTGGTGTCTACCTTGCCACCCTTAGTAGCAGGACGCGGGCGCAGCTCGCGGAACGCGGCGTACGACTTGCCCTTGGCGTGGCCCACCTGCGGCTTGGATACGCGGCCCTCCTTGGTCTCGAAGGCACCCAACTGCACAGCGTCATAGCCGTCCTTCTCGGCGGTCTTTATCTGGGTGATGGTGTTAGGAGCGGCGTTGATGACGGTCGCGGCAAAGGCCCGGCCCTCCTCCGTAAAGACGGTGGTCATCTTGCCCTTGGTTCCTAGGATGAATTTCATTTTCTATAGAAAAATCCGCAATAGACAAGCGTCCTTGCGGATCGGCTAGTCCATTGGTCCGGGCCAGGGGCCGGGACATAGATCTAACTCCTTTCGAAGTTATAGCGAATATACATGAGATCCCTTATTTGCGCAACTTATACGAAAAATCCCCCAGGCCTGGGGGATTTTTCGCTGAATTTCTTTGCCCGGCTTGTCAGTACTGCCCTGAGCGATACAAAGCGGACAAAAAAAGCGATTATCATGAGAATCGCCCGAAATTTCTTGCTATCAGTTCGCGAACAGACTCATGAGCACCTTTTTCTAATCTTATCACCTATTCATGAAGGATCAATTAGTACGCAGTGGAAAAAGAAAAACTCCCCGAATTCTGGGGAGTTTTTCTTTAGAAATCTTCTCTTAGACCATTTTGACGTCTATTGTCACGCCTGAGGGCAACGAGAGGTTGGTCAGCGCCTCGATAACCTTAGGGGACGGCTCGAGGATATCTATGACGCGCTTGTGCACGCGCATCTCAAACTGCTCGCGGGCATCCTTGTAGACGAACGTCGAGCGGTTGACCGTATACTTCTTTATCTCGGTCGGCAGGGGTATAGGACCAGCAACCTTCGCATCGTAGCGCAGGGCGGTGTCCAATATCTGCTTAACAGACGCGTCGAGCACCTTGTGCTCGTAGGCGCGGACCTTGATGCGCAACTTCTGCGCTACTGCTTCTGCCTTCTTGGCGCGGGGCTTGGCCGGCGCCTTCTTCTTAACTTCGGTTGCCATAATTACTTGAGCCTAGTTCTCTTCCCTTTCGGGAAGTAACCTATGCTCTATTAGCTAACGCTTACAGATAATCGCACACTCATATCTACTTGCTCGCTCGGATACAAAAGCAAGCTTTTGCACCTCACTCGCTGCGCAGATAATGTCGAACAAACGCATCGTAGCATAAGAAAAACCCGGAGTAAATCCGGGCTTTTCTATTCAGAATTTAGAGTAACTTAGGCAATCACCTTGGTTACGACGCCTGCACCTACCGTCTTGCCGCCCTCGCGGACTGCAAAGCGGGTCTTGTCCTCCATAGCGACCGGCGCTACGAGCTTGACCTTAAAGGTAATGGTGTCGCCCGGCATAACCATCTCGGTTCCTGCAGGGAGAGTTACCTCGCCAGTTACGTCCGTAGTGCGGACGTAGAACTGCGGCTTGTAGCCCGTGAAGAACGGCGTGTGACGGCCACCTTCATCCTTCGAAAGGATGTACACCTCGGCTTCGAAGTCGGTGTGAGGCGTAACCGCGCCGGTCTTCGAAAGGACCTGACCGCGGTGCACG
>CAYHLQ010000023.1:0-8353 GCA_964357485.1 uncultured Candidatus Saccharibacteria bacterium | reverse complement strand
GTAGGACTACAAGACACTCGAGAACTGGCAACCAATTCTCATCCAAGAAGGCCATAGAGAAATCCCAGATCGCTCGATACGAGACGTAGGAATCCAAGCGCTATTGAAGCTCCTCGGAGTCCGAACCTATCTCAAGTTAGCTGGCCTCCTCGGTCTCGTAAATTCTACCACCAAGCCCCGCAAGGCTTTTCTGGCGCCCTTCTGGAGTGAGTTTCGACCCTCCTCGGAATGACCAAAAAGCGACAAATGCGACACTGCTGGGCTACCTATTTTTTCGGCAAGGAAACTTCAACAGGAACACGTTTTTGCAGTATTTTTTGCCGTCAACGATTTGTTCAGTTCCTGCTTGGGGATGGACCTCTATATCTGCTTTCATAATCCTTAAAGCACGCCGCGTCATAAACATGCCGATGCCGTTGCCCGGCAATTTTTTCGCATTGCGTCCTTTATATTTTTCCTGAAAGATTTTATTGGTCTCGTAATGTTCAATAAGAAGACTGTCCATTTCTACCTTTACAACACAATGTTCATTCTCGAAGGTCGCATCAATAACGATGGCGGTTCCCGCAAGGGCATACTTAGCCGCATTGTTAAAGAATTGGGAGAGGGCAACATTTAAGAGTTGCGGGTCAATCCGCACCTTGCGCCTATCCGCCTCAGCCATGTCTATCCGATTGTCGATCCGGATTTGTTTTTTCTCTAGCTCGCTTAGGAAGGGCTGCTGCAGGCGGCGCAGAGTCCTCAAAATATTTGCATCAATTAGACTTGGAGCTATCTCATCGGCAAGACCAGAGATAACTCTAAGGCCAGCTATTTGAGCTTCGAGGTCAGTCGCGCGATGGGCAATTTGGCATACGTCGTTTGCGGCGCTTTGAGTATTGCTTTTTATGCGCTCTTCCACCGTATCTCGGAAATCGGCATATGTTTTTTCCCTCAACGTGTCGGGAGCCAATCGCTCCAGATGCCCCTTAACCTTCCTGTCTATATCAACAAGGTTATGAGCGAACCGGCCGATAATCACGTCAAAATGTGCGCGTTGCCGTCTCTCGATCTCTAGAAATTGCGGCACTAGACTTAAATAGGTGGCGGCGACGCGGCTTATCCCACGCGTGCTGTTGGAGAGCTCTTTATCGTTGACGATAACTAATTGAATTTCGGCGTCGGCGTCTTCGCGGAAGGCATTGCGTACATTGCCTATACGCACGTTTTCTTTCTCTTTACCAACCAAGGAGTCGATGATCTCTCCGGGGCAGGATTCGAGATTGGAAGCAAGCACCCGATCTTGCTTATTCCGGATCTCAAAGTAAATCATCCAAAGTTTATTTTCTGTGCGTTCTCCTCGATTTTTTGGAGAAAGACGTACGGGTCCGCGTTCTTGGGCATCCAGTCGTCTGCGGCCTTAAACTCGTGACCGAGCGTAAAGCCCGCGTGTCCGGAGTAAAAGATGAGGATTTTTTGCGGATATTTTTGCTTAATGGCCTTGAGGAGACCTATACCCTGTTGGGTAGGTGCGAGCTTTTTTCCTACCCCCACATAATCGAGAAAAACGATGTGCGCCCGTTTGAGGTGATCGTCGTCGAGGTTTTCTATGTCACTGACTTGGTGGGCATTCCACCCCGCGGCCCTAATCCGCTCGATATAGTCGAACGGTTCGTCATCGACAAAGAGTATAGAGGTCTTATCTTTGAGCTCGTTGCCTTTCGACGTTTTAGGCTTACGCTTAAAGAGGTTTTTAACCCCCTCAATAGTGCTGGTGATGATAGCCCTCGTTACACCTTCGGCTAGCTTGGATTCATCCATAAAAATATAGAGACGCCCCAATACTACCCCAATAGGGTGCTTTTTACCATTGAGCCTCGCGCCGAGAGCGATTATCGAACTATTTCACAGCCCTTGACGATGATGTTGCCAAGCTTGCCGGACACTTCGCCGCGGAGGGTGATTTTTTGGCCCTTAGTGACGGCCGCTAGCTCCGCCTCGTCTGACTTGGAGAACATACACTGCACGCGGTCGAGGATGTCGTACTGGCTGGCGGTCTGGAATGCTATGTAGGGCGTGTCGAGGATGTCCTTGCCGATAGTGTCAACCGAGCCAGAGATCTCGACCGTCTTGTTTTTGTACTTGGCATCGGCCGCGACTTCGTTCTCTTTGTAGTCTGCGCTCATTTGCACTGCCGTGACCTTTATTGCTTCGGGGGCTGGAGTCGCTTCGACGGCGTTAGCTGTCGGGGCCTGGGGTGTCGCCACCCTTGGCGATTCATCTACGCTTATTCCGACTACAAATGAGAGCACAACGACACCGACCCAAAACCACCACTTTTTATAGAACTTCTTCGGAGCTACTGCTTGGTCCATAGAAATAAAAAATACCGGATAATATCCGGCTCGAAGCTTAGAAACACTAAGCCCCGTGCCAGCCGGGCCTTGCGGCCCCATACCCCTTTCGAGGTATGGCCCATCGCTGAGTAGCTGAACACGGGGTTCAGTATCAACGATGGGACTTGTCGACCTTGCCGCAATCAGGAGGATTGCGGGGTAGGTCCTTTTTATTCAGTTGTACAAGAGCATGATACCGCTTGATTTAGGTATCGTCCAAGACCCTATCGCACTTCGGGGAGTCCGCGAAGGGGGCTTACCAACAGGCCATTTACACTGTTGACACTCTTGACACCCCGTGTCGTTATCCACAGGTGGGAATTTACAAGATTTGAAGCGTAGTAAACTAAAGGCACGTTCGTCACTAAATAGCACCATTTGGCACCTAAACAGATTTAGCAACTAACGCTCAAATCTATGGCCAAGTTAACCTGGCGTACCGAGCAGCGGCGCGTCAAGGATCTGCTTCCCTTTAAGCAGAATCCTCGCAAGATGTCCTCCAAGCAGCAGGAGGATCTTATTAAGTCGTTTAAGAAGTTCGATCTGGTCGAGATACCCGCTATAGATACGCAGGACCGCATCTTGGCCGGGCATCAGCGCTGTGCGGTCTTGCAGCTCTTGGATCGCGGCGAGGAGATGATTGATGTGCGTGTACCCTCGCGCGACCTCACCGACTCCGAGTACAAGCAGTACCTCCTTATTAGTAATAAAGTACACGGCGACTGGGACGAAGAAATCCTGTCGGAGTACTTTGAGACCGACCTGCTCTTGGAGTCGGGCTTTAACCAGGAGGAAATCACGGACATATTTACCGACATCCTTGAGACCGAGGATGATGGCTTTGATGTCGAGGCGGAGAGGAAGAAGATAAAGAAGCCGAAGGCCAGGCTCGGCGACCTGTACCAACTTGGACCCCACAGGCTCCTGTGCGGCGACTCCACCGACCCTGCCGTGGTAAAGCAGGTCGTAGGGGGTGCAGAAATCGACATGGTTTACTGCGACCCGGTCTACAACATCAACCTCTCGTATGAGAAAGGTATTGGCGGGACTAAAAATTATGGCGGTACGGCAAAGGATACCCGCACTTACGAGGAGTACGAGACGTTTTTGCAGAAGACGATAGAAAATGCACTGGCGGTCTCTTCTAAGGACGCCCATATCTTCTACTATTGCGACGAGACCTATGTGCCGCTCATTGCGACAATCTATAAGTCGCTCGGAATCAACTTCAAGCGCATCTGCATATGGCTCAAAGGAGTTGCCAACCCTACCCCACAAGTAGCCTTCTCCAAGGTCTACGAGCCGTGCGTGTACGGCGTGCGCGGTAAGCCCTACCTCTCTCCAAATCATCACAACTTCGACGAGGTGTTGAATAAAGATATCGGGACGGGTGGCCAGATGATTGAAAACTTCTTGGATATGTTTGATGTGTGGGCGGTTCAACGCCTTGCGGGCAATACCTATGAGCACCCCACCCAGAAGCCCATAACCCTGCATGACAAACCGATACGCCGTTGCACCAAAGTCGGCGATAACATCCTATCGCTCTTTGGCGGAAGTGGCGGTGAGCTTCTGGCGGCGCACCAACTCAAGCGCCATTGCTATATGGTCGAGATGGACCCCATCTTCGTCGACCTCGTCGTCAAACGCTACGAGGCATTTACGGGCGAGAAAGCTAAAAAGATATGCGCTACGGCAAAGATATCGTAAAGCGCATAACCGAAGAGCTAATCAAAGTGCCGAGTATCCGGCACGCTTGCAGCAAGGTGGGTATCAACCACAGCACCTTCTATCGCTGGATGGGCCAGCATTTTAAGTTTCATCAAGCGGTACAAGACGCTCTCATGCTGGGTAGGAGGAATATTAATGACGCTGCAGAAGGCGTCATTATCAGCGGCATTCAGCGAGGCGATTATCGCTCTTCTGTGTATTGGCTCTCGCGTAATAACGAGCGCTATGTGGAAACAAAGCAGGTAAGGTACTTCCGGTTCTTGGATTACCAAGACAGGAGCTTCCTCAAAGAAAAGAACCCGGGACCACCAGAATCCTACTTCGAGTACTTTTTCAGTTTATGTTTCGAAATGGAAACTGCGATGGGTTTTGAGTTTGCAAAGAATAAAATTAAGCCGATGGTGGAGTACGTATGCCACGATGACGCACAGTTGGTAGATATATTCTTCGAAGCATACGAAGGATGGAAAGAGAAAAAACTGGGGCGGGAGGAAAAACGCAAACAGGCGGGCATACAAGTGATAGATGAATGGGAGGCAGAAAAAAAGCAAAACTCTGCACCCAGCAAGGACGGGACTGAAGAATAAGCCTCTTTCTTGTCTCCAGGGGCTCTCTGGACTCTCAAAGAGGGTTCTGTCATCCATAGGGTATGGAGACATATACAAGTGCCCAATTTGGGGCCCCAGAGGCTGTTTTGGCGGCAAAGGTGAGGTATTGCCTGTATGCCAGGAAGTCGACCGAATCGGATGAAAAACAGGCTCTCTCCATAGACTCCCAAGTCAAGGAGATGCTCCAAATTGCGGAGCGTGAGGACCTAGAGATAGTCGACATTCGGCGGGAATCCCATTCGGCCAAAGCCTCGGGCCAACGGCCTGTGTTTAACGAACTTATAAAAGACCTCAATGCCGGTAGGTACACCGGAATTTTGACTTGGGCACCGGATCGTCTAAGCAGAAATGCTGGAGACCTCGGTACGCTCGTAGATCTGATGGATGAAAAGAAGTTGCATCAGATAAAGACGTATGGTCAGTCCTTTGAGAATTCGCCCAATGAGAAGTTTCTCCTGATGATTTTGTGCTCGCAGGCCAAGCTGGAGAACGACAACAAAAGCATCAACGTACGGCGCGGCCTACGAACGCGGTGCGAGATGGGCCTGTGGCCTGCCCCTGCCCCAATGGGATATCTGAATGAAAAAAGAGCGGACCGGAAGGGGTATGTCTGCATCGACCCCGAGCGCGGGCACATCATCAAGAAAATGTTCGAGAAGGTGGCGTACGAAAAATGGAGCGGCAAAAAGATATACCACTGGCTCAAATTTGAGCTGAACTTTAAGACCCCAAATGGGAACAAGGGCCTGACATTAAGTAACATCTACCTCTTGCTACAGAATGATTTTTATTACGGCAGTTTTGAGTATCCAAGAAAGAGCGGCCTCTGGTACAAGGGCAAACACGAGGCCTTAATTACTAAGGAACTTTTTGATTTGGTCCAGCAACAGGTTAAAAGCCAAATAATTCGGGTGGAGGACAAAGAATTTGCCTTCACTAAGCTCATGGTGTGCGGGCTATGCAGCTCTGGCATCTCCGCTGACGAGAAGTTCAAAAAGCAAAAGAACGGGAATGTGCACCGTTATATTTATTACGGGTGTACAAAATCAAAGGACAAGCACTGCAAGTGTGGCTATATTAACGAGGACGAACTTATCGAACAATTCGTGCAGCTTATTGAAAAAATCGACCTAGACGAGATCGGAATCAAGGAAAAGTTAAAAGCTGAGGTTGAGCGAGTGAAGAAATTCCAGAGGGTCATTCTTGGCACCAAAGAGAAGATTGAGGTGAAGGATATAGATATACGCAACTATGCAAAATATGTTCTCAGAGAAGCTCCTGATGTAGAAAAGAGAGAGCTACTTGGCTGTTTGAAGAGCAAGATCACTTTGAAACAAAAACAAATTTCATTGGCAAAACAATAGAAAAAAGTTTCACTTCCCCTACTTGGTGGGAAGGGTATTATATTCGATATTCTTAACAACAGACTCAATACGCTCTATTCGCTTCGCCATATCTCCCATGGCATCAATTTCATGCAGCAACTCGCTCTCAGTGCGGTCAATTATCTTCTTCTCCTTTTTATAGCCCGAAAGTATAATGTTGTCGCCGATAAAAAACGAAACAAAGAGGCCCGTAGGGAGAAGAAAAACGAGACTGAGAATTATTGACGGTATGCCATGGAGCTCAGGGAAAGTCTCTGCGGTTTCCCACACCCCCTTCCAAAACAGAACAATCCCAATGCCGCCGATAAAGGTGTAAAGAATTGGGTGATGGCTCAGCCGGGCGCGAACGCCATCCTCAAATTTATCAAAAAATTTTACAATTTTTCTAAACATACTCTAAACGGGATACTTTTTTAATTAATGTCCTACCATCGGCTGCATAACTCCACTAAAGATCGATGGATTTTCCGGGCCGCTTACGTGCAAAACACCCCAAGCGCCTCGGTTGGTGCGTGCAAGTGCATGGTCGACCAGCACATAGTTGCCTGGCACGAGTGAAGTAAATTCAACCATAGTGGCACCCCCTGCAGGCACGAGTGTCGTCTGCACGTCGGTGAGCGGCGGGCTCGTGAGCGAAGCTTCCTGCCACACGCGTTCAAATATTTCTCCGATGACATGGAATGAGGATATAAGGTTGACACCGCCGTTACCGAAATAGATACGCACTTTTTCTCCAACATGTACCTGCATCGCATTGGTAGTAGTTGAGGTCAATGCGCCAACGCGGCCGTTAAAGACAATATATTGCGGAGTACCGGCGAGCATAGCGCGCGAGTCAAATACTTGGAGCCCTTGTTTGCCCAAGGTGCCGGTTGTGTAGAACTCACCCTGCATCACATAAAATTCTTTATCAACTTTGGGCAACCCTCCTTTAGGCTCCACTAAGATAAGTCCGTATTGACCATGCGCCATGTGGAGGGCGGGGTCGGCTTCAGCGCAGTGATATACATAGAGTCCAGGATGAAGCGCCTTAAAGGTAAGCGTCTTTGTCTCGCCGGGCTCTGCCATGAGTATTGAGGCTCCCCCGCCCGGGCCAATTACCGCATGAAAGTCTATAGTGTGATGGTGTAAGCTTGTTTCGTCGTTATGAAAGTCGACTACCACCGTATCCCCCTCCATGACACGTACAAAAGGGCCCGGTACCTTGCCATCGAACGCCCAAAAGTTTTGATAGACGCCGGACGCGAGCTCAGAAATTACCTCTTTAGCAGTAATCTCAACTTTCACCGTTGTAGCGACGCTGCGCTCAATCGGTGGGGGCACATCATTTGGGTCGCGCGCGATATCAGCAACTTTTTCAAACTGATTGAAGTGTGTAAAGAATGTGAGGACGTTGCCGAAGGGTAGGCCGGGCGATCCTGAGGGTCCATAACTCTTAAGAAATGCCGGATATTCAAGCCCTTGCGGCAGGCCATTAGGGATATAGAAAAAGATAGAGATGCCTACAAACACCACGATGAGCAAAAAGGTTACTGAGCGCGAATTAAAACGCCGGAGGATTATGTAAAGCAATACTGCTGCAGCAGCAAAAGCAATGAGTAGGCCGAGGGTCTGTACGAATACGTATGAGAGGAGGGATAGTAAAACCATAAATTACTCAAAAGGAATCTGGCAATCCTCAAAACAATGTGCTTCGCGGTTTAATTTATAGACGCGCTCACGACCTCGATCCTCACTACCGACAGCATCAACCGAGCGTAGCACGTTTAAATGGTGGGTCACGGTAGGTTGGGTCAATTTAATCTGCGCTGTAATTTCTCCCACAGTTAGGCCGTCTTTTGCCTTGCCAAGCATACAAACCATGTTGTAACGGCTCCTGTCGCCAACCACTTTAAAGCAATCCGGGCAGAGCTCTTCTTCCCCGCTTTTAACCCACAAAGGGCGTTTATACATCTTCTCCTCTTTACCGTGCTCGGCTTTTGTTTTCGCGTTTGTTGTCCCCAGCTTTTTCTTATTCATAGATGAGTATCTATAGGTAATATGTATAGACCGTTATCAATATATCATCCTTTTATTATATGCAAAAATCGAAATCCACAGCACTAAACACAATCACCAAGCGCGACGGTTCTGTGGTTTCGTTTGATGAGAGCAAAATTGCCACTGCAGTAGAAAAAGCGATGGGAGCTGTTGGTACCTTTAAAAAAAGTGAGGCAGAGAAAGTCGCCCGTGAGGTAGTCTCAAGACTTGAGGT
>CAYHLQ010000022.1:0-8427 GCA_964357485.1 uncultured Candidatus Saccharibacteria bacterium | reverse complement strand
ATCTTTTTAGTTGCAGAGTCGTACACGCCTACGACGGTCACCTCTAGGTTGTCAAAATTTCCATTGCTTTGGAATGACCCTTCGGTCTCGATGTCAAAGGTAATGCGCCGCATGAGAGATCAGTATAAAGGGGAGAGTATAAAGTATAAAACTTAGGAATTCAGGAAGAAATCGGCGAGCTGTTCGCGAGGCAGAGTCTCCTCGTGGCCGGTCTCGAGGTTGCGGACGGTAAACTGCCCCGCCGCAAGTTCGTTCTCGCCCACAACTATAAGCCAGGGGATCTTGTGCTTGGCAGCGGCCTTTATCTGGTCGCCCAGCTTGCGCTCACCAAAGTCTATTGCCACGTTGACGCCGGCACGGCGCAACTCGCCCGCGAATAACTGCACCTGGAAGGCGAGTTCTTTGCTTGGGGTGGCAATGTAGAGCTGTGTGGCGGGCACGTAGGCCGGCAGGAGTCCACGCACTTCCAAAAAGTCGCGCATAGTCGCGTCGCCAATAGCAAATCCCACACCGGGCAGAGGCTCATCGTCAAAGAGCGCCGTGAGGTTGTCGTAGCGCCCGCCGCCCATGAGCGCGCGGCTGTTGTCTGCATGCGTATCAAACACCTCGAACACCATGCCAGTGTAGTAGGCAAAGCCCCGCACGACGGACGGGTCGTAGACAATATTGGTAATGCCAGCTTGCTTGAACTGCTCGAGCATGAGCGCGATATCCTCCGGCGGCTCGTGGCTGAGGAGCCGGCTCTCTGGTACGGAGATGTCTGAGAGTGCGTGGCTAAATTCCTCTGCCGGCATCTTGGTCTTGCGGTCCAGCAGAGCAAAGAGCTTTTTGGTCGCATCCTCCGACAAGCCCAGCTCGGCCACAAGAGCGTTTATGGCGCTGCGGCTGCCGACCTTAATGGTAAAGTCGCTCTCGGTCGCACCGAAGGCCATCATCATGCCATAGGCTACGGTCAATATTTCAGCATCTGCCGCACTGGAGCGCGAGCCGAATATGTCCACGTTGAGCTGCCAGAACTCGCGCAGGCGGCCGCGCTGCATGCGCTCGTACCTGAAGCAGTTGGGGATAGAGTAGTAGCGCAGGGGGTAGCCCAGCTCGCGGCGCCGGCCAGCCACCATGCGAGCAACAGTCGGGGTCATTTCGGGCCGGAGCGTTACCTCGCGCTCGCCGCGGTCCATAAAGGTGTAAGTCTGCTGGGAGACCATCTCCTCGTTGTCGGCCCCTTTTGCTTTGTACAGGTCTGACGGCTCTAGGATGGATGCCTCATACTCTACATACCCGGCTTTTTCTGCCACGCTGCGCCAGGTGTCAAAGATGAATTTCTGTACGGCCCAGTCTTCTGGATAAAAATCGCGCACGCCTTTGTATGGTTCTGTTGGGAGTTTTTTTGGCATTTTTGGCGATTCGGGGGCTTGCGTGTATTCTAACAGATATAGACCCACTATGTCAGACAACCCCGCTATGGCCGACCCGAAAGACATACGCACAAAAAGAGATACGGCAGGTCAGGTGCTTAACCTATACAAAAAGCTGGGAGAGACCCCGCGCGAGCGCCTAGAGCGTCTCCGCGCCCAGAAGCCGCACTACGCGCACGAAGTGCTGTCTTACGCCGGCCGGCTCGACCCTATGGCCGAGGGAGTGTTGCTGTGTCTGGTGGGCTCGGCCAACAAGCGCCGCGATGCGTACCTGGACTTGAGCAAGGAATACACGCTCGACATTCTCTTTGGTTTTTCCACAGATACGTACGATATTTTAGGCCGGGTCATGGAGACGGGCGACGCCTCGACACTGACCAAAAAAGCCCTCCAGCAGGCACTTAACGAGTTCCGCGGGCAGCTTAGCCAAGAGTACCCGCCGTACTCGTCTAAAACAGTAGAGGGCAAGTCGCTCTTTGAGTGGGCGCGCAATAACGCGCTCTCATCCATTCTCCTGCCCAGCCGCAGCGTGACAATCTATCATATAGACATCGAAAAGCTCTACAAGGTCAAAGAGCCGCAGCTTTTAAGCTATATTAACGAGAGCATCGCCAAGGTGGGCGGCGACTTTAGGCAAGAGGAGATACTTGCCGCGTGGCACAAGAACCTGAAAGCCAAGGGCGACCGCGAGTTCCCCTGCGCCACGATAAAGATATCCTGCTCGTCGGGCACCTATGCGCGCTCCATAGCACACGGGGTAGGCAAGCACTTGGGCGTCCCCGCGCTCGCTCTCCACATCTTGCGCACCCAAGCAGGCGAGTACACGGTAGACAAGAGCCTTAAATAAAAAACCGCCGGGATGTCCCGGCGGTTTTTTTATGCCCCTACTATTACCAATCCAGCTCGCCGGTTTTGTACTCGGTGACGCGGGTCTCGAAGAAGTTCTTTTCCTTGGGCATGTCCATTATCTCGCTCATCCAGGGGAAGGGGTTGTCCTTGTGGTACACGCGCCCGAGCCCGATGCGCTCCAGGCGCCTGTCTGCAATATGCTCCACGTACTGCTTTACCGTAGCGGGCACCAGGCCCACTACACCGCGCGGCAGGGCGTCGTCGGCATACTTCTTCTCGAGCTCGACGGCGGCCTTGATGTTCTCGGTCAGCGTCTGCTTAAACTCAGGCGTCCAGATTTCCGGGTTTTCCTGCACGATAGTGTTTATAAGGTCAGCACCAAAGGCCAGGTGTACCGACTCATCGCGGAGTATAAACTGGAACTGCTCGCCGATACCCACCATGCGGTTCTTGCGGAGCATCGAGAGCATCATGGCAAACCCTGCGTAAAAGAAGACGCCCTCCATGATGATGTAGAAGCCCACCAGGTCGTGCACGAACTTCTGGATGTTCTCGGTACCCTGGGTGCTGAAGTTCGGGTCAAACACCGACTTGGTCAGGTTGACGACAAACTCGTCCTTTTCGCGGATAGAGGGGATAGTCTCGTACATCTTGTAGACCTCGTCTGGGTTGAGCCCCAGCGTGTCGCAGCAGTAGATGAATGTGTCGGTGTGCACGGCCTCTTCGTACGCCTGGCGCAGGAGGTACTGGCGGCACTCGGGGTTGGTGATGTGGCGGTATATGGCCAACACGAGGTTGTTGGCGGTTAGAGACTCGGCTGTAGAGAAGAACCCGAGGTTCCACATGATCATGCGGCGTTCATCCTCGCTCAGCGCCCCGGGCTTCTTCCACAACTCCACATCCTGCTGCATGGAGACCTCCTCGGGCACCCAGTTGTTGGCCACACCCTTTTTGTAGTGCGTGCGCGCCCAGTTGTACTTCATCGGAAGTATCTTGTTCGGGTCTGTGCTGTTGCCTCCGTTTATTACTCCCATACTGGTTAGCGTGCGCGTTCTAAGCGGGTAATTCGGCGTTCATGACTGACGACTTTCAATGCATCTTCGCTTACTGTTTTTGCTATAGCGTCCACGTCTTCTTTAATTGTCAGGACATCGCTCTCAATATTGCGCTGACCGGTTTTTATATCACGAATATCGGTTTGGAGTTTTTCTAAAACTCTAGCCTGTAACTCGAACTGCTTTTTTGTAAAACCAATAAATTCTGACAGTAATCCGTGCGTGTCTTTTTCCTTCGCCATAGAATCTTATTATGCGCTTTTGGGAGGATATCAGGCAAGGGGATTAAGCATACGAGCATCTATTTTGCCCCTTGTAAGGGATTGACTTTTATACAAAAAAGAGTACACTTTAATCTAGATACCGATCTCCAATCCATCGCAACCTAAGAGGAAGCCATGTATCGTTTATTGTTCGCTATCAAGTCTGTCTTTGCTCCGCGTCACGCCAACGACAACAATGTGGAATGGCCGTACATCCCATTCCCCGACGGCTGGACCGCCACCAACTAGTGGCCAAGGCCCCAACGAAAAGACCCCGGTCTTCGTTTGGGGTCTTTTTGTTTTTTAGATTATGTGCCGCCCTTCGGCTCTGCTCAGGCCGAGCAGGACTCGCAGGCTTCGGAGAGTACCTCCAGCTTGGGGCGGTTGGTCAATGCTATCTTTGGGCCGCCAAAGGAGGGTATACCGGAGGAGCCAAAATCCGACCTTAGCTTAGGACCTCCCAAGGTAGAACTTTCAGTTGCTGCAGGCATCGAGCCCGGTGCCATCGCCCCATGGGCGAGTTCAGCATAGGGAGCCTGCCGGACCTGCTCTATAAGCTCCATCTGGCCTGCGGCTACCTGGGCCTGTTCTACATCGGCAACCACCTCGCCTACGGTCATCATTGCCACGGCCTCCTGTGCGGTATTGGCGTGCATAGCCTGCGCCATAAGGGTGTCCTGGGTTGCAACCATAGCGGTCTCTTGTATAACAACCGGGCTCAGCGTGCCGCTTGCCACTGCCATGCTCGGGTTGGTGCTGTCTTGGTGCTTAGCGCTGTCTATAGTGGACTTCTCTACGCGCGATGCGCCGAGCGTGCGCAGGTAGTATGTGGTCTTAAGGCCCATGCTCCAGGCGTACTGGTAGATCTCGCTGAGAACCTTGCCCGAGGTGCCGCCGTAGAAGATGTTGAGCGACTGCGACTGGTCTATCCAGCGGCCGCGGTAGGCGGCAGCCTTGATAAGCCACTGCGGTTCCATCTCGAACACCTCTTTGTACTTCTCGCGGATAGCGGGCGGGATCTCTTGTATAGGCTGTACCGAGCCGTCGTGGAACTTTATCTTCTCTAGCATGTCTTGGTTCCAGAGCCCGAGGTTTTTAAGGTCGGCAACCAAGAACTCGTTGACTATCATAAAGTCGCCGGCCATGTTGGACTTAACGTAGATGTTTTTGTATATGGGCTCTACCGTAGGATAGCAGCCGGCAATGTTGGCCGTAGAGGCTGTCGGCGCATGGGCCTGGGTGTTGGAGTTGCGCATGCCCCACTGGCGTATAGCCTCGCGCACCAGGCGCCAGTCCAGTGTCTCGTGGCGCGGCACGTCAATCTTCATGCCGCGCTCGGCCTCGAGCAGGGCCAGAGTGTCCTGCGGCAAGATACCGCGGTCCCACTTGGAGCCCTTGTAGGTCTCGTAGGTGCCGCGCTCCTTGGCCAGGAGGGACGAGGAGAGTATCGCATGGTAGGAGATAACCTCCTGGCTCTCGTCGCTAAACGTAACAGCCTCGTCGGTGTCAAAGTTAATACCCATCTTGTACAGGGCGTCCATAAGGCCGCGCAGCCCCAAGCCCACAGGGCGGTGGCGCATGTTGGAGTTGCGTGTCTTCTCTGTAGGGTAGAAGCAGACGTCCACTACGTTGTCTAACATGCGCATGGCCACAGGCACGACGCGTGCTACTAGGTCGCGGTCAAACTGGGCGTCAGGGGTTATAAACGCGCCCAGGTTAAGGCTCCCTAGGTTACATACAGCGGTCTCAGTCTTGGATGTGTTGAGGGTTATCTCGGTGCACAGGTTGCTCGAGTGCACGACGCCTACGTGGTCCTGTGGAGAGCGGATGTTGCTAGGGTCCTTCCAGGTTATCCACGGGTGGCCCGACTCAAAGAGCATGGTGATGTGCTTGCGCCAAAGGTCTTGGGCCTTGAGCACCTTATGGTGCTTGATATGACCCTCCTGAGCGAGCTTCTCGTAGCGTTCGTATGCCTCGTCAAAGCGCTTGCCGTACAGGTCGTGGAGGTCGGGTACATCCGATGGACTAAAGAGGGTCCACTGGCCGTCCTCCTGGAGGCGCTTCATAAACAGGTCGGGTATCCAGGTAGCAGTGTTAAGGTCATGGGCGCGACGGCGCTCATCGCCGGTGTTTTTGCGTAGCTCCATAAAGTCCTCAATCTCGAGGTGCCAGTACTCGAGGTACACGGCAGTGGCGCCGCGGCGGCGGCCCGAGCGGTTGATAGAGATAGTAACGTCGTTCTCAATGCGCAGGAAGGGGACCACGCCCTGGCTCTCCACGCCGGTTCTGGACACTAATGAGCCCGCGGCGCGGATGTAGGACCAATCTACGCCCAAGCCGCCAGCGTACTTAAGGAGCTGCGCGCCGTCTTTGTACTCGTCAAAGATAGAGTGGAGGTCGTCCGGAACGGTAGAGAGAAAGCACGAGGACAGCTGGGGCACCGTAGTGCCGGCATGGTAGAGCGTAGGCGAGGAGGGCATGTAGTACATGGCAGACATAATCTCGTAGAACTCCAGAGCTTGCTGTTCGCGGGCCTCGGGGGTCTTTTCTGCCAGAGCGCAACCCATCGCTACGCGCATCCAGAACATCTGCGGGGTCTCGAGCAGTTTGCGGGTCTGTACCTCCTTGGACAGGTAGTTGGACTGCAGGGTCTGGAGGCCGAGGTACTTAAAGTCATTGTCGCGCTCCATCACAAGCGCATCGGCGAGCTTGCTCAGGTTAAAAGTTAGCATCTCGCGGTCGAACCAGCCTGTCTCGACGCCGCGCTCAATGTTGCGTACAAAGGCTGCCTTATGCTCATCCTCAAGCCGGGTGTAGTCCTGTATATCGCCTATAGCCTCGCGGTACATGTACTGCAAGAGCAGGCGTGCCGCCACGTAGGAGTAGGCCGGGTCGCGCTCTATTAGGGAGCGAGTCACCATAATGAGAACATCGTGGATGTCCTTGGTCTTGATGCCGTCATACATCTCTTGGCGCACGCGGCTGATGATGGCTGGCGTGTCTATTAGCTTCTCGTAGCCGGCGCTGGCAAACATAAGCGCGCGGGTGAGCTTGGCTTCGCTAAAGTGCTCGCGGCTGCCGTCTTTCTTGGTGATAAAGAGTGCGTTCTCCTCTATCTTTTCTGCGACCTCTTGCTTGGCCTCCTCGCGGGCTTTGGCGTGTTCGTAGCGGTAGATGATGTAGTCCTTAGCTACGCCAAAGTATCCGCGCTCCATAAGCGCGTTTTCCACCAGGTCCTGCACGTCCTCCACGGTCGGGATAAAGGCCGTGTTGCCGTACTTGGCGTCGAGCGTGTCTACAACCACTTTGGTTATGGTGATAGCGTCGCGGTCGTGACTGTCTCCCAGTACTGCGGCAAACGCCTTTTGTACGGCGACGGTGATTTTTGCGGGCTCGAAGTCCGCTATGGAACCGTTGCGCTTCTTAACTTTAGGCGTTGCCATTGTGGTGAAAATTAGTTGCTAAAAAAATAAAGTAATGTCTGCCTTGTGCCCTAAACTCTCTTGCAGATATCCATTATCGCCCTGTGTGAGTGAAATTGACCTGTGTATAACCCACAACAGAACTAAATTCATCAAAACGCAACCGATTTTGACGAAAAAGTTAGGAAATGTTGTCAAATAAGCTCCAAAACCGCCTGCTGGTGGGTAGGATTGCCTTGTTTTTGGCCACTTTCTCCCACCTCAAATATGGCCTGGTTAAGGCGTTTTAAGAGCTATTGATTTGTGTATCAAACATGTGTTGTAATATAATTAGGAACATGAGCAGGGCTGATATACTAAGGGTATGCAAATAATACGCCCCAAAGAGGATCAGAATTTCTGGAACTTCCTGTTTTCTGTATTTTTTATCATCGTGCTGGTAGCCGGGCTCTGGGCTATGCAGGATATGCGCGGCGGGTTCCTGACCGCGGTCCCTGTGTTTGATGCGGTTATGATGGCGTTTGCCGCATTCCGCATCACACGCCTCGTGGTTTACGACAAGATTACCCGTTGGTTTAGGGAGCTGTTTGCCCGGAGGACGGAGATAGAGAGGGGCGGTGTCGTATATGTAGAGATAACCCCCTATGCCTCTGGCTTTAGGAACACAGTCTACGACCTCCTTAACTGCCCGTGGTGCATCGGCATATGGTCTTCAGCCATTGTGGTGTTCTCGTACTTTGTCTTTGTGTGGGCGTGGTCGGTTATATTTTTCTTAGCTATAGCGGGCGCGGGCTCTCTGGTACAGGTCGTAGCAAACGCTATAGGTTGGCGCGCAGAGAACTTAAAGATAGAAGCTCAGGAGCACAACCGCGACCTTAGACTCTAAAACGTAACAGGGATCTCGAGCGATTTGGCGTTCTCTGGAAGGCCGGAGGGGTTGTCGTTGTGCAGTATGACTGTGCCCATAGAGCCCGCTGGCTGTGCAGGAAAGGTGAGCGTAATGCTAAACGGCACGTACTCGGCTGTCGTCCACTCGCCCTGTGCCTGTGCTGGGCCCTCGGCAATGACTGTGCCCGAGGCGTTCTTAATCTGTACAGGGAAGGATGCCTCGAAGTACCAGCCGCCGCGCGCGCGGCCCGTAATGGTTAGTGGAGAGGAAACTGCGGCGTTATTGTCCAGAGACTCAACCACCAGCATGTCCTCAAACGTGGGGTCTGGTGTCTCTGCGACGGGCGTAGTAGTGGCTTGGCTGTCTGTGGTCGGGGCCTTAGAGCTGCCTGGAAGTACAAAAAGAATAACTGCAGCAACAATGATAAGAATGCCTATGATGGCGAGCGTCCAGCCTGTTTTATTCATATACCTATAAGACTACTGCTGGTGCAGAAAATTACAACCTTGCATGGTTGCAGGCAACCTTGAGGGT
>CAYHLQ010000021.1:0-8742 GCA_964357485.1 uncultured Candidatus Saccharibacteria bacterium | reverse complement strand
AATCGTAACCTCTAGGCAAGGGGGTATCCCGGACTCGTTCCGGGTAAAAAATCCACAATGGCTAAGAAATCTACCGTAGTCCGCTCAAACCGCCCCCCGAAGTTTAAGTCTCGGGTGGTTCGCCGCTGCTTCCGCTGCGGCCGCGCCCGTGCGTTTATGCGCGACTTTGGTATGTGCCGTATGTGCTTCCGCGAGGCGGCTAACGAGGGCCTTATCCCCGGTGTCCGCAAGTCATCTTGGTAATATGCTTGCCCGTCTTCAATAAATTGTATGGTAAACGACCCTATCTCAGACTTTCTAGTTCGTCTCCAGAACGCCTCCATGGTGGGCCATACTTCTGTTACCTTGCCATTCTCCTCTATAAAGAGCGCCATCGCCAAGATCCTCGAGCGCGAGGGCTACCTCTCCGCGGTTTCCAAGCGCAATAACTCGCTTGTTGTCGGCCTCTCCTACACCGCGGGCGGCCGCCCGACGATAAACGGCGTCAAGCGCATCTCCAAGCCGTCTCGCCGCATGTACATGGGTGTGCGCGACGTACAGCCGGTCAAGCGCGGTCACGGCCTGCTTGTTCTCTCGACCCCCGCTGGCGTCGTAACCGGCAAGGAAGCACGCGAGAAGCGCGTTGGTGGCGAGGTTCTGTTCGAGATTTGGTAAATAAAATATATGTCACGCCTTGCTAAACGCCCCATTGCTATACCCGCTAAAGCTGAGATAACCGTCTCGGGGGATACTGTCATGGTTAAAGGACCCAAGGGTACTTTGCAGAAGCCGGTCAGCCGCTTTGTCACTATCGAGGTTGGCGCCGAGGGCGTACAGGTAGCTCAGAAGGGGAGCTCTATTGAGTCGCGCGCTGCTGTTGGCACCTACGCCAGCCATGTGCGCAACATGCTCGTAGGCGTGACAGAAGGCTTCTCCAAGAAGCTCCTCGTCGAGGGCGTCGGCTTTAAGTGGGAGGTGCAAGGCAAGACGCTCAAGCTAGCGCTTGGCTTCAGTCATCCGGTCGTGGTCGAGATACCCGAGGGTCTTACCGTAGTTGCCGACAAGGGCACGCTCACTATTTCAGGCTTTGACAAGGAGGTCATTGGCCAGTTTGCCGCCGACATCCGCGCCCTTAAGAAGCCGGAGCCGTACAAGGGCAAGGGCATCCGCTACGAGGGCGAGGTAATACGCCGCAAGCAGGGCAAGAAGGCCGCGTAATTCCGAGCTAGCGAGGAAAATACAAAAAGAACTATATGGACACTAACCGCACAAAACGTCACAACCGCATCCGCGCAAAGATCTCAGGCACCGCTGAGCGCCCTCGCCTCTGCGTTTACAAGTCCAACCGCTGCTTGGAGGCGCAGGTTATTGACGACACCAAGGGTGCTACTTTGGCTGCCGTTAAGATGGACGACGCCAAGAAGGCCGGCCAGGAGATCGCCAAGCGGGCCGCGGCCAAGGGCATCACTGCGGTGGTGTTCGACCGCGGCGGCTTCCGCTATACTGGCGCGATCGCTACGCTGGCCGATGCTGCACGCGAGGGCGGGCTCAAATTTTAATCTGACCCTCACTCCCAAACTTATAACTATATGGATGAACTAGAAACAACCACCGCAACCGCTCCTGAGGTATCTACACCTGAGGTTGTTGCTGATGCGCCTGCAGCAACTCCTGCTGAGAGCCGCGCTCCTCGCGCAGGCGCCCGCCCGGGTGCTCGTGGCGGCCGCCCAGGCGCTGGCCGTGGCGGTGACCGCCGCGGTCCGCGCCCTCCGCGCGCCAAGAGCGAGTTTGACTCCAAGATGATAACTATCCGCCGCGTGTCCCGCGTGGTTGCAGGCGGCCGCCGCTTCTCGTTCTCGGTTGCTATCATCATCGGCAACAAGAAGGGTCGCGTAGGCGTAGGCCTTGGTAAGGCAGGGGACACCACCTTGGCCATAGACAAGGCTACCCGCGACGCCAAGAAGCACATGATAACCGTGGCACTTACCAAGGACAGCTCTATCCCGCACGAGGTATCAGCCAAGTTCAACGCATCGCGCGTGGCACTCATGCCGGCCCGTGGTCGCGGTCTTGTTGCAGGTTCCTCCGTGCGCCCAGTACTTGAGCTTGCCGGCATCTCCAACATCGTGGCCAAGGTGCACTCGGGCTCCAAGAACGGCCTTAACAATGCACGCGCCGCTATCGAGGCCCTTAAAACCCTTAAGGCATAACTAAATTTATATGCAGCTCCACGAACTAAAACGCAAAACACCACAGAAAGGCTCCAAGCGCATTGGACGCGGCCGTGCCTCGGGCAAGGGCAAGACTGCTGGCCGCGGTACCAAGGGCCAGAACGCGCGCGCAGGCCACAAGAAGCGCCCTGAGGTTCGCGAGCAGCTCAAGAAAATCCCGAAGCTCCGCGGTCGCGGCGTGCATGGCCTGACCTCTATCCAGACCAAGCCGTCGGTTGTTAATGTGTCCATACTCGAGTCTATGTTTGCTGCAGGCGACGCGGTTAACCCCGCCACGCTCAGCGAGCGCGGCGTCGTACAGCCTCGTCGCGGCAAGAAGGCGGTGGTCAAGATCCTGGGCGACGGTGAGATAACCAAGAAGCTCGTCGTAACCGGCTGCGCGGTATCCGCATCGGCACGTGAGAAGATTGAGAAGGCAGGCGGCTCGGTCTCCTAACCACAAACATGAATCCGTTCCAGAAACTTTCAATGCTCCTCTCAGACCCGGCATTGCGCAACCGGCTTTTGTTTGTTGCCGGTGCTTTGGCGGTTACACGTGTATTGGCAGCTATCCCAATCCCCGGCATTGACGCTTCCCAGCTCACCCTCTTCCTGGCTAACAACCAGTTCTTTGGGCTGCTTAACTTGTTCTCGGGCGGCGGTCTTTCCAACCTCTCTTTGGTAATGCTCGGCGTGGGCCCCTACATCACTGCCTCTATCGTCATGCAGCTTATGACCATGATGGTCCCCAGTCTCAAGGCCATGTACCAGGAGGAAGGCGAGGCGGGCCGTGCCAAGTTTGCGCAGTACTCGCGTATGCTCTCTCTGCCCATGGCCGTACTGCAGGGCATCAGCTTTTTGGTAATCCTCGAGCGCCAGGGCGTTTTGCCGGCGCTAACTCCCTTGCAGTTCGGCATCAACCTCGTGACTATCGTCGCGGGCTCCATGCTCTTGATGTGGATAGGCGAGCTTATATCGGAGTACGGCCTTGGCAACGGAGTCTCGATAGTCATCTTTGCGGGTATTGTTTCGGGCCTGCCGGGCGCCATAAGCCAGACCCTGTTTGCATTTGAGGCGGCGCAGATCCCGGTGTACCTCATGTTTGTGGCAGCAGCGCTGGCGGTTATAGCGGCCGTGGTGACTATTACCGAGGCCGAGCGCCCCATACCGGTTACCTATGCTAAGCGCGTACGCGGCATGAAGTTCTTCGGTGGAGCCTCTACCTACCTGCCGCTGCGTCTCAACCAGGCCGGCGTTATCCCTATTATCTTCGCGCTCTCGTTCATGCTCCTGCCGCAGATGTTCGGCACCTTCTTCCAGACCTCGAGCGTTCCGTTGCTTGCTTCTGCCGCCAACGCCATATTGAACCTTATCCAGAACCAGTGGCTCTACGGCAGCGTGTACTTCTTCCTGGTGTTCCTCTTTACGTACTTCTACACTGCGGTTACCTTCGAGCCTAACTCCATCGCCGAGAACCTCCAGCGCAACGGCGCATTCATCCCCGGCATCCGCCCCGGCACGCACACCTCGGAGCACCTGGCACGCACCATTACGCGCATCACCTTTGTTGGGGCGCTCTTCCTGGGCGTTATCGCGGTCTTGCCTATAGTCGTACAGAACCTGACCGGCATCGCCAATCTGGCTATAGGCGGCACCGGCCTTCTGATCGTCGTCTCGGTAATCCTAGACATTACGCGCCGCATTGATGCTCAACTTTCGATAAGAGAGTATTAAAAGAAGCGCCTACGGGCGCTTTTTTGGTATTACTGATATTGTGTAGCTATATATGGAAACTCATACGTTTTTGATGATGGGGCGGCCGGGGTCGGGCAAGGGGACGCAGGGCAAGCTCCTGGCTAAGCGACTAGGTTGCGACATCTACTCATCCGGCAACCGCCTGCGCGAGATGGCAAAAGGTAACGGCTTTGTCGCCGAGAAGATAAAGAAGGTGATAGATAGCGGCGAGCTCCTGCCCAACTGGTTTTCCTCGCACATGTTTGTCGAGGTGCTACTGGGCTTGGCGCCGGAGGACACAATCGTCTTTGAGGGCGCCTGCCGCAGGCTGCACGAGGCGCAAGCCTTTGACGAGACTGCCGGCTGGCTTGAGCGCCCTTACAAGGCTATATTCCTCAATATACCCGACGAGGAGGTAGAGAGGCGCATAGCTGACCGTCGCAAAGTAGAGGGTCGCGCCGACGACGCATCCGACACGGTTGACCGCCGCATCCGCGAGTACGACGAGCATACGGCGCATGCTATCGAGTTTTTTAAGTCAAAAGGCGTGCTTGTGGAGGTGAGCGGCCTCGACACGATAGAGAATGTGCACCAGAAGGTGCTCGAGGCTCTCAGCTTATAGCTGATGTATAAACAGCGACTATGATTGCAAAGACTCCACAAGACATTAATGGCCTGCGCGCGGCAGGGAAGCTCCTGGCCGAGGCTCTGCGCCATACGGCGACGTTCGTTAAGCCGGGAGTGAATACTGCCGAGCTCGATTTGGAGGCCGAGAAGTTTATACGCGACCACGGAGCGGTACCTGCATTTTTAAACTACAAACCCGAGGGCGCCTCGTACCCCTTCCCGGCAGCCTTGTGCGTGTCTATTAACGACGAGGTGGTGCACGGGATACCCAGCGAGGACTACATTGTTGCGGAAGGCGACCTGGTCATGCTCGACTTGGGGCTAAGTCTCGACGGCTACTTTGCCGACGCAGCCATAACGGTTATAGCAGGCCAAGGTGATGAGCAGAGCGACGAGAAGGGCCGCCTGCTCATAGAGGCGACCGAAGAGGCATTTAAAGCCGCTATAAAAGTCGCTAAGCCGGGTGCACGCATGGGCGACATTGGCGCAGCTATACAAGCAGTCGCCCACAAGTACGGCCTCGGCGTTGTAGAGGATCTCGGTGGGCACTCGCTGGGGAAGGTGCCCCACGAAGGCCCGTTCGTGCCCAACACCGGCACAGCTGGTAAGGGTCATGTGCTTGAAGAAGGATTGGTTCTGGCAATCGAGCCCATTTTTACGGAAGGCTCGGGCGACATAGAGCTTATGGAAGACGAGTGGACGTACGTGACCGCCGACGGCAGCCGCTCGGCCGAGACCGAGCATACGGTGCTCATA
Organism: uncultured Candidatus Saccharibacteria bacterium; assembly: GCA_964357485.1. Lineage (GTDB taxonomy): Bacteria > Patescibacteriota > Minisyncoccia > Phycocordibacterales > SBAW01 > GWA1-54-10. Next base: position 3,436 of record CAYHLQ010000021.1, on the reverse strand, counting down.
ACAAAAGACGGTGTCGAAGTTTTAACCGCCTAGGTGTTATAGCAACGAAACTATCGAAGACACACTATCTAAACGCTATAGCGTAAAGATAATGTGTCTTGTAAAAAGCCTTATTTTGGGCTATTGTTGGGCCACATATGATGCATCCAAAGGAAGAGAAGACTTTCGTACTTATCAAGCCCGACGGCGTACGCAAGGGGCTTATTGGCGAGATTATCAACCGCTTTGAGCGTCGCGACTTAAAGGTGACTGCGCTTGAAATGTTCCAGCCTTCGAAGTCCGAGATGGACAGCCATTATCCCAAGGACGAGAAGTGGCTTGCGCGCATCGGCGAGCGCACCTCGACCAACTACCTTAAGTACGGCCACGATCCCAAGCGCGACTTTGGCACGACCGACGCGGTAAAAATAGGCAAAGAAGTTCGCCGCTGGCTTATAGACTTTATGATCTCGGCGCCGCTCGTTAAGATGGTGGTGCAGGGCCCACATGCCGTTGACATGGTCCGCAAGATAGTCGGCCCCACTATGCCGCACCTGGCAGAGATGGGCACTATACGCGGCGACTACTCGGCCGACTCCGCAATTTCTGCAAACATAGATCACCGCGCCATATTCAACCTCGTTCATGCCTCCGAGACTCCTGCCGAGGCGGCTCATGAGATCAAGCACTGGTTTGGCAAATCGACGGTCTACAAGTACAAGCGCTTCGGCATTGACGAATAAATTTAGGGTTTGCTACACTATAGGTAGGACGCTCTAAGGCAAAAGTTACTAAGTGTTCTACAGGGAGCTCTACATCTTCCCGCACCATTGGTTCGGGTCTGCGGGCACCCACCTATCACTACAGTAGACGCTTTGCTTTAGAAGTCCTAACAAGCATGCCACCCTCGGGTGGTATTTTTGTTATACTTGGGAGCGAAGCAGGAATTTTAGAGCGCGCTCCGACGCTCAGGCCAGTCTTACCCTCTAAAATCCCTGCTTCGCTCTCCAGAATGCAATCAAAAATTACCTTTTACGGAGGGGCCGGCTCGGTAACCGGCTCCAATTTTATGCTCGATACGGGCGCGCAAAAGTTGCTCATAGACTGCGGGCTCCAGCAGGGCACACACGAGGAGGACAACTACAAGCCATTTGCTTATGACCCCAAAGACTGCTCGTACTTGTTTATAAGCCACGCGCACCTCGACCACGTGGGGCGCATCCCGTTTTTGGTAAAAAGCGGCTTTGTGGGCAAGATTATCTCGACTGCTGCCACGCACGACGTCGCTGAGTTTATCATGCGCGACGCGCTAAGTTTGATGGTCCGCGCGCATTCGCGCGGCGCGCCCGAGCCCATATACGCCGAGCAGGACATTGATGCCGCGCTCAAACTCTGGCACCCGCGCGGGCTCCATGAGCCGCTGGAGCTCGAGGGTGGTGTGATGCACGAGTTTTATGACGCAGGACACATCCTGGGCTCGGCGATGAGCAAATTTACGCGTGATGGCAAAACTCTGGTAGTAACCGGCGACCTGGGTGGCGGCAACTCGCCCTTGCTGCCGCCGACAGAGGCTCTGCCTGCCCCAGACTACTTGGTGATAGAGAGTGTATATGGCGACCGCACACGGCCGGAGGATAAACATCGCCAAGAGAACCTCCAGACGGTCATACGTGCGACTATAGGGCGCGGCGGCACTCTGCTTATACCGGCATTCTCCACCGAGCGCACCCAGGACCTTATCTTTGAGATCCGCTCGCTTATGCTGGACCATAAAATCCCCTCGGTACCAGTGTTCCTCGACTCGCCGCTGGCACAGAAGATTACCGAGTCGTTCGAGCACAATAGCGAGTACTTTGCGCCTGTAATCCAGAAGCGTGTTGCAGCAGGGGAGAAGATATTCCACTTTGACGAGCTTAAGTTTGCCCGCGATACGAACGAGGCGCGCGCCATACAGGGTCATAAGGGTCCTAAGATTATCCTGGCCGGCTCGGGCATGAGCAACGGCGGGCGGGTGCTGAGCCACGAGCGTTATGTTTTGCCCGACCCAAACTCCACGCTGCTTATAGTGGGGTATCAGGCGGCGGGCACTATAGGCCGGCGGCTCTTGGATGGGGAGAAGAAGCTCCATGTGGGCCAAGGCGAGGTTATACCTGTACGGGCGCACATAGAGACGCTGTACGGTTACTCGGCGCATCGCGACAGTGCGGGGCTCCTTGAGCTTGTGGAGGGTGCGCAGGAGTCCCTCAAGCATGTTTTTGTCGTAGAGGGCGAGCCTGCCGCAGCCAATTTCCTAACTCAGCGCATCAACGACTATCTGGGCGTGAAGGCTACGGCGCCCTCAGCAGGGGACAGCGCGGAGATAGAGCTTTAGAAAAACTGCCGACAAAAAAGTCCTCGGGTCTCCTGTATCGGGCTCGGAGCCCTATCAGGCCAGACTATTTTTCTCGGCAGTTTTTCTACGCTATACTTAGCCGAATGGATCCTAAAAACGAACACCTCAAGCTTAAATTCGGCGTATCGGGCGCGGCAGAGACAGGCCACTGCGGCATAGATGCGTATGACAAGGGTTTGGAGCTGGGTCGCGAGATAGCGCGCCAGGGCGCCGTGCTGGTTAATGGTGCAACAACCGGCTTTCCGCTATGGGGAGCCATGGGTGCTAAAGAGGCGGGGGGCTTTACGGTGGGGTTCTCTCCGGCCAACACCGAGAAGGAGCATATTGAGGCTTACAACCTGCCTGTCGAGTATATGGACCTCATTGTCTACACCGGCTTTGGCTTCCCGGGCCGCGACCTTATATTTACCCGCTCGTGCGATGCGGTCTTCTTTGGGTGCGGGCGCATCGGCACCATACACGAGTTTACTATCGCGTTTGAGGACAAGAAGCCCATGGGCATCTTGGAGGCCGACTGGGAGATAGACGAGGAGATTAAGTACATATTGGAGAAGGGTCATCGCCCCAACGACCAAATACTCTTCGACTCTGACCCCAAGGCGCTGGTGCAAAGGGTCAAGGAGCTGGTAGAGAAGGACAAGATAAACCGCGCCGGATTCCGCTTTGAGGCCGGGGCAGAGAAGGCCTCGCTGGCAGCCCACCTGTAACGATAAATAAAAAACCCTCGGCTTGTCCGAGGGTTTTTTATTGTTTCTAAACTAGGAGACCTGGGAGACTACGCGGGAGAATGCCTCGGGGGAGCGGAGTGCCAGCTCGGAGAGCATCTTGCGGTTAAGACCGATGTTCTTCTTGGCCATAGCGCCTATAAGGCGGCTGTAGCTAACGGTAGAGCCCATGGCATCCAAGGCACCGTTGATGCGGACGGTCCAGAGCCGGCGGAAGTCGTTCTTCTTGTCCTTGCGGTGGGCAAAGGCGTACTTGCCGGCGTGGAAGATAGCCTCCTTGGCCATGCGCTTCTTGGTAGAGCGGCCAAATCTTTATCCCTTGGTCATCGCCAAGATGTTC
>CAYHLQ010000020.1:0-8957 GCA_964357485.1 uncultured Candidatus Saccharibacteria bacterium | reverse complement strand
TATGCCGGACAAAAGGTCAAAATTCCACGAATTCGCTTTAAAATCAATCCTTTTTAAAGGACGCGAGGACTGGTACTTCTGCTATTTAAAGACAGAAAAAATCGCGCACGTGCTCGCTATGCTGGAGCGTCAGGCAGAGGCGGGGCAAGATCATGTCCAAGAGATTGCTACGCGCGCCGCGGGGTTGCCTGGCGACATCGCCCACCTGGCTGCCGGCGAGATTGATGCGCCGGTGGTACTTGCCGACATTTTTGCGCTGCTTTCGGCAGTACGCCTGGCCAGCACCGAGCAGCTTATACACAAGGAGACCGCAGCCATTTTAGAGGCTGAGTACGAGGCTGTGGCCGAGCGGCTTATGGTTGGCAGTCATCCATCGCCTTTTGTTAGCGCAGAGGACTTTCATATACCGCAGCTCTCGCTCGAGGCTGGTCCCGGCACTTTATCGGACAACAGAATGTCCAATAGTGTCTTTGAGCGTCCTATACAGAAAAACATCCAAAAAGGACAATTTAAGGAACAATTTAAAGGTCAAAGCAGTCGAGCAGAGCGTATTTTGGATTATATAAAGCGGCAAGGGAGTGTATCTATAAAGGAGATAGCCTCTACTATTAAGGAGTGCAGCGAGAAGACTATACAGCGTGAACTTATATCCTTGATACAGGCTGGGCTGGTGCGCAGGGTAGGAGAGCGCCGCTGGAGCCACTACGAGCCCGCCTAACCAGGCCGTTTTTGGGCCTCTAGAGGTATATATAAGGACACGAAATCCTTAATTTGTCTATTGCTACAATAGTCCCGCTCGTGTAATTTAGACAGGTCCTCTGGATGCTAGTTTTGGGCCACTATGTGCCTTCGATGAAGGCACTCCAGCCCCAAAAAACCTAGGCGCCAACAGCGCGTTGTCCACAGGGCCTCCATACAGCCCCCCGTTACTCGGCTATACTACTGAGTGACCCGCAACAGGGGGCACGGTTCGTTGACAATTGCCCAGTTTAAAAGATCTGGCATACATACTCCCGCTTGACCTTGTCCCGCTTAAGAAAGATTGCGGCTGATACTCCGTCTACTATTTTGCTACCCAACCTCCTGCTCAAAGCTGAAAGGCTCTACGGTAGGGGAGGTAGAACATGTTCTACGTGCGGTTCGATTAATCGTGTTTACCAGTAATTATTAGTTCGAAGTTACATATGACAATTACCAACACTTCAACCCGCCTCGCTGCGCTCGTCGCAGGTGTCGCAGTTGCTATCGCTCTTATGGGCGCAGTAGCAGTTGCTCCGGCACAGGCTGCTGGGCTTACGTCCACGCAGGTTCAGGCAATCGTGTCCCTGCTCGCATCTTTCGGTGCTGACCAGGCTACGATCAACAACGTTACCGCCGCCCTTAACGGCGAGGCAACGACGGGCACTGGCTCCGGTTCTACCGGTGGTGCTTGCCCGGCTCTCTCTCGTTCATTGCAGTTGGGCTCTTCTGGTGCAGACGTTATGGACCTCCAGAAGTTCCTTAACGCATCCGCAGCTACCCGCGTAGCAGTATCCGGCGCAGGCTCTCCTGGTATGGAGACCACCTACTTCGGCCCGGCTACCCAGGCTGCAGTTATCAAGTTCCAGGCTGCTAACAACGTCTCCGCTATCGGCGTCGTTGGTCCTGCTACCCGCGCAGCTATCGCAGCAGTTTGCGGTACTACCGGCGGCAGCACCGGCACTCCTACCACCCCGGGTACTCTCGAGGGCGGCGAGGGCCAGCTCAGCGACATTGACAACGTCTCTACTGATGTAGAGGATGAGGTCAATGAGGGCGCAGAGGAGGTCGTGTTTGCCGCAGAGATGACCGCGGAGGATTCCGATGTCATGATCGAGCGTGTAGACGTTGACTTTACTCTCGAGGATGCTGACACCACCGAGTCCGACAACCTTGATGATTACATCACCGAGGTATCCCTGGTTCTCGATGGTAAGACTCTTGCTACGCTTGACGTAGACGAGGCTACCGAGGGCGATGCTGGCGACGGTGACTTCACCACCGCGGCAGACGGCAACGATGTATTCTCGTTCCGCTTCTCCGGTCTTAAGGGTGTTATCAGCGAGGATGACACTGCTGACCTCCAGGTTATGGTCACAGCTGTTGACACCGTTGATGACTCTGACGCCTCGGCTGACTGGTATGTCCTCATCCCTGATGACGGCATCCGCGCAGTTGATGCAGCAGGCATCTCTGACACGTATGTAGGCGCATCTGACCTCGACGAGGAGACCTTCTCCGTAGTTGCGGCAGACGCAGGCGACCTTGACCTCTCGGCTTCCGAGTCGGACAACGAGGATCGTGTTATCTCTGTTAGCGCAGACAGCGACACCGATGGCGAGGAGATCATGGTCTTCACGCTCGAGTCGCAGACTAGCGACAACAACGTATCCGAGATCAACATTGAGCTCGCTACGACCACCGCTACGACGACTGCGTTCACTAACGTAATCTCGCAGCTCCACCTCTACAAGGGCTCTACGCTCTTGGCATCTGAGGACGTATCGGCTACCTCCACTGGAGGCGGCTCGGTACTCTTCGATGATCTCGACATAGACATTGACGAGGATGAGGAGGTTGAGTTCACCGTTAAGGCTGACTTCAAGGATGATGCTGATGAGCGCGATGGCTTTAGCTTCTACGCGTACGTAGATGCTTCTGACCTCGAGGCTGAGGACAGCGAGGGCGACGATGTAACTGTTACCGGCGACACCGCCGGCGGTACTATCCAGCTCCGCACCACTGGCATCTCGGCTGAATTCACTTCCGCTAACGAGGTCCGCACCAACGGCGCTATTGCCACTGATGCAGACGCAGTAGACTTCACCATCAAGTTCAGCGTAACTGCTGTAGGCGATGATGATATCTACCTCGACGGCGACACTGTGCAGTCTGTCGGCACTGATGGTCTCGTATGGGCTACCACGACTGACTCGACGACTGGCACCTCCACCGCAACTGCTGGTATCCTTACCGCAGACGATGGCTATGACAGCGACGACGTAAGCACTGCAGGTGCTAAGAGCTTCAAGATCGAATCGGGCGAGACGAGGAACTTCACGTTCGTCGTTAACATCCCGGCCGGCGGCGACAATGTCGCAGCAGGCGTCAAGATCACAGCTCTCAAGTGGGACACCAACTCTGGTGATGACCATGCGAACACCTACAACTTCGACATGTCGGATTGGACTACCGACACCATCACCGGCCTCTACATCCGCTAACAAGCTGACGTAGACCTGTCCTGACAGCGCAAGCTGACAGGGAAGAAGTCTAGCAATCTCAAGGCGCAAGCTAAGAGAAAGCAGCAAAAACTCCCCCGAAAGGGGGAGTTTTTGCGTGTATGGGATACAAGGAACTACCAAGGACCGTCCTTTGTATAGGATGGGTGTACAAAGGACGGTCCTTGGTAAAACAGATTTACCTAAAAGATGTTAAAATTAGCGACATGAACTCACAGCAGAGCAAGAGCTTCTCGAGCTTCCTGTTCGGCTTTATCGCCATAATCGCGGTCGCATTTAGTGTGCTTATATGGTCGGGGCTGCAGAAAGACACCGTTCCGCCCGTTGACAATGTAGCCCAGCCCAACTAACTTTCAACTCACCCGTGAAAGAAATCATTTCAAAAATTTGGCACTGGGTGCGCTGGCCGCTTTTTGTATTGGGTATCGGCTTTGTGGTACTGGTTGCCTGGCGGCTCAAGCTCCTCTACGAGCTGGATGACACCAACGCAGCTGTGGCGGCTATACACGCCAACAGGCTTACAGAGGAAGATGTGTTTGGCGACCTGCCGCCGGAGCCTGATAAAGCCGAGAACGATGCTACGTTGGCCGGCATAGACGTCAACACTAACGGCATCCGTGACGATGTTGAGCGCGCCATCTACTTTAAGTACCAAGCGTCGGCCAAGGAGGCGGCCCCGGCCTTCCAGTACGCCAAGGCTTTACAAATGGAATTTACTAAGGTATATAATTCTGCAACTCTTGTGGCTGTTATACAGGAGGAAAGCCGCGGGTATTCATGTGTTTATGGGAGGGAAGAAGAGATTGAAAACCTAGTTTTCAATACTGAGGCAAGAAAGCAGTATGCCGAAGATATCCGCGACAAATACATGGTCTCTTATAAACTCCCAAACGGGGAAGATTGCGATCTTTCTCTTTAGTTTTCTATTTCTTTTACCGTCTACGGTTTTTGCAGCTTGTACTAGTACTGGAGCTTCAGTTGTTTATGTAAATGGAATTTTTACTACCCAAAGAGAAGCTCAAAAAGATTCAGATAAATTAAAGACAGAGTATAGACAAAAGACTGGGGATTATTCAGTAGAATTTTTAAACGGCTACAATCCATCTCATGTTGCTGGATTGGGGGACATCACACAAGCGGCGGCGCAAGCGCTCGACTCCTCCATATCGAGCTACGACCTTACAACTATCCTACTGCAGGTGCATCCGCAGATAACTACGCGTAAGCTCGTGCTCGTTGGGCACTCCCAGGGCTCCTTCTACGTCAACGAAATGCACAGCTACTTACTCGCACATGGCGAGCCTCGGGCTGCAGTAGGTGTCTATCAGGTTGCAACGCCGGCGGCGAGTGTTGCCGGCGGTGGCCGGCACCTCACCTCGTCTAACGACTCAGTTGTTAACGCGGCACGTATCATTGTTACAAATGCCAACCAGGGTCTGGTGCCCCTCGCCGCAGCAAACACTGTCACTAAAAGGGAAATCCTGCCGGCAAATATCACCCTCTCTTCCGCCAATTACGGCCACAGCTTTAGCGGTACCTACCTGGCCGAGGCGCCCGAGCGTATTGTGGGCGACATACAGGGCACTATTAAAAACCTTAAGGCAGAGGCTGCAACTGAAACGGGCGAGTGCTTTACTGCACCCAACGCTGGTCTGGGCTACCAGGCTGCTAAGGCCGGGTTTGCGGTGGCCGACACTGCGGCACTTGGCGTCAAGGCTGGCGCGGGCGCAGCACAGGTTGCTGCCGTGGCGGCGGGCAATGTACTTGTGGCTGCGGCGAAAGGTGCCTACGGTGCAGTGACTAAGCTTACGACCGACATTGGCATTACGGTGGGCGGCGTTGCGGGGTTAACTAACGCAGCTGAGCCGCAGAGTGGTCTGACCAACTTTGACATATTTTCCAAACTGTACGGCTCGAGCCTCAATAAAACCGAGATTAAAGAACTTTTGGGCAGTGCTGTTGCATCTGCACCGGTGTTTGCCGATACGTCTGCGCCGCAAGAAGAGGCTCAGATAACTCCAGGGGTGCAAGTACCAAAAAAGATAACGTACTTGAGCGGCTCCCACAGCAGCGACAATAATAATGAGTCGCAAGAGGAGGTTGAAGCTCCGGCAGAAATAGTTGAGCCTATAGTAGTTCTCGATGAGGTTGTGCCTGCAGAGCCGGAACCAGAACCCGAACCGACTCCAGAACCTGAACCAGAACCGGAGCCTTCGCCGCTCCTAGGTACGGTCATCATAAACGAGCTGGCATGGGCGGGCACGCATGCATCGCCCACAGACCAGTGGATAGAGTTGTACAACCGCGCCGCCTTTGATGTTGACCTATCCGCTCTATATTTAAAAATTGGCGATACTGCGCCAGTGCCGCTTTCGGGCACTCTGGCCTCGGGGCGGTATGTAATCTTGCAGCGCACCGGCACTACGATAAAAAGCATCGGATTTCCTGATGTTGTGACAGTGGGCTTTGCACCCCTTAGTGCAGAGCCGCTGCAGGTGTCGTTGGTGCTTACAGACGGCACGGTTATAGACGCCACTCCTGCTGCAGATGCCTGCGGGGGTACCTGGTGCGCCGGCGGCGCTACAACCATGGTGTATGCCGACTCGCTCGGCGTTCCGACTTCCGTGTCTATGGAGCGTATTGATATAGAGGATGGCACCGACCCGGATAACTGGGCAAACAATGACGGCTATACGCGCTACCACTTAGATGCCGCGCATCAGCCTATAATAGGCACCCCGGGGAACCAGAACAGTAAGCACTGGCCGCTTACTGGATTCTTCTGTGGTAATGAAGATGTCCTTACACCTGGCAATACAATCGTTCCGTACGACACAAGCGGCAGCTGCACTTGGCTCATGGGTGGCGCACAATACTGGACATCGGTAGGTGGCTCGGTGTTTAAGGGGCAGGTAGGAAGCTCTACTTACATAAGTGAAGTATATTTCCCGGGCCGCTTCGACGGCGGCAATCGCAAGTGGTATACCGCCGGCATGCCCGCGCTTGTACCCGGCGAGTACTTTGTGGCGATGTGGGAGTACATCACCTACGACCCAGGGTTCAGCGCTAATCGCCTAGGGGGCATGTACTCCTACCTCAAGACCGGCACGCCAAAAAACCCTGGGCTTTCCTACGTCATAATCCAGTTTATTGTCGAGGGTGATGTGCCGGTTACTGAATTGGAAGGAGACGCAGCGACGGAATAACCCTCCGGGGTTTACAAAGGACCGTCCTTTGTAAGGTTGACAAGGTGGTGTTGTCCAACTAAAGTATTGGCATAGGGGCCTAAGAAAGTCGGTAGCCCAGCTTACTATAGCTGAGCGTTAATGGGGAAACCCGCCGGCCGAGGTCGAACTCAAAGCCCTTATCTTCGAGCGAGTGAGGATCAAAAGCTAGCTTTTGGTTCCGAGCGAGCGAAGGAGATATGAGACCTAGTCTCATATAAATAGGGCATTTTTAATGCCCGAACTAGAAGCTAAAAACTAGCAGCTAGAAGCTAAACAGAATGGCAATTACAAAAGACAAGAAAACAGAGATAGTAGGAAAGGTGAGTGACATCGTTAAGGGCGCCAAGACGCTTGTCTTCGCGCACTTTAAGGGCTTGTCAGTCGCAGACCAGACCGAGATGCGCAAGGCTCTGCGCGCACAGGGTGTCGGCTACACCGTAGCCAAGAAGACTCTGCTTAAGCGCGGGCTTGACACCGCAGGATACGAGGGCGAGGCCCCTGTACTTGATGGCGAGATAGCGCTTGTCTATGGCGAGGATGAGCTTGCTCCGGCTCGCGAGGTGGCTGTCTTCGTTAAGAAGTTTGGCGAGACGCTAAGCTTTGCGGGAGGCGTCTTTGGCGGCAAGTATGTGGACAAGGCGGGCATTATGGCTATCGCCGCAATCCCTGGCATGGACGCACTGCGCGGCATGTTCGCACAGGTCATTAACTCGCCGCGCAGCCGCTTTGCGGTTGTACTGAGCGAGGTAGCAAAAACTAAAAGCAATTAATTAAAATTAGTATGTCTAACGATCAGATTATCGAGGCAGTAGAGAAGATGACCGTACTCGAGCTAAACACGCTCGTTAAGGCCATCGAGGAGAAGTGGGGCGTCTCGGCAGCCGCTGTTGCGGCAGCGCCGGCAGCGGGTGCGACAGCAGGCGAGGAGAAGACCTCGTTTAATGTCCAGCTTGTGGATGCAGGCGCCCAGAAGGTCCAGGTTATCAAGGCGGTCAAGGACGCCTTGGCATTGGGCCTTAAGGAGGCGAAAGACCTTGTAGATGCCGCTCCGGCCATGCTCAAGGAGGGTATGAAGAAGGAGGATGCCGCTAAGCTCAAGGCAGCCGTAGAGGCAGCCGGCGGCAAAGTCGAGTTGAAGTAACTTTTCCTCTCTTTACGCAGTTGCATAGGTAATTGCTGGTAAACAAGGCGCAAAATCCCGGCCCGAGGCCGGGATTTTGTGTGCCATACTTAAGGTGGAGGTGTCCTATGGGTGCACAATTTTTAGTACATATCTGGGTCGCCATCTGGTGCCCCTGGTTTCTGCCGATATTGGTGCCGCCAAGTCGTCCCCAAAGCGGACTTTCGCACGACTGAGAGTGTCCTACCCCCGCCTGCAAGCGGGGGTGGCTCTTGTCCACACTTTTGCCCAAACCGCCCTCATTGCGTACAATGCATGAGTTATTCCCGTACGATTGAGATGACTGATCCGCTTATTAAACTCTTTGGGAGCCACGCCCGGCTCAAACTCCTTAGGCTTTTCCTATTCCACCCCTCGACCTCGTTTACCGCGGCCGAGGCAGCATTGCGCTCGCGCGTAAACTCGCTTGAGGCGCGCCGAGAGCTCATCAATCTTTTGGCATCTGGACTTTTGAAGAAGGCTCGCACCAAGGTGACCCGCTACGAGCTCAACGAGAAGTTCCCGTATCTGCAGGCGCTCAAGAATCTCCTGCTCAATACTGCGCGTCGCGGCGAGTCGGTGCCCGAGCGTCTGCGCTCTGCTGGTGCCATCAAGCTCATAATACTCACCGGCGTTTTCGTCGGAGATGTGGAGGGCAACTACGACATGCTCATTGCCGGCGACCGCATTAAAGAAAGCTCGCTGCGCGAGAAGGTAAAGAGCCTTGAGGCAGAGCTGGGCCGCGAGCTGCGCTATGCGCTCTTAAACACCGCCGACTTTCTGTACCGGCTCAATATGAACGACAAGCTCGTGCGCGACGTGATGGACTACCCTCACCGCATCGTCTACGACCGTCTCGACATCGGGCTGAAGTAGCTTCCAGCTTCTAGTTTTCAGCTTCTAGGTGTTGGGGGAGGTCTTTCTAGTCTCTAGAAGCTAGCCACCAGAAGCTCGTTTTGTTGTCCCCAGAGGGGGTGGCGGGTCAGAGGGTACTTGCTACAATTAAGGGGTGCCTTTAATAGTTATTAATAATAGTAGTATTTACGTATGATTCTTTCAGATTGGGGAATGACGCTAAGCAGCTCGTTTAACAACCTGCTGTGGGCAACCGTTAACTTCCTCCCGAACCTTGTGCTGGCGATAATCATCTTTGTTATAGGCTGGTTCCTTGGTGTTCTCGTTGGTCGTGTTATTGCACAGGCAATACGCGCTATCAAGGTTGACCACGCTCTCAAGGCAGCAGGCGTTGAGGAGGTAGTACACCGTGCTGGCTGGACCCTTAACTCCGGCGAGTTTATCGGCGCGCTTGTA
>CAYHLQ010000019.1:0-9040 GCA_964357485.1 uncultured Candidatus Saccharibacteria bacterium | reverse complement strand
TGCGGTTACCTAACTAGTCGCGTTCGTGCTCTGCTCTATAGCGCAAATAATCTTGCCAGGAGCGCAGTTCTCGCACATGTGGCCTGCGTTGTTTACAGGTGCGCCTGCAGGTTCGGCAGCGGCATGGATAGGAGGGACAATCTCTAGCGTGGTGGTTGGGTTTGTTATGGGCTACTGCTTTGCGCATTGCTACAACTGGATGGCTGCGCGTAAGTAAGGGTGCTCATAGAAAAAGCACGGCCCCGCTAAGGGTCGTGCTTTTTCTTTTTTGCAAAATTATCTCAACAAATTTCCTTACCGTAATTTTGGGGCCCTTACATACCTTAAAACGCGCAAACCCCCACCGATGGTCGACTTCTGGGCACGCAAAAACCACCTGTTAGGGTGGTTGGTGCGAGGCTTTATCACTTTGCCCTGTACTGCTCTGTTGCTAATGCCGGGGCCGGTTGCCCACCGGTTGCCCACAAAGTGATAAAGACTGGGTATCTTTGGTTGCTAATGGCTATATTTGGTAAGCTATTTCTGAGAGACCATTCGGGGTGTAGATGTTTCGAATCCCTCCCTCTCCGCCAAGAAAGTTACGTATAGACGCGGCCGGGTACCGGTTATATGGATACTACTGAAAACATACAGGAAAGAGATAAACGGCGTATTGAAGGACTGATAAAACTTTTGCAGGATATTGCAGGTGGAGAATTTAAGACCCGTTACATTCCTGGCGAAATGGATGATGAGATAGAGGCGCTCGGAACAGGGGTAAACCTTCTTGCGGAAGAAATCGAAGCGAAGGTAACTGAGCTTGAAAGATTCAACAAGCTGTTCACGGGTCGTGAACTGGCAATGGCAGAGCTCAAGAAAAAGAATAAAATGCTTGAAGAGGCTCTCAAGAAGGCAGGTGGAGCCGTCGCTCCAGAAAGCATGGAAGCATCTGCAACGCCCTCACGCCCCTTTTAACTTGATATATGCAAACGGAATTTAGCGTCGGACCTATTCACTGCCGCATTGAGGGCCAGTATTCATACGTCTCCTATGCTCCGAATACCGTGCTCACATACTCGAACTCGAAAGCATTCATGGAAAAGGTGGGTGAGATTCTCGGCGATCAAAAGACCCTAGTATTCATTGATGCGACTATTATGCGGGCGGAAAAAGGCGCTCGCGATTATTATGTGTCCAAGGAGGGGTCGCGCAATGTACGCGCAACAGCAATCATGGCCTCTTCTCCGATCTCGCGAACAGCAATCAACTTCTACATAAAAGTAAACAAACCACCCTACCCTATGAAAATGGTTGCTACCAAAGATGAGGGAATGAAGTGGCTAAAGCAATTTGAGACAAAATAAAACACCCCCACCCCAAGGTTTAACCTTGGGGTGTTAGAGTTCGGGGATTTCGAGCGAGGACTCTATTTCCATATTCTGCTCGAGTATAGGAGTGATTATGTTCTGCTGCAGCCTGGCTTGCACGCGCAACAGGACACTGAGCTTGGTGATGCTCTCCAGAGCATCGGTGTAATCGTTCTCTGCCTCCGCATAATGGCCGGTGTCAAACGTAGTCGAGCCCAGTTCCATCAGGTTCTCTATATCGGCCAGCCTGCCCGACACCTGCGTTACAGCAGACGCGGCGTACTTGTCCTTAGTATCGTCAAACTGCTCGCGCAGGCTTTTAAATGCCTCGATGGCGCGCGCCTGTGCGCGCTTGGCGTCAACCTCGCCACCCTCATTAACACGCTCCATCATCTCGCCCCCAAGCGAGATAGTGCCAGCAGCCTTTATATCTGCCGCAGATGTTGCACTGTCGGTTGCGACAGTAAGCATCATCGAGGTCGCCTCAGGCTCGGCAACTTTGGCAGAGCGCATCATAGTAGTTGGCGCATACGCCAAGCCGGACGAGCCGCTGGTACGGGCCAGCACGCGGGCTGCAACAACGCCTGTGCCTTCCTGATTATCCTTGGCGCCCCCTTCGGTCAGAGTTGCGAGTATCGCGCCATGTGCCTGCAGAGACGAGCCTAGCTTGGCGCGCAGGCTCATAGCCTCGTCGGGATCCTGTGCTTCCACTTCGTTGGCAAGGTTGTTTGCATCCTCTGCATACGCCTCAAAGTGAGCCGCGAGCTCCTCGCCGACAGCAACAGTCAGCTCGCCGCGCGCAGCGAGCACCTCTGCCTCCTCTACGCGGCGCACCGCGAGTTCGGCCGATACCTCCGCTTTTACAATAGGCGTCGTGGCAAGCGCCACCTTTATCGCTTCGTTTATCGAAATTTTTACCGGATACAGTAAATCGCCCGGTAGGGCACCTTGTGCTGCCGCGGTTGTAGATGCGCCGCCAAAAACAAGCACCACCGCCATAGCGGGCACCAGCACGCGTGCGTGTAAAAACTGGAAGCTGTAGGTAAAGTAGGAGCTCGGCTGTGCTGCTCCAACAGACAAGGGCGCACCGAATATCCGCGCCTTCATCGCGGTCTTTTCCTCGGACGTAAGCCTGAGCTTGGCTGCTTCGGTTTTTAGGTTATTGAGTTCCATACTTTTTATTCGCTCGCAGGCTCATCTTTTTCTAGGGCGGCCTTCAGCTTCTTTAATCCGCGATGCACGCGCACAGACACCACATTCTCGCTCTCCTCTATCAGAGTTGATATTTCTTGCGGACTCAGACCCTCGACGTAGCGCAGGGTTACGGCCTCGCGATAGGGCTCGGCAAGTTCTTTGAGCGCCGCGAGCGCCCGCGCACCCTCGTGCCTCCCCACTGCCGCCTCGAGCGTATTACTTTCGTCGGGGCTCATAAAGTCCTCGACATCCATCTGCGCACGCTCGGCCATCGCCTCGAGCGAGGTAGCCTTATGTTTGCGGTACTCATCTATGATGAGGTTGCGCAGTGTGCGGTATAGGAAGGGTCGGAGTTCCCGGATGTCTTGGTGCCCCTTCTGGGCATACACCCACACCTTCATAAAGGTCTCCTGGGTCAGCTCGCGGGCCCTCTCGCGGTCTGAGAGGCGTATAGAGGCATGGCGAAAGAGCTCGTCGCTGTAGGCCTCAAAAGCCTCCTCAAAGCTTGTGCGTAGGTCATCCATGTATATAGACGCGCGAACCTGGCCTTCCTTTCTGTCCCCTATGCCCTTAGTTTACTTGATAGCCCTGGCAACTGCCTGCGCAATCCCCTTCTCAAACGGCCCGGGCACTACCTTGGCCGCTGTAGGCCGCTTAACAAGCGCCGCAATATTCTGTGCAGCCTTTATCTTCATCGCGTCGGTAATCCGGCGAACGCCATTATCGAGCGCCCCGCGGAATATGCCGGGGAACGCCAGTGAGTTGTTTATCTGGTTGGGGTAGTCTGAGCGGCCTGTGGCGACCACTGCCGCACCCGCCTTAAGCGCCTGCTCAGGTAGTATCTCAGGATCCGGATTAGCCATCGCAAATATGATGGGCTTGGGCGCCATAGTATGTATCATGTGCCCAGTCAGAACGCCAGGCTTGGATACGCCGATGAATATGTTGGAGTCTACCAAGGCCATACCCAAGTCGCCGCCCTTTTTAGCAAAAATAATCTTGTCCGCAATGAGCTTTTTCTTGGTGTCGTTGAGATCCTTCCGGCCTTCCCACACCACACCTTCGCTATCTACCGCTACGATATTTATTTTTGGCGCTGCGAGCTTGATAAGGCGCATAATAGCGACGCCTGCGGCCCCTACCCCACTTACCACTACCCAACAGTTTGAGTCGTTGAGTTTTTTACCCACAACCTTGGCCGCATTAATGAGCCCCGCCAAGACAACAATAGCCGTGCCATGCTGATCGTCATGCATCACGGGGATATCCAGACGCTTCTTTAACTCCTCTTCAATATAGAAACACTTGGGTGCGGCGATATCCTCGAGGTTGATGCCGCCAAACCCAGGTGCTATCGCCATTACAGTCTCTATAATCTTGTCGGGGTCTTGCGTGTCAAGAACTATAGGGAACGCGTCTACGTTGGCAAAGGCCTTAAACAACGCGGCCTTGCCCTCCATAACAGGCAGTGCACCCAAGGGTCCAATGTTGCCAAGTCCCAGCACTGCCGAGCCGTCGCTGACCACGGCGACCATCTTCCCCTTCATCGTATAGTCGCGCGCCACCTTAGGGTTTTTGGCCACAAGCGAAGACACCGCCGCCACGCCCGGCGTATATATAAGGGAGAGGTCGTCCCGGGTCCTTGCCTGCATTGCAGGAGCGATAGTAATCTTCCCCTTTAATTTCTTGTGCAATGCGATTGCCGCCTTATTGGTGTCCTTTTTAGCCATATCACACGAGTATACTGCTATTCAGTTAAGAAGAGAAAAGGCCGCCCTCTCAGGCGGCCTTTTGCCATGGCGGCGTGCCGGTAAATATCCAGCGTGTAGCAATGAAGCTCCAGAGGATAATGACCGCAAGCCCGAGGATACCCCAGTCAAACTCGGCAAGTATCGCAAGGGCTACCAAATACCGAATGATAACATTCGGGCTCTTATAAAGAGCAAACCCTCCTATCTGTGCAAGCAAAGAGGTCATACCCGTGCCGTAGGTAACATGGCGATGGCCGAAAAAGCTTATAGGATAACCGATCACGATACCCCCGAGCATAGCGGGTATCGCTGCACTGCGGCCGAAGTACAAGAACACCGCGCCCGCCACCAAGCCGTCAATAATACCCGCAACCATCCCCACCGGCATAAAGCGGAGAAAGCGGAACAAATCAATCTTGAGCATGCGCTTCTCCTTTCTGTCTGGGCTTATTGGTATACTCACCGCATGCTTCTGTCAAACAAGCTCACAGAGCAATTCCGTCTGACCGACGCGCAAAAGTCGGCACTCGAACGCTTGGGCCTGAGGACCATTGACGACCTCCTGCACCACTTCCCCTCCCGCTACGAGGTGGCCGGCGAGGGTGCCGAGATTGCCGGGCTCGTGGCAGGCCAAGAGGCCTCGATAGTAGGCACACTCGAAAAGTTAGAGGCCAAGAAAGGATGGAAGTCGCGCATCCCCATGACAGAGGGATACCTGCGCGACAACACCGGGCGCATCAAGTGCCGATGGTTTAACCAGCCCTACATCTCCAAGATGTACGCAAACGATACGCTAGTGCGCGCCACCGGCAAGGTGTCAGGGAGCGAGGGCAAACTTTACTTAGCGAACCCGCAGCTGCAAAAAGTATCGGCAACCGAGGCAGGGTTGTTTGAAGGGGGGCAGCAAAGTCCTGCGAAAGGGAGTTGGGGTCCCGTTCATCTCTCCCTTTCGCAGGAGCTTTCTGACCCCCCAGACCTGTTCGCGGTGTATCCGGAGTCGCGCGGCACAACCTCGCTCTGGATGCGGCACGCAGTCAAGAAGTTTTTGACCCAAGAGGTTCTCGACCAAGTCGAGGACCCAATACCCGCAGAGCTTCTGAAAAACTACAACCTCCCCACCCTGCGCACCGCCTTAGTGTGGGTGCATACGCCGCACGAGCTCAAGCAGGCCGAGGCCGCTCGCAAGCGTTTTGCTTTTGAAGAGGTGTTTATGATCCAGCTGGAGCGCGGCCGCGAGCGAGCACTCCAAAACAAGGAAAAGAGTTTTGTCATAGATACGCCGGAGGCGCAGGTGCAGGAGTTTATAGATGAATTCCCCTTCCAGGCGACCGACGGGCAGATACACGCCATAGAGGCAATACTGACCGACATCCGCACAGGCCACCCCATGTCTCGCCTGCTTGAGGGCGACGTGGGCTCGGGCAAGACGGCTGTTGCAGCGACAGCGGCGCACGCGGTCGTCTCTACACGGCCCGAAGGCTCAAAGAGCGGCACGCTCCAAGTGGCCTACATGGCGCCGACCGAGATTCTGGCTAAGCAGCACTTCGAGTCGTTTATAAATTACTTTGAAAAGTTCCCCATCAACATCGGACTTATAACTGGCTCGGGGTGCTACAAGTTCCCCTCCAAGGTTAAGAAAAACAACTTTACGCCAATATCGCGAGCCCAGCTTTTAAAATGGGTCGCTAATGGCGAGATACCGGTACTTATTGGCACGCACGCGCTCATACAAAAGTCTGTGGCGTTCAAACACTTGGCGCTCGTGGTCATAGACGAGCAGCACCGCTTTGGCACCAATCAGCGGCGCATGCTGACGCGCAAAGAGGATAGGCTGCCGCATCTTTTAAGCATGACTGCGACCCCTATACCGCGCACGCTTGCCTTAACCGTGTACGGCGACCTCGACTTAACCCTGCTCGATGAGATGCCGCCGGGCCGCAAGACGATCATTACGGAGATTGTTAAGTCAGGCGAAAGAGCTAAGGCATACGCAAAGATACACGAACAGTTAAGGGAAGGTCGCCAGGCGTATGTAATCTGCCCGCGGATTGACGAGCCTGACCCAGACAAGGCCTTTGCCTTGCAGGCCAAGTCGGTTACCGCTGAGGCTAAGCGCTTAAAAAAAGATATCTTCCCCGAGTACAAGATAGATATTCTGCACTCCAAGATGACGCCCAAGGAAAAGGATGACGTTATGGCGCGCTTTAGCCGGCACGAAGTAGATTTATTGGTGGCAACAAGCGTGGTCGAGGTGGGCGTCAACGTACCCAACGCCACACTGATATTTATAGAGGGTGCCGAGCGCTTTGGTCTTTCTCAATTACACCAACTCAGGGGTCGTGTCGTGCGCTCCAATCATCAGGCATACTGCTTTGTCTGCCCGGAGAGCCGGGGCGAGCCTACGCTTGCAAGACTTAAGGCACTCGTGACAGCAAAGAACGGATTTGAGCTCGCCGAACAAGACTTGCTACAGCGTGGGCCCGGCGAGTTGAGCGGCCGCAAGCAATGGGGCATCTCGGACATCGGCATGGAAGCCCTAAAAAATTTGAAATTGGTCGAGGCCGCCCGCCAGGAAGCCTTACAGATAATCCAGAAAGACGAAACCTTGGCTAAGCATCCTCTGCTCTCGCAGGCCCTTGCTGCTCGAGCTTCGCAGATGCATTTAGAGTAGGAGTGCGCTATATTTGCTCAATTGGGCGCGTAGCTCAGTGGTAGAGCCGTCGTCTTATACACGACTGGTCGCAGGTTCGATCCCTGCCGCGCCCACAGTCGACAGAACAATCCCGCTTGAGCGGGATTTTCTGCGCTGTGGGAGCCGGAGCGACCTAATTTTCCAGAGGTACTCCTCTTGGAAAATGGAAGTACTCCTGTGGTGCGATGTTCTGCACTGGCAAAACCGCGAGGCAGGGTCGTGCGACAAAATCGCCGTCGCGATTTTGAACGCCTGACCACAAGACCTTTCTTATATCCCTCCTTCGTGCTACCGTTTTGCGAGCGCACATTTAACAGGGAGGAGACGACATGACTGACTTAAGCACGATGCTGTTCGGCAACGGAGCCGGCAGTATCAAGGATATAGATGCAGTCATCAAGGCCTGCAAGGGCCCGATGAGCCGCATCATGGTCGGCTCGATAACCGCACAGCGGCGTACGGGCAACATCGGCGACACCTACTACTTCCACCCGCAGGAGCGATGGTCCATAAACTCGCTCGGGCTGCCCAATATCGGCATGGACGAGTACAAGAAGACCTTGCCCTACATGGCCCAAAAGGCCCATGAATACGGCAAGCAGCTCTGGGCGAGCGTCTCGGGCTTTACCCCGCAGGAGTACGCTCAGATGACAGCGGCATGCTTCAAGGCCGGGGTCGACGGCGTCGAGATTAACCTGAGCTGTCCCAACGTATGGGGCGGAAGCGAGCGCAAAATAATCCCCGCGCTCGACTGGAATCTTACCTACGAGATTGTCGCGGCTATACGCGCCGAACTCGGCGAGCTTTGGGACGACCGCCGCAAACGCATCGCGCTCAAGCTCTCTCCTACCGACGACTACGACCTCATAAAGAGGCTTGTAACAACTGCCGTTGGAACCCGCATCGGCTCGCTCACAATCGGCAACACCCTGCCGGACCAAGAGCGCTCCCGCGAAGACGGTAAACCGGCACTGGCCTTCCGCTCCGACGAGTCCGACAAAGTACTCAAGCACAAAGGCGGACTGGCCGGCAGCGGAGTTAAGCATGCAAACTTCGCGATGATACGGAAAATGCGGACACTTGTCCCTCCGTATATTCGTCTCGACGCGGCAGGAGGCATCTTTGACGACGAGGACGCCTTCGAGGCATTGCAGGCCGGCGCAACCGGCTTCATGTGCACGACCGGCTACCTCGAGTTCGGCAACAGGCTCTTCGAGCCGATTCTCTCAAAACTCGCGATCTCGCTTGTCGAGATTGCGTAAACGACCTCGCCCGGTGTCCTCCCCTTTGGGGTGGCGCCGGGCTTTTTCTTTTGGTACAGTGCGCACGGACCACGAACGTACATTCAAGTAAAAAGGACCGCTCTTATGGAAATTATTTCCCGGGATATGCAGATGAGCCCGAACCGCATTCGAATCATTGCACCAGCTGACCTGCATCAGCATTTCCGGCAGAAGAACCGCACCAGACTCATTGCGCCTCTCGTTGCAAAACGCTTTTGGCTCGGGCTCGCTATGCCCAACCTCAAGCCGCCTATAACGACCACAGATGCAATGAACGCCCACGGCAAGGAGGTTATGGAAGCCTCCGGCGGAAAGCTGCGCGTACTCGAGACGCTCTATCTGACCGACACGCTCGACCCGCGCGAGGTCGAAAAAGCCTGCAAACAGGAGAACTTTGCCGGCATCAAGTATTACCCGGCAGGGCTCACCACCAACAGCGACGCGGGCGTCACCGACCCTGCCGCGCTCTGGACTTTGGGTACCCGGCCGTTTAAATGTCTCCAGGTGCTCCAGGACGCAGGAAAAGTGCTCCTGCTCCATGCTGCCGACGGCATCGCACGGAAGAGAGTAAAGATACGCACTAGGCTTTATAAGTTTGGTGACGAACTCGACTCCTACGATCAAGAACCGCACTTTGTGGCGCACACTCTGCCCGAGATTATGGGCTGCCACAATACGCTTAAGATCTCGTTCGAGCATATGTCCACCGGCGAAGGCGCGGAGTTTATGGAGCAGCACGGCAAGGTTGGGAGGCTTGGCTGCGGCCTAACACCG
>CAYHLQ010000018.1:0-9216 GCA_964357485.1 uncultured Candidatus Saccharibacteria bacterium | reverse complement strand
TGGGGCATATTGCTTGCAGTCTTCGGCACCCGACTTATACTCCCGGCGCTTATCGTCTCGGTTGCGGCGGGCATCTGGCCGTGGGGCGCGTTCGTTCTCGCATTTAACGAGCCCGAGGCGTACGGCACCATGCTCTCCGGCGTATCGCACGCCATCAACGCCTTCGGCGGCGTGTTCTTGCTCATGGTTTCCTTGCACTACTTCTTCAACACATCCAAGCATGTACACTGGATAGCTGCCGTAGAGACGCGCCTTGCCAGATGGGGGAGGATAGAGGCGATAGAGCTTGCCATTGCTCTTGTGGTTCTTCTGGTGCTGGCCTACTTCTCCGACCACCAGGCGAGCGTCCTGTTTGCAGGCTGCATCGGGCTCCTTACTTTCGTCGTCATGCAGGGCATTACCTCCAGTATCGAGACCGGTACGCACGCGGCGGCAGCAGGCGCCTCCTTGTTCGTTTATCTCAACGTGCTGGACTCGGCTTTTTCCTTGGATGGCGTAGTGGGCGCGTTTGCACTTACGACCGATATACTTATTATCTTTGTGGGCTTGGGTATCGGCGCGTACTTCGTGCGCTCTATTACCGTCTACCTTGTGCGCCAGAAGACGCTCGACGCCCTGCGCTACCTGGAACACGGCGCGCACTGGGCCATACTGGGTCTCGGGCTCTCGATGCTCATGGGGATACTGTTCCATGTGCCCGAGGCGGTAACAGGACTTATCGGCTTGGTGTTCGTGTCGTTTGCGTACTACTCATCGCGCCGCGAGCTCTCGGTGCGCGTATAATCTCGACTTTTGTCCGAAAAATCGCTACAGTGAGCGCACGGTGGCCGTAGCTCAATGGTAGAGCCCTGGTTTGTGGTACCAGTTGTTGTGGGTTCGAGTCCCATCGGTCACCCCCGGAATTTTTGAGTTTGTATGGACCCTGAAAAAGACAATTTGCGCAATGCTGTCTCGGCCGCTACGCGCTGGATAGGCTCGCCGCAGTCGGTAGCGCTGCATACCGTACTCTTTGCGGCTAGTTTTGCCATGGCATTTGTGGGCTGGGTTGATACTGACCGTATGCTCCTGATACTGACGACCATCGTCTCCCTTGAGGCGATATATCTTTCCCTGTTTATACAAATGACAGTCAACTACCAGGCAGCTAGCCTCGAGGAGGTCGAGCACGACATAGAGGAGATTCAGGAGGACATAGACGAAATCCAGGAGGATGTAGACGAGATTGCAGAAGACGTTGATGAGATAGCAGAAGATGTGGACGAAATCGCTGAGGACGTCGAGGAAATGAGCGAGGAAGACGCCGCAGAAGAGGCGCGCGAGCAGGCGCAGCATAAGACGCTCGAGGAGATACGTTCAAGCTTGGGTAACCTCATGAAGGACCTCGAGCATTTGCAAAACAAGAAATAATAGGCAACACTCAACCTATGGTACATAAGGCATTTTCTGGCACGCGCGGCCTTTTGGCCGAGTTCCGCAACTTTGCGGTTAAGGGCAATGCGTTCGAGCTTGCCATCGCGGTTGTCATAGGCAACGCGTTTTCTGCCGTCGTTAACTCGCTGGTGGGGGACATTATCACGCCGTTTTTGGGGCTTGTTACCAACCATGTAGACCTCAAGACCCTGGCTTGGGAGCCTTATGCCGGACTGGTGCTCAAGTACGGTAACTTCCTGCAGGTTATGTTTAACTTCCTCATAGTCTCGCTGTCTATCTTTATCGTCTTTAAGATCCTAAGCACCATGCGCAAGCGCATCTTCGAGCGCCACGAGGAAGAGCAGGTGGCCGAGCATGAGAAACCTGAAGATGTGCGGCTTTTGGAGGAAATTCGCGATATACTCAAAGGCAATGTCAAATAAACTAGAGCTCAACCAATCCGTATCCATACTAATCGCCGGTGCGCTCATAGCGGGTGCCATTATTTTTGTTAATCTCAACGCAAACGCCGCTCCGGCAGCAGCAGGGGACAGCGCCTTGCCAGGCAGCACCTCGGTGCCTGCTCCATCGGCGCAAGACCATATCATCGGCTCGCCGACGGCCCCTGTTGTGCTTATCGAGTACAGCGATTTTGAGTGTTACTACTGCAGCGTGGCTTACCCGACCATCAAGCGCATTGTAGAGGAAAGTAATGGCCAGGTTGCTTGGGTCATGCGCCATTTGCCGCTCGACTCTATCCACCCTCAGGCGCGGCCTGCTGCGCTCGCCGCCGAGTGCATCGCCGAGCAATTGGGTAATGACGGCTGGTGGGGCTTTACCGAGAGTGTATTTACCGACCAAAAAAACCTCGGCACCGCGCGCTATCTGGAGTTGGCGTCGCAGCTGGGAGCCGATACTGCCAAATATATGTCATGCGTATCTGACAATAGGTATAACGAGAAGATTAATGAGCAGTCGGCGCAGGCTCAGGCGGCCGGGGCCCAGGGCACGCCTTATACTGTGGTGTACGGCAATGGCGCCCAGGTGCCGCTGTCGGGTGCCCTGCCGTATGCGCAGTTCTCAGCGGTAATTAAAGCGGTGCAGGAGCGTCAATAACAGGACAGCTGCTTTATTAATTAGGTATTCATATAACATGAACGGCTTATTTGACGGTGTTTCGGGCGACAGGTTGCGCAAGTTTATACTTATTATTGCAGGGCTTCTTATTGCCTTTTTAGCGGTGCAGGTCTTGGCGGGATTTATGGGCCTGCGCTACATAGGCGCCGGTATTGCACCCGGCAATACTATCTCAGTCTCCGGTTATGGCGAGGCTGTGGCTGTCCCTGATATTGCAACCTTCAGCTTTAGCGTTATGAGCGAGAAGGCGACTGTTGCTGCGGCCCAGAGTGACGCGACTGCCAAGGCAAACGCCACGCTGGCGTACCTCAAGAACGCCGGCATAGACGAGAAGGATATCCAGACCAGCGACTACTCGGTTAACCCGCAGTACGACTACGTGCAGAAGTCCTGCGTAAACGGCTACTGCCCGGGCGGCGAGCAGGTTCTGCGCGGCTACCAGGTGCGCCAGACCACTACGGTTAAGGTCCGCGATACCGAAAAAGCAGGCGAGCTCTTGGGCGGCGTAGGCCAGGCGGGCGCTACTGAAGTGTCGGGCCTGCAGTTTACATTTGATGACCCGGACCAGGTAGAGGACGAAGCTCGCCTTGAGGCTATCGCCGACGCTAAGGCAAAGGCTAGCGAGCTTGCCAAGCAGCTCGGCGTCTCTATAGTCCGCGTCGTGTCATTTAGCGAGAGTGGCTCGGGTGTGCCTATGCCGTACGCATACGGCCGCGGCGGCATGGAGATGGCCACTCAGGCCTCGGACGCGAAGGCCGCTCCGGAGATCTCGACCGGGCAGAACAAGGTTACCAGCAGCGTATCGGTTACCTACGAGATCCGCTAAACGGTCTTCACAAGAGCAAACCATCCCACATGTGGGGTGGTTTTTGCGTTATTTCCTACCTAATGCGTCGGGGTTGACTGAACCTTTTTGCGGGGGTATTATGGAAAAAAGGCCCGAGAGGGCTTTTAAAAATGCCGAAAAAGCTTCGCTTGTAATCAAGAATAGAAACCATGTTTAACTACTTTAGAGAGGTCAGGGCCGAGATGAAGCACGTAAGCTGGCCGAGCCGCCCGCTTGTCATTGCCTATACGTTTGTTGTTATCGGCGTGTCTGTTATAACCGCAGTGTACCTGGGCCTTCTTGACTACGCACTCCGCCTCATTATCGAGCAGATAATCTAACCTTTTATGTCCAAGCAAGATACATCGGTAGGACGCGCCTGGTACGCCATACACACCTACGCCGGCTATGAGAACGCTGTGGCCCGCAACCTGCGCCAGCGCATCGAGTCCCTCGGCCTCCAGGAGAAGATATTTCAGGTTATTGTACCAACCGAGAAGACTATAAAGATAAAAGGGGGTAGGCGCGTCGAGGAGGAGGAGAAGGTATACCCAGGCTACGTACTGGTAGACATGATAGTGGACGACCAGTCGTGGTACGTCGTGCGCAACACGCCGCGCGTAACCGGCTTTGTCGGATCGGGTGTCAACCCGGTGCCGTTGCGCCAAGACGAGGTAGACACGCTGCTTGGCCGCATGCAGGCTACCGAGGGCTCCATCAAGCACGCTATAGACCTCTCCGCAGGCGACTCGGTCGTCATCGTAGATGGTCCGTTTAAGGACCTGGACGGCAAGGTGGGCGAGGTGGATGAGGCTCGCGGCAAGGTAAAGGTACTTGTGGCGATGTTTGGCCGCGAGACGCCGGTAGAATTGGACTTCCTCCAAATCAAACGTATCTAATTGCAAAAAGAGCTAATTTAAAGTATTCTCCAACTCTCCCTATATGGCAAAGAAAATAGTAAAAAAGATAAAGATTATCGCTAGCGGAGGCGCCGCGGCTATGACCCCGGCCATGGGCCAGGTGCTCGGTCCTGCCGGCATCAACATCGGCGAGTTTATCAAGCGCTTTAACGACGCCTCTAAGGACATGCGCGGCGACCTAGTACCGGCTGTTATCTCCGTCTACGAGGACCGTTCGTACGACTTTATCCTCAAGACTCCGCCGGTATCCTCTCTCATCCTCAAAGCGCTTGGCAAGGAGAAGGGGAGCGGCAAGCCCAACACGGTTAAGGTAGGCACGCTCACCAAGGCTCAGGTAAAGGAGATCGCCGAGAAGAAGATGGCCGACCTCAATGCTCACGACATGGACCAGGCCATGAAGACCGTCGCCGGTTCTGCTAGGAGCATGGGTGTGGACGTAAAGTAAATTTTAGGAAATATAAAGAATGCCGCCCAGCTGGGCGGCATTCTTGGTTTTTAACCCTTCTGTTGGTATTCTTCGGCGAGTTGTTCTCAATTCGAAAGGGATAGTCATGACTGACGGTATAAGCGCAGGTATGCGCGATATGGAGAGGGGGAATGCCCATATACTTCTGCGGTACGAGATTCGCCGCTTCGCTATGGGAGAGCGGTCAGAGGGCCAGAGGAACAAGATTGTTACCGTGGCACAAGCATGCGACAGCTTGATTGGCAAAGGGCTTATTACCTTCCCGTCTACTGCAACTGCGCAAATAGCGCTACGGAAGCTCGACAAAATTGTCGCACGCGACAAAGCCGCGTGGCTCAAGCTTGCTGACACTTGGCACAGTGATACGTCCGATTTCTACAGTATCGGTCAGATGCTGCGCAAAGACACCGACAAGGCGTTTTTGGAAGGGGATACGTACGAGTCCTTTCGTTTGCGCTTGCGTGACGAGGCCAATGTTCCTACCAGCGCCTTGCTCTTCTTTCCGGATGAGTTTGGTCGGTGGTCGGTGGGCTTCGATCTGCGCGAGATGATCAAAGCCGAGCTTAGGCAACGAGGATGGCGAGATGGCCACCAGAGGACGCACGACCGCTATGTGGCTATCCTGGGCCAGGATTTCAGGTTAGATCTAGTCTGGCTCGGCCACTACTATCTGGATGCACACAACCTAACGCCCGATGTGGCGCTTGGGCCCGAGGTGTCTCGGCTCGCCACCTCAAAAAGGAGTGTGGCATAAAAAACGACCCGTCCGGATTACTCCGGGCGGGTCTTTGTTGTTGGCTTTAGGCGTTGGCCGCCGGCCGCTCGGTGATGTCCTGCTCGCCCCGCTTGTAGTAGAAGCGGTCGCCCTCGGTTTCCATATAGAGATGGAGGCCGAGGTCGCTCAGCTCCTCAAGCATGAGCGTGCCGGTCTGCTGTGCAACGCGGCGCATAGTCGGGTGCACGTCCAGCCTGGCGCGCCTCTCGACAAAGTACGTCATGGCGGGCAGGTCGCCGACCTTCTGGCATGGCACGAGTAACCCCATGGGGCAGTAGTACTGCCGCACGAACTCGTTTTGAGATACGTTCTTGATGCAGCTCATCTGCTGGACCAAGAACGGCTCTACCTCGCCCTTGAAGTCGTCCGGCAGCTGGCTTAGATACCATGGCGAGAAGCCGTGGTCCGTCGTCAGGAGCGGCATGCGCTGGGCCACGGCGCGATGCCGCTGGTCGTCGCGGAACGATCCGAAGTCCAACAGATAGTTGAATCGCATCGTGCCGCACTCGGCCAGGAACTTAGGCAGTTCGGTCTGCTTAGGGCGCTTCTCCAGGAGGTTGCGATGTTCGGCGAGTATCTTCTTGCTAAAGCAGGAAAAGCTGCCGACCACATCGTGTGGATAGATAGACGACCATTTGAAGTAATATGTATCCTTCATCCAGTACTCGATATAATCCTCGGTATCTTCATACCGTTTCTTCTGGAAGGAGCTAGGATACGCCTCGTTGAGCGCATCCTCGAGAGCCTCGGCAACTACGCGCACTTCCGCAAGCGGATGATGGCGCAGTCGGTCGAGGTGGTCGCTGATGTGCCGGAGCTCTCCGTGCCAGGCAAGGTTGGTCGAGGCGCCCGCGGGGAGGAACCCCCGCATGATGTCGAACGACCGCGCCTTGATGGCCTTTTCGTATACATCCTCTTTCTCTCCCTCCTTCCGCGGGTGCTGCTGCACCAGGTTGCTCTGTACAACACCGAGCCCTTGAAGATACCGCTGCCGCCAGCGCTCGAGAAGCCGCTTGGAATGCTCGGTGCCTTCCGGGTCAAGGAACCGTTGTGTGGCAAAGTCTATGTAGCGTGTCGAGGCCTCCTGCCCGTTGTAGAGCATGAAGTCCTGTATTGCCTTGGCGGTAAGCATTGAGACACCTTCAATAAAGAGCGTGGTGCTGCCGCAGTCGCCTATAGACTTGTGCCCGTAGCCGACATAGAAGAGCGACATGAACTTCTCGGGCCCTGACCTCCAGAGTTTTTCGAGGTGTGCGCGCAGTCCTCCGATTGAGCGCGAGTGGAGTGCCTGGAGCATAGCTTCGGCCTCAGGGCCGATGATTGCTCCGGTATTGAGCACAAACACCTCGCCGCCGTGGGGTAGAGGCCGTGTCGTATGGATGAGATCCTTAACTGACTGCATGAGTATCCCTTTCTCCGGTTAGAACTAGCCTGGCCGAACGCTACCCTGTAGAAGGGGGGAGGTCAACTTCCTTTTTTACCGGAGCCGTGCCACCATGCTTTCGGACACGAACAACCAGAGGAGAGAGCTATGTTGAGAGGCAAATTTATAGTGCTTGAGGGTGGTGAGGGAAGTGGCAAGGATACCCAGGTTGACCGCCTTAAGGAGCGGTACGCCGGAGATGATTCCATTGTCTTTACCCGGGAGCCGGGCGGGACCGGAATGGGGGAGAAAATAAGGTCGCTACTCCTATCTCCCGACTCGAAGGATATGACGGTTCGGACAGAACTCCTGCTGTTTCTTGCTGCAAGAGCTCAGTTGGTCGAGCAAGTTATACACCCCGCGCTTGAGGCCGGGAAAACGGTTATCTCAAACCGTTTCGCGCTCTCGACTATTGCATACCAAATCTATGGCCGGGACAGGCACGAGTATCTGCCCCTCTTGCAGGAGGTAGGCGAGTTCGTAATGAACAACTGCACGCCAGACGCTTATCTTGTCCTGGATGTTACGCCCGAGGTGGGTCTCGAGCGCGTCGCCAAGCGCAATGACGGCCTGACCCGGTTTGATGCGGAAACGCTCGGATTTCATCGCCGGGTCCGGGAAGGGTATCTCAAGCACGCAGCCATCGGCCGATACCACAAGGTCATTAGTGCGGATGTTTCTCTTGGGGAAGTCTCGAAACGGGTTGATGAGGAAGTAGCCTATATATTGGGTACGTAGTTAGGGGCGCCCGCGAGGGCGCCCTTTTTCTTTAGCGGGCAGTTTGGTATGCTCGCAGGCGGGTACAAACAACATAGGAAAGGGAATAGCCATGGTTATGGCTTGTCAGCAGCTGCGCGATGCCATCCACGGCAAAGCACCTATCATACTGTCATCGCCAAAATATCCCATCGGGGATGACCAGATCCAACCAGCGTCGCTCGACTTACGGCTGGGAGAAAAGGCATACCGGACACGCGCGACATCACTGCCGCGCGACGACCAGCTCGTTATAGACCTGGTCAGTTCGGAGCCGCACCGCAAGTATGATTTCGACCTCTCGCTCGAGAAAAGCAATCTCTTGGAAAAGAATCACACGTACGTGATCCCGCTTCTGGAGTCGTGCGCTCTGCCGGAGCATGTCTGGTTCGAGTTTTCTCCCAAGAGCTCGACTGGCCGTTGCGACGTGTTTGCGCGCGTCTTATGCGACCGTTTCCCGCACTATGACGTGACGCCGCCGGGCTACCATGGTCCTCTGTACTTAGAGGTGACGCCGCTTTCATTCGATGTCGAGGTGCGCCAGGGCCTCTCTCTTATGCAGGGGAGGCTCAAGACAAACAAGACGCTCCGGCTCGACGATGAGGAGATCGCCCTCTTGCACATGAGGGAGGGTATACTCTTCGGTACTATGGGCCACGCGCTCTCGCAAAGCGAGCTGCGTATCCGCAAAGGCGAGCTCTTCTATCATGCTGATCTCGACCGCGATGTGGTTGGGTTGATGGCGAAGAGTTCGTTTGACAGGTCGCTACGGATGGATCTCGATTCGAAAAAAGATCCGCTCGAAGAGCCTCGGAACTTCTGGGAGCCTATACAGCGGCCTCGGGATGGTGTCTTGACGCTTATCCCGGGTAACTTCTACCTGCTTGCGACAAAAGAGCGGACCAAAATCCCTCCAACTGTATGCGGGCAGGTGACTTCTTACGAGCTGACGACCGGCGAGTTCCGGCCTCATTACGCCGGGTTTTTTGATCCTGGTTTCGGCAATCCGCAAGAGGGAACCAAAGGGGTCCTTGAGGTACGGGCACGAGACGTACCCTACAACCTCTCGGACGGCAAGCCCATCTGCTCGATGAAATTCGAGTACATGAGCGAGATCCCGGAGGCTACCTATGCGGGCAATTACAAAGAATCCGGCCCGTCGCTCTCTAAACACTTCGATAATCGCTATGCCGCTTGGGAGAGCGGATACTGGCGAGGATTGTGGTGACTGTTCTACAAGGCCCGTACGCTGCTTCGGCAGGTACGGGCCTTCTTCTTTTTCATATACAAGTCTGCTACCCTACATTCATGTACGAGTTTGCCGGCAAACAGGACAAGGAAGTCTACAGCGCGCTTGTGGGCGAGGAGGAGCGACAGGCTAACAACTTAGAGCTTATTCCGTCTGAGAATTATGTTAGCCGCGCGGTGCGCGATGCGCAGGGGAGCATACTCACCAACAAATACTCGGAAGGCTACCCCGGGGCGCGCTACTACGGTGGGCAG
>CAYHLQ010000017.1:0-9439 GCA_964357485.1 uncultured Candidatus Saccharibacteria bacterium | reverse complement strand
CTCGGGCATAGACAATATGCTCGCGGCCGGCTTCCTAGACACCTTCAGATTGTTCACCAAGGGCAATGGCCACTACACCTGGTGGAGCCATTTTGCCCTGTCGCGCGAGCGCAATGTGGGCTGGCGCATAGACTACTGGTTCGCCTCCCAGGCGCTCCAAAAGAGGATAAAATCCTCCAAAATCCTCCCCAATATTATGGGTTCCGACCACTGCCCTGTCGTTTTGGACCTCAAGTAGATTTGTAAAAATACTGCAACTTTACATTAATCCTATTTATTATTTTGTAACTAAGTTATGACAAAAGACTAAAACAGGTGTAGGATGGGGGTGTGGCTATAGACTACAAACCTATTAGCGAACTGAGCCGGCAAGCACTGGCTGGAGTGGGCCTAACGCCCCACCAGGCGGCACTGTATGAGGCCCTCATACAGCACGGGCCGCAAAAGGCTACCCGTCTGGCCTTCTTGGCTGGGGTACCACGGACCCTCAGTTATAAGGTGCTCGAGGAGTTAGAAGTCCAGGGTCTAGTAACCAAGCAAGACGCCGGCAAGGTGTCTGTTTTTACCCCTACCCACCCCTTAGAGCTTAAAAAGCTGGCTGAGCGTCGCCTACAAGAGGCCGGGGCGGCAAAAACACTTATAGATAGAGCGTTGCCTGACCTCATAAGGGGTTTTGACGACTATTTGGGTACTTTGCCCGAGTCTGAGCTGTATGCACGGGTTGCTTTGTATGCCGGCCGGGCCGGTTTGAGCCCGCTGAGCGCCCAAGAGCGCTCTAGTATGCAAAAAGCCCTCCAAGACCTCTTAGGGGTGTTGACTAAATAACCCATGTTACCAAGGACGGTCCTTTGTATTCCTACAAAGGACCGTCCTTGGTAAAAATACAAAAGCCACCGGTAGAGGGTGGAGTTTTTATGTTCCTCTTGCGGTGGCTTATTTTAGTGCGTCTCTCATGGCAATTCTTAGTACCTGACTGTTTTCCTCGGTCAGTTAGGCGGAACCAACACAGTTGTTAGAATCCACTTTTTTAGAAGGTTGATAGATCTACAACCTCGTTCCTAAAAGAATCGTCGTGAAATAGCACACAGGGGTCTATAGCACCCTGGTGTTTAGCAATGACATACAGGGCAGAATGTCTTGCAAAACTAGTTGTAAAAAGAACTGGTGTTTACCAGTTTTCCTAAACCTAGATGAGGCAAGAAATTCTGGCGAAACGCTGCGTGTGATCCGCTTTTGATAGTAGTCTTAATAAAAGACAACGTAAAGGACAGATATGGGGATAACTATCCGTAAAGGACAACGTTAATCTACAAAATGCTTCTTGTGAATGTCCTTTATCTCCGCTGCCTCAGCTTCTACCTGCTTCTCTTTGCCTTCTGCGCCTAGCGTTTTGAGCTCTGCTTCTGGCAACTGCATAAGCTCCCCTGCCCTTTTTTCTAAATACTCAGCAGTATTGAGTTTGGGGTCGTCCAACACTTCCTCTAGGAGTGCGTGCAAGGTCCAGCCAATCTTGGGTCCAGGCGCCTCGCCAGTGGTCTCCATGAGCCTCTTGCCATCAATCTTGAGCATACCAACACTTATGGGGTCGCGCAGGGCCTCGTCTATCATCGCCTGATACTTGCGCAGGCGGAACGGCTGTTCTTTAGGGCGGCCGGTGCCTATGCGGTCGCAGATGCGCAGGTTAATAAGCTCCTCGATGTGCTCGGGGCCTACATTGCGGATGATACGACGCACCGCCGAGAGCGTAATCTTTTCCGGGTCGCTAAAAAACATGTGCCAGCGCACCAAGTTGACCGTGTTCTCTATCGTTTCACGTGGAAACTTGAGGTTCTCCAATGCTTTTTTAGTCATCCGGGCCCCCACTACGTCGTGCCCATGGAAGGTCCAGTCCCCTTTTACTTCGTCGCGGCGACGACTCTTGGGCTTGCCAATGTCGTGAAACAGGGCGGCTATACGGATACTAAACGGCCATCCCTTGTCGGCAGCATGCTGGAGTGCGCGCAGGTTGTGCTCCCACACATCAAAGCTATGCGCCTGGTTCTGCTCGATGCCTATCCCCTCCTCCAGTTCGGGCACTATATAGCGCAAAAGGCCCAGTTTTTGGCACAAATTTATAGCGTCCATGGGTTTCTGGGAGTTTATGATGCGTATAAACTCCGCCTGGATGCGCTCCTTGGATATCTTCTCTAGCTGAGTAGCTGTCTCCCCCATGGCAACCAAGGTGTGACCCTCTATGGCAAAACCAAGCTCGGCTGCAATGCGTATAGCGCGCAGCAGGCGCAGTGCATCTTCGTCAAAGCGCGCTCTAGGTTCGCCTACAGCACGTAATATCCCTGCCTCTATGTCCTTGATGCCGTCGTAAAGGTCAATCAACTCCCCTTTTGTTGGACTAAAAGCCAGCGCGTTGATAGTAAAGTCGCGTCTTTTTAGATCATCGGCAATATCTTGGCTAAAACTTACGCTGTCAGGCCTCCTGGCGTCGCTATAGCGGCCTTCTGTGCGATATGGTGTCACCTCTACCACTTTAAGGCTCTCGTCGCTTACAGAGGCGTTTACGACGCCTACGGTGCCAAACTCATTGGTGTAGTACGTTTCCTCAAACAGTGCCTGTATAGCCTCGGGTGTAGCGTTGCTAGTTACATCCCAGTCTTTGGGTTGACGAGCGAGTAGTAAGTCGCGTACGCATCCGCCCACAATATAGGCCTCGTGCCCTGCCCTCTCCAGGGTCTCAACCACCTGGCGAACCTCTTGAGGTATCAGGCTGGGCTTTATGTTCATAAATTTTGTGCGGTTAGGGAGAATCGAACTCCCGTCTCCTCCTTGGAAAGGAGGTGTTCTACCACTAAACCATAACCGCTTCGCAGATGACTATATCATAATATTACTGGTAGACTAGGTGTGGCTAATCGGCTAATCTGCGCTCGTAGCTCAATGGATAGAGTACTTGGCTTCGAACCAAGGGGTTGGGGGTTCGAGTCCCTCCGAGCGCACCAATATGGAACCCCTGCCCTGCGGCCGGGGTTCCGAGAGGTGCGAGGCGGAGCGTTGTTTTGCACTGGCAAAACCGCGAGCCGGGGTCGCGAGCGGGTTTTGTGACGACAAAAGCCGACTTGTGACCACCAGAACTTAGTTTTCTATAAGACGCTATGGGTGTGGATACTAAAAACCCTTAAAGTAAGGCTTTTGGGGACATCTGTGGATAAACTTGGGGACATGGGGACATAAAAGACGGTTTTTGAGGCTTAGATGGGTCTTTAAGGGTTTTTAAGACCTAGTATATAGAGATCTATAGTTTCACGTGAAACTATACCCTCAAGGGGTTCACGTGGAACATTAATTTGTATGGCAAAAACACCAAAACGACAGTTGGGGGATACAGGAGAGGCTGTGACCTGCCGATACCTTGAAAATAAGGGGTATAAGGTGCTGGAGCGTAACTACCTCAAACCATGGGGAGAGATTGATATCGTGGCCCAGAAGGCGAACAAGCTACATTTTGTCGAGGTTAAGACCGTTTCACGTGAAATTACAAAGGACGGTCCTTTGTATACCGGTTCACGTGTAACCTATAGACCAGAGGAGAATGTTCACCCAGCCAAGCTCAAACGACTCCATAGGGCAGTCCAGACGTACCTCCTTGACCGTAAGGTCCCAGAGGATAAAGAGTGGCAGATAGACGTGGTGTGCGTGTACCTAGACTTTGCAACCCATAAAGCAAGGGTAGAAGTGCTGGAAAACGTTATCCTATAAGACTTTATCTTAAAGGACATACATAATGTCCTTTATTTTCTGGTCGGGGTACTCAGAATCGAACTGAGTCATCTTGCTCCCAAAGCAAGCGTACTACCGGTATACGATACCCCGTGGTACCGTTAGCCTAACACATTATGGATAGAATAACTTTAACTACCAAGGCGCAAAAGGGGTATGCGCTTTTAGACTCAGGAGGGGAGGAGAAGCTGGAGCGCTTTGGCGAGGTTGTATTGGCGCGCCCAGACCCGCAGGCTCTTTGGCCTAAAAAGTTAGCCACTAGCCAATGGGAGGTAGCCAATGGTCGCTACGTACGGGACAGTGGGGAAGGGAAGTGGACCGGCAATATCCCCCAGGAGTGGCCAGTAGAGCTAGGTGGGCTTAAAATGTTGGTAAAGCCTACATCCTTTAAGCACACAGGGGTATTCCCCGAGCACATCCCAGGCGGGGAGTATATAGGGGAGCAAATTTCAAAAAAGGGTGGGGGAGTTAAGGTTTTAAACCTCTTTGGCTATACGGGTGGCTCCACTCTGGCGGCTGCCAAGGCGGGCGCTGAGATAACGCATGTAGACGCCAGTAAGACTGCCGTAGCCTGGGCGCGCGAGAACGCCGAGCTTAATGGGCTCACGGAGGCTCCTGTGCGCTGGATTGTGGAGGATGTGCTGGTGTATCTGCGGCGTGAAGTAAAGCGCGGAGCCGCGTATGATGGCATCATTATGGATCCGCCAGCCTTTGGCCACGGTCCACACGACGAGCTGTGGAAGTTTGAGCAGCACTTTTTGGAGCTTATGTCGCTCTGTGGGCAGCTTTTGTCAGAGCAGCCGCTGTTCGTACTCATAAACGGCTATGCCGCCGGCTACTCACCCTTGGCATTTGCCTACAATCTCGAGTCTATACAAAAAAAGTTCGGCGGCGCGGTAGAGTACGGCGACTTAACGATTGAAGAGCAGGGGACTGGCCGTCTACTCCCCGCCGGCATCTTTGCGCGCTGGAGTAAGGTCTAAATTGATTTGGGTATTTTTGGTGGTAGTATCTACAAAAGATGGTAGTAGCCGTGCGTAGCGACGAAAATCCCACTAGCGGAGGCGACAATGTCCGAACAAAACCAGAAAGAGACTAAAGAAGCTCCTCCATCGGAGAGCGAACTTAAGAGCTCTCAGCCGCAGACCCAGACAAGTCCGTATAGTGATCCGCGCGAAAAGCGCCTCGGCCTTTTTAGCGAAGATCCAAAATTTCAATAATCGCAATCTGCGATTGATTCAGGACCGGCCTCACGGCCGGTCCTTTAAATTGGTGCGGGATGGGAGAATCGAACTCCCAACTACAGTTTGGAAAACTGTCATTTTACCACTAAACTAATCCCGCTATCTTGGAAACTCCACTATTGTATACTACGCCCATGACTACAAAACAAATACTATACTCGCTCGGCGTTCTGGTTGTCCTCGGTGTTATATTTGCCGGCCTGTCCTCGCTCACCACGCCTCCCGCTGTAGTACCCACGGCAGGAGACAAGAGCCCGATACTGGGCGGCACGCTCGGCTCTGACGGCACCTATCACTATAGCGAGGACGAGGAGTACTACAAGATAACTGCAGACTACCCGGCAAGTGCAGGGCTCTCGCCTGCCGCCAACGCCAAAGTGGTAGCAACTATCGAGCAGGACCTCGCTGCGCAGATAGCGACTTTTAAGCAGGATAGCGGGCTCAATACTATGACCGCGCAAGACGCGCAGATACAGGGGATTACCGCCGAGCGCTACTACGCACTCGCTCTCGAGTACCGCGCTGTTGTGTCATCTACCACGGTGTCCTATGCGTATCAGGTATATGCTGATACTTTGGGCGCGCACCCCAACCTGTACTACAAGACGTTCGTCTTTGACCGCGAGGGCAATCTGCTCGCGCTCAAGGATGTGCTGAGCAATAACCCCAACTGGCTCGAGGAACTTTCGCTCCTGGTGTCGCAGGATGTTGTGGCACAGTTGGAGGGGCGCCTTGCAGAGTCCTTGCCTGCGGGTGAGGAGGGTCCGGGCGCAGCAGGATCTATATTTGCGGAGGGTCTTGCGCCAGACGAGGAGAACTTTAAGAACTTCGTTATAGACAACGACATGCTTGTCATACTCATCCCGCCGTACCAGGTGGCGGCCTACGCAGTCGGCCCGTTTGAGGTCCGCCTGCCGCTCAGCGAAGTAAATCGCTAGTAAAGCGGGTAAAAGTTCTGCAAAAGGGAGTTGAGGTCGTGTTCATCTCTCCCTTTTGTGGAAGCTTTTCCCGCTTTACCCAAAGAAAAATCCCCGATGAGTCGGGGATTTTTCTTTCGAGAAGATAGCTACGCTACTTAACGGCCTCTTTGAGAGCCTTTGCGGGCTGGAACTTGGGCACCCGCATGGCTGGAACTTGCACCGTGGCGCCCGTGCGCGGGTTGCGCGCCTGGCGCGCCGCGCGCATCTTGGTCTTAAAGATCCCAAGACCGGCTACCGAGACCTCGCCGCCGCGCTTGAGCTCGGCCACGATAGCATCTATCATGGTCTCAACAGCGCGCTCGGCATCAGCCTTGGTGGAGCCTAGGACACCGTGCACTTTCTCTGCAATATCTTGCTTATTCATACTTAAAATATGGCTAAGTAAGGCTAGTAATTGGGATTTTGCCCTGCGCCGCTAGTATATACCCCTCAAAAAATGGCGCAACAAACCCCTGGGGGATAGACAAAAGCTAACTTCTGTTTGGAAGTTAGCTTTTGTAGAACGGAAATTTTGTTACTTAGCGGGCGAACTCGATAGCGCGGAGCTCGCGGATGACGTTTACCTTGATCTCGCCAGGGTATTTAAGCTCGTTTTCGATGCGCAGAGCCACATTGCGGGCCAGCTCGCGCGCCTGGAAGTCGGTCATCTCGTCTGGCTTAACAAAGACGCGTACCTCGCGACCAGCTGAAATGGCGTAGGACTTCTCAACACCCTCAAACGAGTTGGCAATGCCCTCGATGTCAGCCAGGCGCTTGATGTACTGCTCGACAGAGTCACGCCTAGCACCCGGCCTGCCGCCTGAGATAGCGTCGGCCACTTGCACAATGTAGCTCTCCAGAGTCTCGTATGGATACTCTTCGTGGTGGGCCTGCATGGCTTTAATGACCTCCTCTTGTACGCCAAACTTCTGGAGTATGCGGCGGCCAATCTCCACATGCGTGCCCTGCACTTCGTGGTCCAAGGCCTTGCCTATGTCATGCAAGAGAGCGCCGGCGCGGGCTACCTGTGGGTTGGCACCCAGCTCCTCGGCAAGCATACCAGCAATGTGCGCCATCTCGACGCTATGCTGCAGCACCGATTGACCATAGCTGGTGCGGAAATGCAGCCGACCCAATATCATGAGTAGTTTTGGGTCGAGGTTGAGTACACCAGTTTCAAAGGCGGCTGCATCAGCTTTCTCTTTAATTATCTTGTTGGCGTCGGCCTTGGCCTTCTCGACGGTCTCCTCAATCTTGGCGGGTTGGATGCGACCATCCACGATCAAATTTTCGAGCGCCATGCGCGCTATAGCGCGGCGCAATGGGTCGTATGAGGAGAGGACGATAGAGCCCGGCGTGTCGTCTATGATGACCTCGACGCCCGTGGCGCGCTCAAACGCCTTGATGTTGCGGCCCTCCTTGCCGATTATCTTGCCTTTAAGCTCGTCGTTGGGGATAGTAATGGCGGTAGCCATGGTGTCTGAGGCAACCGAGTTGCCCAGGCGGTGTATGGCAGTCGTTAGAATCTCGCGTGCCTTGCGCTCGAGTCTCTCGTGACCGTCGCGCTCCAGTTTGGCTGCGCGCATCATGAAATCCTCGTCGGCCTCGCGCTCAATCTCCTCCATAAGCTGTTGCCTGGCCTCGTCGCGGGTTAGACCTGCAACTTTAGCGAGTTCGTCAGAGCGCTCGCTCAAGAGCACATCGGCCCGCTCCTTAATAGAGCGTATCTCCTCAATCTTGCCCTTAACGGCCTGGATTTCCGAGTCGAGCTCGCCTTGCTTCTTGTCCAAAGCCTCTTCACGTTTAAAGACGCGCTCCTCGGCGCGGGTTACCTTCTCGGTCTTTTCGGCTACAGACGCCTCGGCTAGGGACACGACCTCCTTGGCTTTGGTGTCGGCCTCTTCGGTAATCTTCTGAGCCTGGACCTGGGCGTCGAGCACAATCTGACGCACCTCTATTTCTATAGAGCCTTTACGAGCGAGTACCAAGAGCCAGCGCAGGACGTAGCCCAGCACGGCTCCCCCCAGGGCCGCTACGGCCAAGAGGGTGAACAATAGTTTTAATGACATAGAAAGGAATCATGAGTTTTTTAGTGAAATGCACAGCCTCAGAGTAACAACAAAACCCCCTTCCCGCAACGAAGGGGAGGGGGTTGTCAAAAAGCCTTTTATTTCTTGTTTATTTTTTTGCGGTGGGGTTGGCGAGGCCTTTCTGGGTGAATATCGCGTCTACCAAGCCGTACTTCTTGGCGTCCTCCGCCATCATAAAGTAGTCGCGGTCTACGTCCTTCTCAATCTTGTCGAGCGGCTGGCCGGTCGCCTTGGAGAGTATTTTGTTGAGGCGCTCGCGGGTAGCAATGATGTGGCGGGCGGTAATCTCGATATCGGTCGCCTGGCCCTGCGCGCCACCCCACGGCTGGTGGATCATCACCTCGGCGTTGGGGAGCGCAAAGCGCTTGCCCTTCTGGCCTACAGCGAGGATGACCGCGGCGGCAGAGGCTGCAATGCCTACGCACACCGTGGCGACGTCGGGCTTGATGTGGTTCATCGTGTCGAGTATTGCGAGGCCGGCCGAGACAGAGCCGCCGGGGGAGTTGATGTAGAGGTAAATATCCTTCTTAGGGTCCTCAGACTCCAAGAAGAGCAGCTGGGCGATGATAAGGTTGGCGGTCTGGTCCTCTATAGGGCCGGTCAAGAATATAATGCGCTCCTTGAGCAAGCGGCTGTAGATGTCGAAGGCGCGCTCGCCGTTTGGCGACTTCTCTATGACCATGGGCACAAGCTGGTTTTTGATATCAGACATGGCGTTAGCATACTGCTTGACGCCCGCTTTTTCAAGCGGGGTAATTAAATCCCCGACCTTCGTCGGGGATATTTACATTAGTGCGTGTGGTCGTGGGCTGCGGGCTCGTTTACGGGGTTTTTGTCACCCTCCAAAATCTTGAGCACCTTCTCGTTGCGCAGAACGGTCTCGATATGGATGCGCACCAGGTCGGGCTTGGCATCGGGGAAGTGCTCGAGCGCGTGCTTAATCTCAGCCTCGACAGCCGTCTCGTCAGCTACAACCTTTTCGTCCTCGGCAATTTTATTCAAAAGCAGCTGGAGCTTGGCGCGCTTACGGGCCTGGTCGCGGAACTCGTTCTTAATATCCTCCTCGGTCTTGCCGACACGGGTCAGGTACGCATCCATCTTCATACCCATGCGCTCAACATCCTCGCTCATCTGCGCCAAGATCTTTTGGAGTTCCGACTCGACAAATATAGACGGTACCTCAATGGATGACTTCTCAAGCAGTGCCTCGATAAGTTTGCCGCGGCGCTTGTCGCGGGCCTGCCGTATTTTCTCCTCGGTAATGCCTTTTGTTATCTGCTCGCGCAGGGCCACAAGCGAGTCAAACGCGCCGAGCGACTTGGCAAACTCATCGTTGAGTTCAGGCAAAGGACCGTCCTCTGTATCTGATACAGAG
>CAYHLQ010000016.1:0-10536 GCA_964357485.1 uncultured Candidatus Saccharibacteria bacterium | reverse complement strand
TGCGGGCGATGTTGGAATCGAACCAACAATAAGGGATTTGGAGGCCCTTGTGATACCATTTCACCAATCGCCCGTAGGGGCATATTAGCGCGAAAGGAAGGCTTTTGCCAGACGCAGGGCTTGTGTTTTAGAGCCGATCCACTGTATTTCTTTGTTGCGCTTAAACCACGTCATTTGGCGCTTGGAGTAGTCGTTTATAGCACGCGTAAGCTCGGCCATAAACTCCTTGTGAGTCAGCTTGTCTTGCAATAGGCGCGCCAGGTAGCGATACTCAAGCCCCAGCTCCTCCATGCGTTTATAGCTCACACCTTGCTTGTGGAGCTGCTTGGCCTCGGCGAGCATGCCTGCCTTCATCCGAGCTAGCAGGCGCTTGCGGATGTTTGCCTTAAGCTTTTCCTGCCCGGGGTTAATGCCGAGCCACAATACGTCGTACTTGGGTGCGGCGCTCTGCGCGGGGGACGCGCCTATAGCTTTGGCAATCTCCAGTGCGCGCACCAGCCGGCGCGGGTTGTGCTTGTCTATGCTTGCCGCACGTACCGGGTCGGCTTTAAGGAGCATGGCATACAGCTGTGCCGGTGTCTTTTTCTCCAGCTTGGCACGCAGGGCCTCATTGGGCGGCACATCCGGGTAGCTCATCCGGCCCACCAGCATATCCACATACAACCCTGTCCCTCCCACCACTATCGCTATTCCAGTGTTTTGCAAAACACTGGAATAGGCTTTTTCGGCAAGGCGGACGTATTGGTCTACGGTAAATTGCTTCTTGGGCGAGCAAACGTCGAGCAGATGGTGGGGGACGCCGGCCATTTCCTTTTTTGTCACCTTGCCGGTGCCTATATCGAGACCTTTGTATACCTGGCGCGAGTCGGCAGAAATAACCTCGCCCTTGAGCTTTTGGGCCAAGTAAATACTTAGCGAGGTTTTCCCCGAGGCGGTCGGGCCCACTATGGCTAGTAACTTCTGTTTACCCATGTATTTGTGCCGGAGGGGAGACTTGAACTCCCACCCCTTGCGGGACTCGATTTTGAGTCGAGCGCGGCTACCATTACGCCACTCCGGCAAGGCCCATTTTCACGAGTAGGGCTATGCGTGTTAGAATATCCCCAATGTCGCAGTTTTACAACAACGCCATTTTTTGGGTCGAGGTAGACAAGATAAAGCCCAACCCGTTTCAGCCGCGTCGCGAGTTTGACGAGTCTAAGCTAAACGACCTCGCGCGCTCTATACGCCAGTACGGCGTCATACAGCCGCTTACTGTCACCCGTCGCGAGATACAGAAACCCGACGGAGGCATCGCTACAGAGTACGAGCTGGTGGCCGGAGAGCGCCGCTTGCGCGCCAGCAAAATTGCCGGCGTTACGACTGTGCCCGCGCTGATACGCGAGACCGAGGATGACGACAAGACCAAGCTCGAACTCGCTATTGTCGAGAACCTACAGCGCGAAGACCTCAACCCGGTAGACCGCGCCAAGGCGTTTGCCCAGCTCGTCACCGAGTTTGGCTTTAAGCACAGCGAGGTCGCCGAGAAGGTGGGCAAGAGCCGCGAATACGTCTCCAACTCCATCCGCCTGCTTGCCCTGCCGCAGGAGATGTTGGACGCGCTTATGGCAGGCAAGATCAACGAGGGCCACACAAGGCCGCTACTTATGCTTGCCGATAGGCCCGAGGAGCAGAACACCCTCTTTAGGGAGGTGATGCTCAAGCGGCTTACGGTGCGCGACGCCGAGGCAATAGCGCGACGCATTGCCTACGACAAGGTTCGCAAGAAAGAATACTTGTACTCGCCGGAGATCTTGGATATGGAGAAGGAGCTTGGCGAGGCGCTTGGTACGCGCGTTGCTATTGAGACGAAGGAAAACGGCGGCAAGCTCGTTATAGACTTTATGGGCGAGGACGACCTGCGCGTGATATTTGCCAACCTTGCCGCTCGGCTCAATCAGCCCAAGAATATTCCAGCTGCAGCGGAAGTTCCTTCAATGCAGTCGGGAGCGG
This sequence comes from uncultured Candidatus Saccharibacteria bacterium, assembly GCA_964357485.1. Taxonomy (GTDB): domain Bacteria; phylum Patescibacteriota; class Minisyncoccia; order Phycocordibacterales; family SBAW01; genus GWA1-54-10. The sequence goes on along the minus strand of CAYHLQ010000016.1, from coordinate 8,544 downwards.
AACTTGCTCCGGTGGCTGGGGAAGCGGTGCAGCCTAGTACTCCAGATACTCCTGAACTCGTTGCCGCTGCGCCCGAGCAGTTGGTACCCGAGCTGGACGACAGGACAAAAGAGGAAAAAGAGAAGGATGAGAATACCTTCGACCCTAATAGTTTTTCAATTTAGTGTATTAATCACTAGCAACACATTCTACACGGTCGTGTAAAATGTGTTGCTACGAACTTTTCTCCTCCCGCTCGAGCGCGAGGCGGATGTGGCGGCGTGCCAAGGTGGTCTTTGTAAAGTCGAGCCACTTTTTTGTGGGACGGGCGCTCTTTTTAGTCTGGATCTCGACAATGTCGCCGTTGTGGAGCGTGGTGTCCAGAGGCACCAGCTTGCCGTTAACCTTGGCGGCAAATACCTTGTCGCCAATGTCGGAGTGTATTGCGTAGGCGAAGTCCAGCGGCGTGCAGCCGCTTGGCAGGTCCACTACGTCGCCCTTGGGTGTAAATATAAACACGCGGTGCGTAAAAATGTCTGTCTTGAGTGTCTTCTCAAACTCCGGGTCGTCGGCTTCCTCGCCAAGTTCTGCCAGCCACTCGGGTGCTGCGGGTCCGCCGTAGCGGCTCTGTGTCGGGCGTGGGGTACTGTCCGTTGTCTCGGTCTCTTTCTTGTTCTCTTTACTCCCTTTGCTAAAAGAGGGTAGGAGACTCTTTATCCAGTCAAAGCTCGACTGCCCACCGCCCGATATAGTAGTACCCTCCTTGTAGGCCACGTGCGCAGCGATGCCGTACTGTGCTTCTTTGTGCATATCCTCGGTGCGTATCTGGATCTCGACAATACCACCGTCGCCCACGAACACAGTCGTGTGCAGTCCTTGGTAGCCGTTGGGCTTGGGGAAGGCGATATAGTCCTTAATTTTGTTGGGCAAGGGCTGCCAGAGGTTGTGCGCGAGACCCAGTGCGCGGTAGCAGTCCTCTACGCTCTGCACTACCACGCGCAGCGCGGCTATGTCGTACACCTTGTCAATGTCGCCCTGCTTGCGCTTTAACTTTTGCGAGAGACTCCATAGGCCTTTGACGCGGTAATCGGTATGGAATTTAGTGAGCCCGTTTTTGGCCAACTCGCGGCGCAAGGTGCGGGCCATACGGTCGAGCCGCTCGAATGTTGATGTTGAGCGCTCAGCTACCAGCTTTTTTATCGTGGCGTGATCCTCGGGATATGCGTACTCAAACGCGCGGTCTTCCAGCTCGCGGCGCACTACACCCATTCCCAAGCGGTGGGCTATGGCTGCGTAGATCTCCAAAGTTTCGAGCGCGATGCGCTGGCGTTTTTCTGCCGGCACATGCTCAAGTGTGCGCATGTTGTGCAGGCGATCCATGAGCTTAATGATGAGTACGCGCGCATCTTGCCCGGTGGCGACCAGGAGCTTGCGCAAGGACTCGCGGTGGCGCTCGGCACCGCGGTACTTGTAGCGGCCGAGCTTGGTGACACCCTCGACCAGAAAGCAGATTTCTTTGCCGAACTCAGCCGTTATTTGCTCGGGTGTTACGCCGACATCCTCGATGCTGTCGTGCAAAAGCCCCGCGGCAACAGTCTTGGCAGACATGCCGAGTTCGGCCAACCCCTTGGCGGTCTCTACAAGGTGGACCAGGTACGGCTCGCCGCTAAAGCGCTTGTGGTCCTTGTGCGCTTCTGCGACAAAGGTATAAGCTTTTTCCACCAGGGCACGGTCGGCCTTGGAGGGAGCGCTCATCTTGTCAGTGATGTCTTTGAGCGTAGGCATGTACACACAGTGTACTACTCTGCTTTCTTTTTGGCACTATTCTATTTTGTTTTCTTAGAAAACCCGCGGCGCTTCTTCTCTTCTTTCAAAATTTCCAGCGCTCGCTCGAGGGTTATGTCGTAAGGGCTGTCGGTCTTGAGCGAGCGGAAGTCGGCCTTGGGCTGGGTATGGTGGGCAATATAGGGACCGAAGCGCCCGGTATTGGCGACAATATCAAGCCCGGTGTCCGGGTGCTGGCCCAGCTCGCGGGGGAGTGCAAGGTATAGCGCGGCCTCCTCTATAGTTACCGAGGCGGGGTCTTTCTCTTTAGGTATTGAGGCGCGCTTGGGCTTCTTGGCCTTGGTCTTGCCTTTACCTTCGGGCATCTCGCCCAGCTGCACGTATGGGCCAAAGCGGCCGGACAAAACGTAGATATTCTCGCCGGAGTCAGGGTGCGTGCCGATAGGCTTGGCCGGATCGTTAGAAATTACCTCGCCCAGCTCGGTGCGCGCGCCGATGCAGTCGGGGAAGCGCGAGCAGCTCATAAACTTGCCTTGGCGCGATAGCTTGAACACCATTGCCGAGCCACACACAGGGCAGGTAAACTCCTCGGGCGCTGGCCCCAAGTCGGTGATCTTGCCAGCTTCTTTGTCCTTGAGTTTTACCTCCTTTAAAAACGGACCGTAAAAATCCTTGAGGGTTTTCAGATACTCGCGCGTGCCGTCGGCTATCTGGTCGAGCTCGTCCTCCATTTCGGCAGTAAAGGTGTCTGAAATATAGGTGGGGAAGTACTCCTCGAGGAAGGTGGAGACAACGTCGCCGGTGTCGGTGGGCTTAAGCGAGCGGCCCTCCTTCTCGACATAGCCTCGCGCGTCGAGCGTGCGCATAATAGAGGCGTACGTCGAGGGGCGGCCTATGCCGCGCTTCTCAAGCTCCTTAATAAGTCCGGCCTCGGTGTAGCGCGGGGGCGGAGTAGTCTGCTTTTCTTCAGCTACGACATCCTTAACATCGAGCGCCTCGCCCACGGCAACCTTAGGCAGCTCGACATCCTCGCCGCGCGCAGCCGGGTCAGCCTTGAGCCACCCGTCGAATATGACGCGTGAGCCGGTAGCGGCAAACGCAGGTACAGTCTTGTCCAAAGTCGTGGCCTCGATCTTGGAGCGCAGTATTTTTGCATCAGCCATTTGCGACGCTACAGCGCGCGCCCAGATAAGCTCGTAGAGCTTCTTCTGCTCGGGTGTGTTGCCTGCAGATTCCTTAGCGATATTGGTAGGACGCACTGCCTCATGCGCCTCCTGCGCGTTTTTGGACTTGGTGGCGTACGTGTGCGCCTCGGCATAGTTTGTGCCGTACTTCTTTTCTATGTGCGCGAGTATTGCGGCTTGCGCCGGCTTGCCCAGGTTGGTGCTGTCGGTGCGCATGTAGGTAATATGACCCGCCTCGTAGAGCTTCTGTGCGATACGCATGGTATTGGACGGCGAGTATCCAAGGCGTCTCGAGGCCGACTGCTGGAGGGTGGAGGTGGTAAACGGCGCGCGCGCCACGCGCTTGGCCTCTGTCTCGGACACGTCGCTGATAGTCAGCCCGTCCTTTTTTGTAGCAGCGAGTATATGCTCGGTAACTTTTTTATCGCGTGGCTCCTCGGCACAGGTGAGCATCAGCGCCGCTTTTGATTTGGTCTGCGTGTCTGCCGTAATGACCCAGTAGGTCTCGGGTATAAATGCGCGTATCTCGCGCTCGCGCTCCATAATGATGCGCAGTGCGGGAGACTGCACGCGGCCGGCCGACAGGCCGTAGCGGACCTTCTTCCAGATAAGACCGGAGAGGTCGTAGCCCACCAAGCGGTCTAGAACACGGCGCGCCTCCTGGGCGTACCGCAAATTCTCATCAATAAGGCGCGGATGGGCAAGCGCCTCGGCGATAGCGTCTTTGGTAATTTCATGAAATACGATGCGAGCGGGCTTCTTGAGCTTGAGCTCCTCCTTTATATGCCACGCAATAGCCTCACCCTCGCGGTCGGGGTCGGTCGCGAGCAGGACCGCCTTGGCTTTATGCGCGAGCTCGCGCAGCTCGGCTATGACGTGCGCCTTGCCCGGCACTACCTCGTAGTGGGGGACAAAGCCCGCGGGTATGTCTATGGCTTTCTTGTTGGACTTGGGGAGGTCGCGCACATGGCCCACCGAGGCACGCACGACAAAGTCGCCGGACTTGTCTATGTCCTTGAGATATTTTTCTATAGTCTTTGCCTTGGCTGGAGATTCTACTATTACAAGTTTCATTGAGTGGATGCCGCCCGCATGTACGCACCTTGTACGCACAAGAGAGAGTGATACCGTACTACAGTACCATATGTCAAATCGGCGAAGTAAAAACCCCGGCCAAACCTGGCGCGGGGCTACTCTACGCAACTGTACACGGGGAACTATTGTAGATCGAACGAGAGTCCGCCTTCGTTGAGCTGATCTATCACATCTATCTGCGTCCGGTCGGGAAGACCGGAGAGAAGAAAATCAACCGCTTCATTTAGCACGAAAAGCAGATCTTGTTCAAACTCGCCAAGTCCGTATAGCTTCGGGACTTCTCCCATATCCACCCTCCCCACGGGTTCGAGTTGCCTGCCAGGCAATATACTACAAAAGTATGAAGATGGCAAGAAGGTTATGTACGCTCTATCTTGCCCAGGCGCTCGGTGATGAGGCCGCGCAAAAGTAGGGACGAGAGCGCTATGTTGGCGTCTTGGGCGGAGAGACCTGCTGCGTTTATGAGCATGTCTTTCTCGGTCGCTTCGGTTAGAGTGGCGAGTATGGCGGCCTCTGGCACAGTTAAGTCTACAGGCAAGGAGGGCTGCGTCGGCTTGTCTGAGGGTACGATACCAAGTGCCTGTAGTATATCGTCGGAGGTCTGCACCAGCGTGGCTCCCTCGCGGATAAGCCGGTTGACGCCGGCGCCCGTCTCTTTCCCCAGCTCGTGCGGGACAGCAAGCACCTCGCGATTGTAGTCGAGCGCCAGGCGTGCGGTTATGAGCGTGCCGGATTTCTCTCCCGCCTCTACTATGAGCGCAGCCGCGCTCATGCCGGCCGCGATGCGATTGCGTTTTGCAAAGTCGTGGAGCATGGCTTTGTGGGGCTTTTCATGCTCGCTCATGAGGCACCCGCCGCGGGTCAAGATGCGATGTGCGAGTGCCTTGTTGGTAGCGGGGTAGATGCTTGCATCGTCCAGTGACGAGGGGAGCACGGCCACGGTGGGCAAGCCGGCGTCGAGCGCGGCCTTGTGCGCCTCGCCGTCAATGCCAAGCGCCATACCCGACACTATTGCTATGGGGTACTGCGCCAAGCCGGCAATAAGCTGCTGGGTGACCCGGCGGCCGTACACGCTTGTAGCGCGCGAGCCAACCACGCATAGGTAGGTGTAGCCCGGGCCGGGCAGTACCCCTCTTATATATAGAGCGGCGGGGTAGTCGCGCTCGGGGATCTGCCCCAAAAGCGACGGAAACTCCTTTTGCGACAGTTGGCGTATAGGGAATTGCATTGTACGATTGTTTTACACACTCTATGCTCGATTTGCAATTCATCCGGGAGAATCCCGACATAGTTCGCGCGGCAATAAAGAACAAGAATAAGGAAGAGGTGGACCTCGAGCGCATTATAGCGCTGGGCGATGAGCGCAAGAAGCTTGCTGGAAGCATTGATGATATAAACCGCTTACGTCGCGAGGCGCAGGCTGCGCGGGATGGCGAGGCAGGCAAGCGCCTTAAGGACGAGCTGCGTGCCGCAGAGGAAAAGTATCAGGAGGTTGAGAAGGAGCTCGTGTCGTTGCTGGTTAAAATCCCCAACATTCCGTCGGCTGATACGCCGGTGGGCCCCGACGAGTCCGGCAACCAGGTGGTGCGCCAGTGGGGGCAAATACGCGAGTTTAATTTTGAACCCAAGGCGCATTGGGACCTGGGGCGCAGCTTGGGGCTTATAGACAACGAGAAGGCCGCCGAGGTGTCGGGTGCGCGCTTTACGTACCTCAAGGGCGACCTGGTGCTTATGCAGTTTGCACTTATCCAACTTGCGATGAGCGTTGTTACCTCGCGCGAGACCCTCAAGGTAATAATCGAGAAGGCGGGATTGAATGTTTCCGATAAGCCGTTTGTTCCAGTGGTGGTGCCCGTCATGATGCGTCCGCAGGTGATGAACCGCATGGCGCGCCTAGAGCCCCGCGACGAACGCTACGTGTTTGACGACGACACCGTACTTGTGGGTTCCGCCGAGCACACGCTTGGGCCTCTGCATATGGATGAGGTTATACCAGAGGACAGGCTGCCTATGCGTTATGCGGGCTACTCGACGGCGTTTAGGCGCGAGGCGGGCGCGGCAGGCAAGGATACGCGCGGCATATTGCGCCAGCATCAGTTTGATAAAATAGAGATGGAGAGTTTTTGTCTTCCTGAGGACGGTTACGCCGAACAGGAGCTTTTTGTCGCAGTGCAAGAGCACCTGATGCAGCTCCTGAATCTTCCGTACCAGGTGATAATAGCGTGCACTGGCGACATGGGCGGCCCCGACCAGCGGCAGTTTGATATCGAGACCTGGATGCCGGGGCAGCGAGGAGCCGACAACGATCAATTGGGAGTGTATCGCGAGACGCAGACCTCTGACTATATGGGCGGCTACCAGGCACGCCGGCTTAATTCGCGCATCAAGCGTGCAGACGGCACTGTGGAACCTGTGCACATGAACGACGCCACTGCCTACGCCATAGGCCGCACACTTATAGCAATCATGGAGAATTATCAGCAGGAAGATGGCTCAATAGCCGTGCCGGAGGCCTTGCGCCCATACATGGGCGGCCGCGAGAAATTGGAAAAGGTGGCTATTTAGTTGCGCGTATACTAGAGCTATATGGCTCGGGTTGATTTGCCGCAATCAAGACTGCGCGCGCGGCGCAAGCGGATGCGTACGCGTATCTCTATAGTGTCGCTCGCAGCGCTAGTACTCTTTCTGGTGTTTGTGGTGGGTCTGACGCATATGCCGTTTCTCCAGGTGCGCGATGTGCAGGTGTCGGGCGCCGTGACGCTTGCATCTACCACTGTCGCCGGCTACATACAAGAGGAAATATCCGGCTTTTACTTGTTTGTGGTGCCCAAGCGCAACATTTTTATATACCCCAAGCGCGCTATTGCCGACGGACTGCTTGAGAAGTTCCCAGAATTGCGTGCAGCAGACGTGCATGCGGGCGACTTTCATACTATTGAGGCAGAGGTTGTTGAGCGCGAGCAGAAGGCGCTTTGGTGCCAGAGCATGCAGTGTTTCCTTATGGACCAGAGCGGCGTGGTCTACGGATATGCGGAAGGGGATGATGGGTTTGTCGCGTATCATGGCCCTACTGAGGGCGAGTCTCTGCCGCGCCAGTACCTGACGCCGGATAAGTTCGAGGCACTCTTTGCGCTTATGGACGCTGTGTCGCAGAAGCTGCCCGACAGTCCGGTGGTAGAGGTTGCAGTAGACGCGCAGATGGATGCCGAGGCAACTCTGCTTAACGGGTTTGTACTTAAATTTGCGCTGGGTGACGCGGGCGGCGACGTGTTTGAGCGGTTTACTCTCGCGCTTACCTCGGAGCCTTTTGTACAGAATACGCTCGACGACTTTTTGTACCTAGACCTGCGCTTTGGCGACAAGCTGTACTACAAGCTGAAATAAAAGAAGCCCCGCTATGGGGCCTCTTGTTACGCGTCTGCTACAAGTATTTTTACCGTCTTTGGCTGTGGTTGCGGCGGAGGATTTACTTGGCCCGCGGGCACTAGCCCTTGGGCTTCATGTTCGTGTACGCGGGCCCAAAACACGGACCATGCGTTTGGTTTAACTATCACCGTACATACCTGGACGTTTGTCATGCAATGCTCCCGTGCTGCTGTTGACTACAATGCAGAATTTTAATAAGATTGTCAACAAACAGGGTATGAATAACTTTTGGGACAAGCTAGAGAAACCCTTCTTTGTATTGGCGCCCCTGGCGAACGTCACCGATGCGGCGTTTCGCTCGATAATCGCCAAATATTCCAAGCCCGCGGGGCCGCATGTGTTCTGGACCGAGTTTGTCTCGGCCGACGGCTTGGTACTGGCAACCGACGAAGGGAAAAAGAAACTCATGCGCGACCTGCTGTACAGCGAGGCAGAGCGCCCCATAGTCGCTCAGTTGTTTACATCCAAGCCTGAGCATATGGAAAAAGCTGCCGCACTGGCCCAAGAACTTGGTTTTGATGGCGTAGATATAAACATGGGCTGCCCGGACAGGAGTATCGAGAAACAGGGTGCAGGAGCCAAGCTTATAACGACACCCGAACTGGCACAGGAGATAATCGCCGCTGCCAAGCGCGGTGCGCCCAACCTGCCCGTAAGTGTTAAAACGCGCCTAGGCTACAACAAGGATGTTTTGGACGAGTGGCTGCCCAAGATTTTGGCGGCCAAGCCGGCGGCGGTAACTATACATGCGCGCACGCGCAAGGAGATGTCGCTTGTGCCCGCACGATGGGAGCGTGTTAAGCGCGCTGTAGAGATACGCGACGAGGTAGGGAGCGACGCGCTAATTCTGGGCAATGGCGATGTTGAGGACATTGCAGAGGCGCAGGCACGTGCAAAGGAGACCGGATGCGACGGCGTGATGATAGGCCGCGGGATATTCGGCAAGCCATGGATGTTTAGTGGCCAGCCGGAGCCGGAGCTATCTGCGCGCCTGCGCATTGCAGTCGAGCACACCCGGCTGTTTGAGGCTATGCTCGGCGACATCAAGAGCTTTGCGATAATGAAGAAACATTTT